>JBEKNT010000278.1:0-9292 GCA_049522565.1 Acetobacteraceae bacterium
CGCTGTGCGCGGGAGAGGTCGACGCGTGCAAGCGCCGAGGGTGAGGGTGCCGCAGTCCGCTCCCAACCCGCGCCACGCAAATCCACCGCCCGGTGACCGTGCCCGTACCGAACCCACCGCCGCGTGACACGTCGGTCTGCCGCGCATCTCCAGGTCGCCGCGCCGGTCACCCCGGCCCGCTCGCCAAGGCAATTTCGTCCAAAGACAATCCTGTTGCCGCCGCTCCCCGTCGTGCTAACGTACACGTGTGAAATAAGAATCGCCGGTCGGTCGCGGGATACCCGCACCGCCAGGGAGGACTGGGGCATGGAACTCAGCCGTCGCGGCTTCATAAAGCTCAGCGGGGCCACCCTCGCGGCGTCCAGTATCGGCGCCCTGGGGTTCGGCGCCGCCGGCGAAGCGTTGGCCGCATCCGTGCGGCCGTTCAAGCTCACCGCCACCACCGAGACGCGCAACACCTGCACCTATTGCGCCGTCAGACGCGCAACACCTGCACCTATTGCGCCGTCGCCTGCGGCATCCTGATCTACAGCACCGGCGACCATGCGAAGAACGCCCGCGCCAGCGTGATGCACATCGAGGGCGACCCCGACCATCCGGTCAATCGCGGCACGCTCTGTCCCAAAGGCGCCGCCCTGCTCGACGTGGTGCACGCACCGACCCGCGTGCAGTACCCCATGGTGCGCGCGCCCGGCAGCAAAGAGTTCAAGCGCATCTCCTGGGATGACGCGCTGGACCGCATCGCCAGGCACCTGAA
This sequence comes from Acetobacteraceae bacterium, assembly GCA_049522565.1. Lineage (GTDB taxonomy): Bacteria > Pseudomonadota > Alphaproteobacteria > Acetobacterales > Acetobacteraceae > JASHVB01. The sequence continues at coordinate 758 of JBEKNT010000278.1, forward strand.
GCAGGATCGCGACAACAACTTCGTCGCGAAGAACGCGGCCGGTACCACGGTGAATCGCTGGCTCACCACCGGCATGCTGGCCGCCTCCGCTTCGTCGAACGAAACCGCAATGCTGACCTGGAAGGTGGTGCGGTCCTTCGGAATGGTGGTCTTCGACAACCAGGCGCGTGTCTGACACGGACCGACGGTGGCCAGTCTGGCCCCAACATTCGGTCGAGGCGCGATGACCAACACGTGGCAGGACATCAAGAATGCCAACGTGGTTCTGGTGATGGGCGGCAACGCGGCGGAGGCGCATCCCTGCGGCTTCAAATGGGTGGTTGAAGCCAAGATGCACAACCACGCCAAGCTGGTGGTGGTCGATCCGCGGTTCACCCGCACCGCCTCGGTGGCGGATTATTACGCGCCGATCCGGCCCGGCACCGATATCGCGTTCCTCAACGGCGTCATGCGCTACCTGCTGGAGAAGAACGCCATCCAGCACGATTACGTGGCGTCCTTCACCAACGCCGCGCTGATCGTGAAGGAAGGCTACGGCTTCCAGGACGGGCTGTTCAGCGGCTTCTCGCCGGAGAAGAACGACTACAACCGCGGCGACTGGGACTACGAGTTGGGCGACGACGGCTTCGCCAAAGTCGATCCGACGCTCGCCAATCCCCGCTGCGTGATCAACCTGCTGCGCGCGCATGTCGATCGCTACACGCCGGAGACGGTGGAAAAGATCTGCGGGACCCCGCGCGACCGGTTCCTGGCGGTGTGCGACCTGATTGCCTCCACCGCGGCCCCCGACAAGGCGCTGACCAGCATGTACGCGCTGGGTTGGACGCAGCATTCCGTCGGCAGCCAGAACATCCGCGCCATGGCGATGGTGCAGTTGCTGCTCGGCAATATCGGCGTGGCCGGCGGGGGCATGAACGCGCTGCGCGGACATTCCAACATCCAGGGCCTCACCGATATCGGCCTGCTGTCCAACCTGATGCCCGGCTACCTGAACATGCCGAAGGACATCGAGCCAACCTTCGCCGACTACATGAAGACCAGGGCGTTCAAGCCGCTGCGCCCCGGTCAGGTCAGCTACTGGCAGAACACCAGGAAGTTCATCGTCAGCCTGCAGAAGACGCTGTACGGCGCGGCGGCGACTGCCGACAACGACTGGGCGTACGACTACCTGCCGAAACTCGACGTGCCGATCTACGACATCCTGCGCGCCTTCGAGCTGATGTCGCAGGGCAAGATGAACGGCTATATCTGCCAGGGTTTCAACCCGCTGCAGTCGTTCCCCAACAAGAAGAAGATCCGCGCCGCGCTGGGCAAGTTGAAGTTCCTCGTGGTGATGGATCCGCTGGAGACCGAGACCGCGCGGTTCTGGGAGAACCATGGAGAGCAGAATCCGTCCGATCCGTCGAAAATCGACACCGAAGTGTTCCTGCTGCCGACGACATGTTTCGCCGAGGAAGACGGCAGCCTGACCAATTCCTCACGCTGGGTGCAGTGGCACTGGAAGGCGGCGGACCCGCCCGGCGAGGCGGCCAGCGACATCGCCATCATGTCCGGCATCTTCCATCGTATGCGAGCGATGTATGCGAAGGACGGCGGCGCCTTCCCCGATCCGATCCTCAATCTGACCTGGAACTATACCGATCCGGCGAATCCCGGGCCGGACGAACTCGCCAAGGAAATGAACGGCCGGGCACTGGTCGATATCAAGGACGCCAACGGCGCAACCGTGCTGCGCGCCGGGCAATTGCTCGACGGCTTCGCGCAGTTGCGCGATGACGGCAGCACCGCGTCGGGCTGCTGGATCTACAGCGGCTGCTGGACGGAGCGTGGCAACACCATGGCGCGGCGTGACGCCAGCGATCCGCGAGAGCAGGGGCTGGCGCCGAACTGGGCGTTCGCCTGGCCGGCGAACCGGAGGATTTTGTATAATCGGGCGAGTGCCGATCTGGCCGGCAAGCCGTGGAACCCGGCCAAGCCGCTGATCGCCTGGAACGGCAGCGTCTGGACCGGCATCGACGTGCCGGACTTCGTGCCGACGACGAAACCGGATTCCGGCGTCGGGCCGTTCATCATGCTGGCCGAGGGCGTCTCCCGCCTGTTCGCCCGCGACCAGATGCGCGAGGGGCCGTTCCCCGAACACTACGAACCGTTCGAAAGCCCGGTGCCGAACCTGCTGCATCCGAAAGTCGGACCGAATCCCGTCGCGCGCGTCTTCCCCGACGACCGCGCGGATTTTGGCACGGTGGACAAATTCCCTTATGTCGGCACCACCTATCGGCTGACCGAGCATTTCCACTTCTGGACCAAGCACGGCACGATGAATGCCGTGCTCCAGCCGGAAGAGTTCTGCGAGATCGGCGAGGCGCTGGCACGGGAAAAGGGCATCGCCCAGGCCGACTGGGTGAGGCTGTCCTCGAATCGCGGCTTCATCATCTGCAAGGCCTATGTCACCAAGCGGATCAAACCGATGATGGTGGACGGCAAGCCGATCCACACGATCGGCATGCCGATCCATTGGGGCTTCACCGGCCAGGCGCGCATCGGCTTCGGCGCCAACGTGCTCACGCCGTTCGTCGGCGACGCCAACGCGGAAACCCCGGAGTTCAAGGCGTTCCTGGTGAACGTCGAGAAGTCCGCCCCACCGATCGCCTGAGGGAGAGCGCAGATGGCCGACCTTCAGGGACTCGACGTTATCCGCCGCTCGGCATCGACGGAAATCCCGCCGCAGATCCGCGAAACTCCGCAGGTGGCGAAGCTGATCGACGTGACGCGCTGCATCGGCTGCAAAGCCTGCCAGGCGGCGTGCATGGAGTGGAACGATCTGCGTCCCGAGGTCGGCACCTTCCAGGGCAGCTATGACAACCCGCTCGACCTGGGTCCTGCCGCGTGGACGCTGATGCGTTTCACCGAATGGGAGAATCCGAAAGGCGACCTGGAGTGGCTGATCCGCAAGGACGGTTGCATGCACTGCGAAGATCCGGGCTGCCTGAAGGCGTGTCCCTCGCCCGGGGCGATCGTGCAATACGCCAATGGGATCGTCGATTTCGTCAGCGAGAACTGCATCGGCTGCGGCTATTGCATCAAGGGATGTCCGTTCAACATCCCGCGCCTCAGCCAGGCCGACCAGAAAGTCTACAAGTGCACGCTGTGCAGCGACCGTGTCGCGGTCGGCCAGGAGCCCGCCTGCGCCAAGGCGTGCCCGACCGGCGCGATCCTGTTCGGCACCAAGTCCGACATGACCGACTGGGCCGGCGAGCGCATCGAGGACCTGAAGTCGCGCGGCTTCGAGAATGCCGGGTTGTACGATCCGCCCGGCGTCGGCGGCACGCATGTGATGTACGTGCTGCATCACGCCGATCAGCCGTCGCTCTATGCCGGACTGCCTGACAAGCCGCATATCAGCCGGCTGGTGCAGGCGTGGAAGGGCATGATGAAGCCGTTCGCGCTGGGCGGCATGGCGCTGGTCGCGCTGGCCGGGTTCGTGCACTGGATCACCGTGGGTCCGAACGAAGTGCAGCCCGAGGACGAAGCCGAAGGCCGTCGCACCATCGATGAGAAGTAGCACCATGCGCCAACCGCCCGGCACCGTCGCACGCTACACCACCGCCGCCCGCATCAATCACTGGATCACCGCGGGCACGCTCATCTTGCTCGCAGTGTCGGGCATGGCGCTATTCCATCCGGCGCTGTTCTTCCTGTCCGCGCTGTTCGGTGGCGGCGCGGACGATCGGGCGATCCATCCCTGGTTCGGCGTGGTACTGCTGCTGAGTTTTTCGCTGCTGTTCATCCGCTTCGCCCGGCACAATCTGTGGGGCCGCGACGACTCGCACTGGATGGGCGCGCTGCGCCGCGTGCTGGCCAACGACGAAGAGCATGCCCCCGAAGTCGGCCGCTACAACGGCGGCCAGAAGCTGATCTTCTGGCTGATGACTTTGCTGATCCTCGTGCTGTTCATCACCGGCCTGGTCATCTGGGACACGTATTTCTTCGGCTACACGACGATAGAGACGAAGCGGGTGGCGCAGTTGGCGCATAGCCTGGCAGCGGTGGCGATCATTTCGGTGTGGATCGTGCATGTCTATGCCGCGTTGTGGGTGCGCGGCAGCGTGCGCGGGATGACGCGCGGCACGGTTACGGCCGGCTGGTCGTGGCGACATCATCGCAAATGGCTGCGCGAACTGGCGAGTGCCCCGGGCGAGGGTGCGAAGCGGCGGTGACGTCGCGTAAGAATCTCCCCCTCCCCTTGAGGGAGGGGGCTGGGGGGAGGGGGCCATGCGCCCCCGACCCCTCCCCCCAACCTTGGTCCGCTTCGCGGCCCAAGCCCACCAGGGGAGGGGGAGCAGAAAGTCGCGTCAAGGCGCGTATCGGGGACCCGACACGCGACATCGTCGGCCAGCCGGAGCCGATCATTCTGCCGGATCCCCCTGCCCTGTTCACCCGTCGCGCCGCGCGGCTGGAAGCGCTGGCGGACGGGCATCCGATGGCCGACTGGCTGCGCTTCATCGCCCGCGTCGCGCACGTGCAGGCGGCGATTGTCATGCCGGCGCCAATCACGCCTGACCTGGCGGCAATCGAGCGCGACGTGGCGGCGCGCATGCCGCCGCTGGCCGCGGACGGCCATGCGCGCGACGCCGCCTGGCGCGACGGTCTGGCAACGTTAGTGTCGGATGTTGCGCACGACGCGCTGCCATTGGCGACGCTGGCCACGCTCGACAACGTGCGCGTGCGCGCGGCGGCGGCGGTGGAAGCGCTCGCCGACGCCTGGCTGCGCGGCACAATGCAAGCAAGCGAGGCTGGCGCTGGGTTTTTCGTCGCTGCCGCATTGCAGGTCTATTTCGCCCACCGCGCCGCCGCGCTGCCGGTTGCCGCGCTGCGCCTGCTGCCGCAACGCGGCTTGTGCCCGGTCTGCGGCTCCGCCCCGGTCGCCGGCGTGATCACCGCCGCGGGCCGTGCCCCGGGCGCGCGCTATCTGCATTGCGGCCTGTGCGCCACCGCCTGGAACCATGTGCGCGCCGTATGCATCAACTGCGGCGACTCCCGCTCGCTGGTGCTACAGGAACTTGCGGGCGGCAACGGCGCCGTGAAGGCGGAGACCTGCGACGCCTGTCACGGCTACGCCAAGATGCTGTATCAGGAGCAGGACATGGCGGTGGAGGCGATGGCCGACGACCTTGCCTCGCTCGGGCTGGACATCAAGGTGAGCGAAGCCGGCTGGTCGCGCCATGCGCCGAATCCGCTGATCCTGGCGAGGTAAAGCAGGAGACCGCCCGTGCCGCGTGACGGCCGATGATCATCGGCACTGCCGGCCATATCGATCACGGCAAGACCGCGCTGGTGAAGGCACTCACCGGAGTCGATGCCGACCGCCTGGCGGAAGAAAAACGCCGCGGCATCACCATCGATCTCGGCTTCGCCTATAGCGACACGCCGGAGGGATCGTTCGGCTTTGTGGACGTGCCCGGTCACGAGCGCTTCGTGCACACCATGCTGGCCGGCGCCACCGGCATCGACGCGGCCCTGCTGGTGGTGGCGCTCGACGACGGCGTCATGCCGCAAACCCGCGAACATGCCGCGATCCTCGATCTGCTGGGCATCGATCGCGGCGTCGTCGCGTTGACCAAGTCCGACATCGCCGGCGACAATATCTCGCTGGTTACCGCCGAAGTGCGCGCATTGCTCGCGGCGACAGCTCTGCGCGACGCCGCCATCCTGCCGGTCTCCGCCCTCACCGGCGATGGCATCGCGGCACTGACCGACGCGTTGTGCCTGCTCGGGCCGAAACAGCGTGCCACCACCGGCCATCCACGCCTGGCGGTGGATCGCGCGTTTACGCTGTCGGGCGCTGGACTCGTCGTGACGGGGACGCTGGTCGCCGGGCGCATTGCGGTGGACGACCGGCTGATGCTCTCGCCGCCGGGACTGGAGCTGCGCGTGCGTGGCCTGCATGCGCAGAACCGCGCCGCGACCACCGCGGAAGCCGGGCAACGTGTGGCGCTCAACATCACCGGTCCGCGTCTGACGAAAGACGCGGTGACCCGCGGCGACTGGGTGCTGCATCCCGACGTGCACGCACCAACCGCCGCGCTGGATGCACGGCTGCGCGTGCTGCGGGACGAACCGGCGCCGTTGCGCGCCGACACGCCGGTGCATCTGCATCTTGGTGCCGCGCATGTCATGGCGCGCATCCAGCCGCTGGATGGCGAACGCATCCGCCCGGGCGAGGACGCGTTGGTACGGCTGACGCTGGATCGGCCGATCGGCGCGCTGGCGGGGGACCGGCTGGTGCTGCGCGACGCCGGCGCCAGCCGCACGATCGGCGGCGGCAGCGTCATCGACCCGTTCCCGCCCACGCGCGGCCGTCGCACGCCGGCACGCCTGGCACAGCTTGCCGCGCTGGAGGCGACGGAACCGGACGTCGCGCTACGCCAATTGCTGGCATTGCCGCCGGGCTGGACCGATCGCGCCCGCTTCGTTCGCGCGCGCAACCTGCCCGCGGAAGCAGCGGAGGCGGTGCAGCGCGCCGCCCCAGCCGTTGCGGTTGCCGATCTTCTCATGGCGCCCGCAACGCGCGACGCGCTACAGCAGGACCTGTTGCAGACGCTGGCCGCCTGGCACGCCGGCGCGCCGGACCAGCCCGGTCTGCAACCCGAACGACTGCGCCAGCAACTGGCATCGCGCCCGCCGCAAGCGGCGTTCCGTGCCACGATCGATACGCTGCTGCGGCGCGGCACGGTGCGGCAGGATGGCGCGTGGCTGCGCCTCAGCACGCACCAGATCCGCCTGTCCGCCGCCGACGAGCGGATCTGGCCGCAGCTCCGCGCATTGCTCGCTGCCGAGCGTTTCCGCCCACCGCGCACCCGCGACCTGGCGCAGGCTTTGCCGATGCCGGAGGCCGCGATGCGCGGCACGCTGAAACGCCTGCAACGCGTCGGCGCGCTGCTGGAGCTGGCACCGGACCATTTTTTCCTGCGCGAAACGGTCGCCGAGATGGCCGGCATCGCCGCCGCCCTTGCCAGGGATGATCCGGGGCGGCAACTGACTGCCGCCGCGTTTCGCGACCGGCTGGACAACGGCCGCAAGGTGGCGATTCAGATACTGGAATACTTCGACCGCGTCGGCCTTACCGTGCGAACCGGTGACGCGCGCAGCGTGCGCGACGACCGGTTGGCGCTGTTCGGCCCGGCGGAACCAGGCAAGGAGGAAACACCATGAGCGAAACGACACCACTGCCGGCGGCGTTGGACATGCGCGGGCGGCGCGTGCTGGTGACCGGCGCCGCCAGCGGCATCGGCCGCGCGACGGCGATCGCGCTGGCGCAGCTCGGCGCGACGCTGTTGTTGACCGACCGCGCGCCACTGGCCGCCACGCGAACCGAGGTGGAGCGTTTTCAGGTGCCGTGCGAAACGACCGAGGGCGACCTGACGGATGACGGTTTCCTCCGCAGCCTGTTGTCCGGCGCGCGTCTGCACGCCGCGGCACATTGCGCGGCCATCCTGGAGAACCGGCCATGGCTCGAGGATCCGAACTGGCAGGATCGGTTTCATCGCGTCATGGACATCAACATTCGCGTGCCGCTGGCGCTCGGCGCGGGCTGCATCGATCACATGGCGCAACATGGCGGTGGCACGCTGGTGCTGGTGGGCTCGGTTGCCGGACGCACCGGCGGCACGTCGGTCAAGACGCCGCCCGACTACGCGGCCTCGAAGGGCGCCGTGCATACGCTGGTGAAATGGTTGTCCCGCCAGGGCATCCGGCGTGGCGTGCTGGTCAACGCCGTCGCCCCGGGCCCGGTGGAAACACCGATGACGCGCGGCTTCGACGCGACCGGCGTGCTGCCGCTGGGGCGGTTGGGCAAACCGGAAGAGCTGGCCTGGCCAATTGCCTTCCTGTGTTCGCCCGCCGCGAGCTATCTGTCGGGCGCGATCCTCGACGTGAACGGCGGCGCATTCGTGGGCTGAGGCTGTCGCGCGGCGCGCTGTGGCCGAAACCACACGGCGGCGCGCGGCGCGACCAATCCTGGCTTTTTTGCGGCAGGATGAAGGATTTTTTGGTTGCGGTGACTCGGCAAAACCGGGCAGAGATGCCGTGCGCACGCATCACGACCTTGCGAGAGTGAAGTCTCAGCCTAGGGGTTTGCGTTGTTGTGACGGAACTACCACCGCGCGACACCGGTTGTTGCAGCGTGTGCAGCCAATCCTGTTTCGGAAGTGGATATGCCTATGTCGCAGACTGGCGCCTGCTTGGTTGAGGAACATGTTCACGGAGACACGGTTTGGGTTGCCATTCGCGCCCGAGGCGCCGAATGGTCCTGGCTGACCCCGCAAGAGGCCGCGCGCCTGGGCCGCGAGTGGGTGGAGAGGTACGGCGCCACGGAGCGTCACCACACGACGCCGCATCTGATCGCAGCGGAGTAATACCGACCCGCCCTGATGGCTGGCTTTCCCCTGGTTCGTACCGGCGCTCCCCACCGTCATGGCCGGGCCTGACCCGGCCATCGGTTGCGGCACCACGGCTGCATAGATGGCCGGGTCAAGC
>JBEKNT010000279.1:0-8870 GCA_049522565.1 Acetobacteraceae bacterium
GGGCAGCGTGCGCGGGGATGAATGCCGGCTATCCGGACGGATCACGGCGCTGGCGACGGCAGCGCGCCCGCGGTTGGCACTGCGCTGGACGGCCGGGTTGGACGCCTTGGCCGGAAGGGGAATGGCGGGTTCGAAGTCCGCGACATTGGCCGTCGAACGTTCATCGATGAAGCGTGCCGACGGCGGTTTGCGACCCGTTGCGGACATCCATCGCCTGAGGCCGCCCTGGACCAGAATCGGGTATTTCCGGCACGGGCAGGGGTCGGCCAGCTTGCCGGAATTTCACCTACAGAAATTGTCTATCATAATTTATTGATCGAATATCTGTTGGTACCGGTTAGTCAGGGCCTTCTCAATATGATGCCCAAACATTATCATACCCAGAACGCTAACCGCGCACCGGCTCGCGCGGCGCTTTGCTCGCTATGTCTGGTCACCCCGGTAAGTAGATTCCGAACCTACCGGGGCGCGTCTTATCTAGTTACAGTTCCTGAACCATTTGCAGGGAGGCCTCAATGACAAGTTTGCGCACGTTCGGGGTTGCCGGGGTACTGTTGACCGGCGCCGTCTTGGCAGCACCGGCCGCGCTTGGCCAAAGCCAGGTCCAGGGTTTTCTCACGGCGCCCGGCCAATACAGTTTCCCGGTCCAGCCAGGCGACTACATGGCGCCGCACTACAACGGGGACAGCTCGCCCCCGTCGCCGGACGCCTTGCCGTACGATCCCGCCACCGGCTTTCCCACCCCGGTCAACTACATGGCACCCCATTGGGGGGGCGGGGGACCCTTCTTCCTGGCCGGTGCCCCCGGCGCCTTCCAGGTTTCGCCCGGCTCTTACATGGCTCCGTGGTACATGGGGTCGGGGGCGATGTCGTCGATGGCCTCGAACGCCGCCGCCGGGCCAGCTCCGGCCGTAGCTCCGGCCCGCTCCTACCTGGTGTTCTTCGACTGGGACAAGGCGACGCTGACCGCTCGCGCCCGCCAGATCATCAAGGAGGCGGCCGACAACTCGACGCACGTGCAGTACACGCGGATCGAGGTGAACGGCTACACCGATACCTCCGGCACGCCGCAATACAACATGGGCCTGTCGATGCGCCGTGCTGACGCCGTGAAGGGAGAACTGCTCAGGGACGGCGTGCCTGGGACCGCAATCACCACCCAGGGCTTCGGCGAGACGCATCTGCTGGTGCCGACCGGGGCAGGTGTGCGCGAGCCGCAGAACCGGCGCGTGGAGATCATCATCCGATGAAGGGTTAGGGCCCGCGCCGCCGGGGTGTGCGCGGGTAGCCTTGCGTAGCCGCAAATCGTGCTCGCGTTGCGGATCAAATATCTGCATCAGAAAAGCCCACTCGGATGAGCGGGCTGGGTCTGATGCAGATATCTTGCAGACCGTGGGACAACGCAGTTGCGGCGAGTGTAGTGACTCTGACGGATCGACCCCGCTGACCGCCCCTTTGTGTCGTGGCTGGCGCAGGCCGGCCACCCACGACATTCCTTCGTTGCACGCAGCAAACTCGTGGGTGGCCAGCCTGCGCCGGCCATGACGCAAGGGGGGCGGCCGCTGCCTGTCCTTGGGATCGAAGCGCCAGGATCAGAACACCAGGACGCTCACGCCGGAGATTGCCGGGTCGCCTCGCCGCGAACGACGCCCAGGGCTTCACGGAATCACCGCGCCAGGCAGAGGATGACCGGTCCTGCCCCGTCGTGGCAGGCGCCGGCCGGCCATCCCCAACTTTACCTGCCGGCACCGGGAAGACGGCGTGAATGCCGACCCACCGGGTCAAGTACCCGGTGGCATGCTCCGCCTGCCGCCGGGTACTCGACCCCGGAGGTCGGCATGACCGGGGTCACGGTCCGCCGCCGTCAAACGACTCGATCATCCACTGACGGAACCTCGGCCCGTCGCCACTGACGACGGGAGAAACCGTTCCGGTACGAGACCCATCGGTCAGTCGTGATGGTGCCACCCCCAGCCGTCATGATAATGGTCAGGCTCGACAATGCAGCCGCACAGCATGGTGGACACCGCCAGGAGTGCGGCAAGCGACAGCAACACCGACCGGGTGGACCGCTTCGACTGATCGGGTGACGAAGCCAGGCGATTGCGCAGGATCATCGTATTTCCGCCTTTGTTGCACTGGTAGCAGCCCGAATTGTGAATTGCCGTGGTGGCTTTCGGGGTGGCCAAGTGTCGATCGGGACGGCGTCGGGAAAGCGACCGGTCCAGGGTCTTTTCGTGGCACTGCTCATGCTCGCCGGTGCCTGGCGTTGGCGCACCGCGATCTCATCCCTCTGGCGTCACGGCCGGGCCTGACGCGCTACCGTTCAGTGCGGAGCGTGCCGCCGTGCGAACAGTCGATGCAGCAGCGACTCGCGCGGCACGTCCAGGTCAGCCAGCGCCAGCAGGTCGATCTTGCCGCCGGGCAGATACGGCATCCGGTCGCGCAGGACGATCTCTGCCGGCCGCATCGAAGCCGGCAGTTCGGCGCGCAGCCGGTCCCGCAGCAGCGCGCGCAGCGCGCGATGGCCTCGCGCCTCCGCCGCCACATAAGCGACCAGCAGCGCCGCGCCGTCCCGCTGCCGCGGCACGACCGCCGCATCGGTGACCCCTGGCGTGCCTCGCAGCACCGACTCCACCTCAGCTGGCTCCACCCGCACGCCATGGATCTTGATCTGCCGGTCGGCGCGACTGACGAAGCGCAGCAGGCCATCCGCGTCCAGGCGTAGCAGGTCGCCGGTCGGCAGGATGCGCCAGCCGGGGCGCGACGGATCGGGCCGCACCCGGCCGGGAATGCAGCGCCCGTCGCGCCATTCGCCGCAGGCGATGTGGCGGCTGCGCAGCACCAAATGGCCCGGCTGTCCCGGCGGAACGCTGCGGCCGGCCGCGTCGATCAGCGCATAGTCCTGATCCTCCAGCGGATAACCGGCCGGCAGGCGTGGGTCCGCGCTGGCATAGTCCGGCGGCACGAACCAATGGGCGCCGAACATCGCCTCGGTCGAGGCGTAGGCGTGGGCGATGTGGCAGTCCGCCGGCAGAATGCGCCGCCAGTTGGCGATATCCGCCTGTAGGATCGTTTCGCCGCTGCTGCGCAGCACACGCAGCCCGGCGAACGCCGCTTTCGCCCCGTCCAGCGCGAACAGCAGCCGCACGACGGAGGGGCCGGCATCGAGCAATGTCAGCCCTTCCTCGCGCGCCAGCGTGAACAAGGTTCCGGCGCTTTCGCTGCCCAGCGAGTGGACCAGCAGCCGCGCCCCGCCACACAGCGCCGCGAGGCTGGAGCAGAACCCCGAATTGGTGCTGGGCTGCGTCGTGCCGAGGAACCGGTCGGCGGCGGTCATGTGCCAGGCGTCGAGATAGACCAGCGCGCGCCGCAGCGCGGCCCGGGTGGAGATCACGATGCCCTTCGGCCGGCCGGTGCTGCCCGAGGTGTAATGCACCAGGGCCGGCGCATCCGGATCGAGCGCGGCAGGCGGCACCCAGTCCGCCCGATCGGCGCTGCCGAGTGCCGCCGTGAGCGTGAGTTGGGCGGTTCCCGCGGGGATCCCGAGGTCCGCCGCCGCCGCATCGTCGCGCAGCAGCAGCGCCGCCGGCCTGGCGTCGTGCAGGATCGTGGCGTTGCGGTCCGGCGGATGCGCCGGATCGAGCACAATGCACACCCGTGCCGCGACCAGGCAGCCAAGCATCCCCGCGAAGCCGGATGGCGAATTCGGCAGCAGCGTGGCGACCGCGCCGCACGCGGGTACCGCGGCCACGACATGGCGTGCGATACGGCGAATGCGATCGAGCAATCCGGCGTAGGTAAGACGCTCGCCGGTACCGACGACGGCAACGGCGTCCGGATCGGGCGCGGCGACATGGCGCAGCAGATCGACGAGTGATTGCCCGGTGAAGTCGGGCGGCGGCGGCATGAACGCACGATCGGCCGGCCCGTTCCGATCGAACGGAACCGCCGCCGGCCGGGTCCACGCCACGTCATCCCAGGCGATGCCGTCGAACGCGATCGTTTCGGGAGCAATCACGCTGATCGCCTTGCACGGATGCAGTCAACCGCTACACCATACTGCGCCTGGCGATGGATGCCAGTTGCGGGAGCCTGCCGGGACCCGCGTCCGATGGCCGCAGCGATCCGCCCACGGGCCCCGCCGCCGCGCGGTGCATCGGCGGTCGCGCTGCGTTGCCGCACGCGTCGCGCGGCATGGTTGGAGTCGCCGGGACCGACGCGCGGGTCAGGCACGCGACCTCGCCCGTCTTTACCGTTCTTTCACCAGGACCGGCACACTCTGGCGGCCCCAGTATCCGGCCCGTCGCGATGCCGCCCCAATCCGGCTCCCACTCCCCCGCCGCGCCGCCTGGCCTCAACGCTAAGTCGTTGTGGTTGCTGTACGCCTGCACCGGTCTGATCATCGCCATCCTGATCGGGGCCGGGCTGTCGGTGTCGCTGCGCCTGCGCGAAACCACCCTGCGCGACAGCGAGGCCAACCTGCGCAACATCAGCCTGGCACTGGCGGAGCAGGCGGATCGGGCCGTGCAGGGCGTGGACCTGGTGCTGGCCAGCATGGCCGAGTTCGTCGTCGCCGAAGGCGCCGACGATGCTGCCGGTTTTCAGCGCATGATGGCCAGCCAGAGGGTGCACGACTTGCTGGCGGAAAAGCTGGTCGGCCTGCCCTACATCAACGCGGTGACGATGATCGGCGCGGGTGGCGACCTGATCAACTTCTCCCGCTACTGGCCGATCCCGCCGGTGAATGTTGCCGACCGCGACTATTTCCAGGCGATGCGCGGCGATCCCACCCTGCAACGCTTCGTCAGTGCGCCGGTGCGCAACCGTGGCGACGATACCTGGACCGTCTATCTTGCGCGCCGCGTGCCCAGCCGCGACGGGACTTTCGCCGGACTGCTGCTCGGCGCGATCGAGTTGAAATATTTTGCGGATTTCTACCGCAGCGTTTCGCTCGGCGAAGGCAGCGCGATCTCGCTGATCCGCACGGATGGGGGATTGCTGGCGCGCTATCCGCCGGCCGATTCGATCGGCACGGTCTTTCCGACGGGCGGGTTGCGCGCGCTGCAAGGCGGCACGGCCGGAGTGATCCGCGATGTCAGCCCGGTGGACGGCGCAATCCGCATCAAGTCGGCGTGGAAGCTGGCCAACTTCCCGCTGTTCGTGCTGGTGACGCAGACCGAGGCGACGGCGCTGAAGGCATGGCACGACGTGGCGCTGATGCTGGGCCTGGTCACCGCCGGATGTGTCGGCGCGATCCTGGTCGCCGCCATGGCGATCGGTCGCTGGTGGCGCCAGCAACAGATGCTCGGCCGCGCGCAAGGCGAGCATGCCGAGGCCGAGCGTGCGCGCGCCCTGGCCGAGGCCGACCTGGCGCGCGAGCGCGAGCGCCACGCCGACGATGCCAACCGCGCCAAATCCGGCTTCCTGGCAATGATGAGCCATGAAATCCGCACGCCCCTGAACGCCGTGCTCGGCCTCGCCGGCAGTCTGCTCGACGCGTCGCTCACCACGCCGCAGCGCGAGGTGGTGCAGGCGATCCGCGATTCCGGCGATAGCCTGCTGCGCATCCTCAACGACATCCTGGACTATTCCAAACTCGACGCCGGGCGAATGACCTTCGAAGCGGCGCCGTTCTCGCCGGCGACGCTGACGCAGAATGCGATCAGCATCCTCGGCCCGCGCGCGCGGGTGAAGGGGCTGGCGATCGTCGCCGAATCGGATCCCGCGCTGCCCGCCGGATTGCTCGGCGATGCCGGACGCATCCGGCAGGTATTGCTCAACCTGGTCTCCAACGCGGTGAAGTTCACCGATGCCGGCGCCGTCACCATCAGTGCGCGCTGCGCCGGCCGTGAGGGAGACGCGATAACCGTCGAATGGTCGGTGCACGACACCGGCATCGGCATCGCACCGGACCGGATCGGCAGCCTGTTCGGGGAATTCGTCCAGGCCGACAGTTCGATCAGCCGGCGCTTCGGTGGCTCCGGCCTCGGCCTGGCGATCTGCAAGCGGCTGACAGAGCAGATGGGGGGGACGATTGGCGTGGAGTCGGTGGAGGGTGGCGGCACGACGTTTCGCGTGCGTCTGACCCTGCCGATCGCCGAGACGCCGGTGGCAGCGCAGCCGCCCCCGGCCGACCCGACCCGCGCACTGGAGGCGCGGCTGGCGGCGTTCGGGCGGCCGTTGCGCGTCCTGTTCGCCGAGGACAACCCCACCAACCAGTTTGTCGCGCTGCAAATGCTCAAGGGCCTGCCGGTGCAGGTGGACGTCGCGGGCGATGGGCTGGAGGCGGTCGATGCCGCCTCGCGCTTCACCTACGACATGATCTTCATGGATATGCGCATGCCGGAGATGGACGGCCTGGCGGCCACGCGGCTGATCCGCCAGCGCGGCGGCCCCCTGGCGCGCGTGCCGATCATCGCACTGACGGCGAATGCGTTCCCGGAGGACGTGAAGGCGTGCTTCGACGCCGGGATGAACCAGTTCGTCACCAAGCCGGTGAGCAAGGACGTGCTGTTCGCCGCCATCCTGCGTGCCATCTCGCCGCCGGTGGCGCCAGCCGCGCCGGTGTTTGAGCCCGGCGGGACGGCCGCGCCTCTGGCGTTCGACGCGGCAGCGTTGCATGCGCTGGGGGAGGACATCGGCCATGACGGCGTCGCCGAGATGCTCGATGTGTTCCAGCAGGAGACGCGGGCCCGATTGCAGCGCATGACGGTTCCGGGAATCCCGTCAGCGACTCTGATGCGTGAGGCGCATACTCTGAAGGGCGCGGCCGGCACGGTCTGCGCGCCGTTGCTGCGCCATCGCGCCGAGGCGATCGAGGCGCGGCTGCGCGCCGGTGCCCCGATCGAACCGGGAGACCTCGCGGGCTTGACGGAGGCGCTGCAGGCGTTCCTCGACGCCCTGGAGGCTACCGGCGTCACAACTCAGGTCGCCGTTTGAAACGGCAACGCTCGGATTGCCCGCGGCTACAGCAGATCCGCCACCGCCGCGCGGAACCGGGTGATCGCCGTGAGATGATCCGCCGGCGTGTTCCCGGCGATCCGCTTGTGATGCCCGCCGGGGAATGTCGTATGCGCCGTCGCGTGCGTCACCCCGGCCTGCTTCCAGAACGCCATTTCCTTCCGCCAGTCCGCTTCGTTGCCGGCACCCGGCGAGACCCAAACCTCGATGCCGATCTCCGCCGGATCGCGGCCCTCCGCCCGGGTCAGCGACCGCAGTTTCTCGAACGCCGCCAGCGCGGTGTCGTCCGGCGGATAGGCCAGCGGCATGAACCCGTCGCCGTATTTCGCCGTGCGCCGGAACGTCGCCTCGGCATGGCCGCCGAACCATAGCGGCACCTTGCCGGAAGCCGGTCGGGGATTGATGCCGGCATCCTCGATCGTGTGCCACTTGCCCTTGAACGTCACATGCGGTTCCGCCCACAGCGCCTGCATCACCCGCACCTGCTCTTCCGAGCGCACCCCGCGGTTATGAAAATCCTCGTTCAGCCCGGTGAACTCGATCTGGTTCCAGCCGACGCCGATGCCCAGCCGGAATTTCCCGCCGCACAGCACGTCCAACGACGCCGCCTGCTTCGCCACCAGCACCGCCTGGCGCTGCGCCAGGATCAGCACGCCGGTGGCAAACCCGATGCGCCGGGTGCAGCCGGCCAGGAACCCGAACAGCACGAACGGATCGAGATACGGCGAGGCCGACGTGCCGATGCGCGCATCGCCGGTGTAGGTCGCCGGGTTGGCCCCAAGCACATGGTCCGGCGCCAACAGGTAGTCGTAGCCCAGCCCCTCCGCCGCCTGCGCATAGTCGCGGATCGCGATCGGATCGAGGCCGAGATCGCCGACCGGCAGTGATGCCCCGAGTTGCATGTTCTCCCCCTCCTACAACGCCTCCGCCACGGCTTCCCGATAGCGGCGCGCGGCACCGAGGTGATCCGCCGGCGTGTGGCCCTCGATGCGCCGATGGGTGCGGCGGTTGAACGTCGTGGTCAGGCAAAGATGCGACGCGCCGGCCGACTTCCAGAACAGCGCCTCCTTGCGCCAGTCTTCCGCCGTCCCGCTGCCGCACGAGGTCCACACCTCGATGCCGACCGAAGCCGGATCGCGTCCCGCTTCCCGCGTCAGCGTGCGCAGCTTCTCGAACACGTCGAGCGCCGTCTGGTCCGGCGGATAGGCGTTCGGCATCCAGCCGTCGCCCCATTTGGCAATGCGTGGCAGCGTCAGGTCGTGGTGTCCGCCATACCACACCGGCACCCGCCCCGAGGCCGGACGCGGATTGATCCCGGCGTCATCGATCGTGTGATACCGGCCCTTGAACGTCACGTGCGGCTGCGCCCACAGCGCCTGCATCACCTGCACCTGCTCTTCCGAGCGCCGGCCGCGGTTATGAAAATTCTCGTTCAACCCGACATATTCCACCTCGTTCCAGCCGACGCCGATGCCGAGGCGGAATTTTCCGCCGGACAGCACGTCGAGGCACGCCGCCTGCTTTGCCACCAGCACCGTCTGCCGCTGCGGCAGGATCAGCACGCCGGTGGAAAAGCCCAGTTTCTGCGTGCAGCCGGCCAGGTAGCCGCCCAGCACGAACGGGTCGTGGAACAGGTCCTCGTTGTCATTGCGGTCCCAGCCGGGCCGCGACGCGGCGTTGACCCCCAGCACATGGTCGGGCGCTTCGACAAAATCGTACCCAATCCCTTCCATCTGCTGCGCATAGTCGCGCACCACGACGGGATCTCCGCCAATATCGCCAAGTGGAACGAGCGCACCGAGCTGCATGTGGAATCTCCTACTGCTGTTCATTCCTCCCCCTCCCCTAGAAGGAGGGGGTGGGGGGTGGGGTGCGTACATCCACCGACCACGGATGCACGCACCCTT
>JBEKNT010000280.1:0-8864 GCA_049522565.1 Acetobacteraceae bacterium
CGAGCTGGGGAACGTTGCCGCCGCCCAGCAGGTAACCGTTCGCCCCGGGGGTGATGATGCCGCTATAAGTGTAGTTGCCGGCCGCCCCGAGGCTCAGATTGGGAAGATTGGTGAAATTGAGGTTGTTGGAACTGTCGGCGCCAAGCGCGACGACGCCTGCGGACGCGGGCCCAATCGCGTTCAGCGTCGTCTGATCCAGCGCATAGCTGGTTGCCAGAACACCGGGCCCCTGGACCACGATCGGCGCGCATCCCTGGCCAAATCCGTTGCAGTAAGCGCTCGGGGTCGCGAGCTGGACGGTGCCGGTCACAACGGTCATGCCGCCGGTGAAGGTGTTGGTGCCGCTCAGGATCGTGTAGCCGGTGTTGATGGCATCGAGTTCGGTCGGGGTCGCGTTGTTATCGCCGAGATTGGACGCGATGCTCAGCACCCCGTTACCGCCCCCGACCAGATACTGGTAGGCGGCTCCTTGCGAGTCGGGGCTTCCCGAGGTGGGCGTGAGCGTGCCGCTGAAGGTCCAGGTCGGGTTGACGCCGGTCGGATCGTAGACCGCGCCGAGGCTGACCTGCGGCAGACTGGCGAAACTCAGATTGTTCGCGCTGTCCGCGCCCAGCGCAACGAACCCGACCGATCCGGTGGTCAGCGCGTTGAGCGTGGTCTGGTCAAGTGCGTAGCCGGTCGCCAGCCCGCCGTAATTGGTCAGCGTGATGCTGCCGTTCGCCGCCGCCGTGCCGTAACCGGGCAGCGCCGTCGTGCTCGCAAGCGTCGCCGCGCCGAGCAGGGTGGGAAATGCGAAGGAGTACTGTCCGGAGATGGTGGTGCCGCCGGTGTAGGTGTTGGTCCCGGCCAGCGTGAACCCGGCGGACTGCGCGCCGGTGCCGGACAGGTTGGTGAGGTTCACCGTCACCGCGCCTAAGCCGGAAATGTTGGTGGTGACGACGTCGTTGGTGGACGCGGGCGGGAAGAACGTGACCTGTGTGTTGTTGGTGATCGTGCCATCGGCGATCGGCGTGTCGGTATTGCCATCGCTGATCTGCAGCGTTCCGCCGGTCAGCGCCGGCAGCGTGACCGCGCCGAGCGAGACCACGTTGCCCGGCGTCGCGTCGATCGCGATCACCGTGCCTCCGCTGCTTGCGTTGGCGGTGTTTATCGCGGTCACGTAATCCTGGGCGGTATTGATCGTTACTGTCTGGGCGTCCGCCATTCGCGGACCAAGCAGTGTCATGGCAAGCATCAAGGGGGCGACGGTGAGGATAGCGCGGTGTGCCTGCTCATGTGCCGTCGGCTGCAATCCTGGCGCGGCCCTTCCGCGCTGATATGTCGATTCGCGGCGAATCATGGCTCGGTCCCCTGTTGCTTTTGTGTTCAGATGTGCCGAAGAAAGCTGAACGCACTCGGGATCGTGGCATAGGCGCCCCACCGTGGCGGCGACGCAGCTCACCACTCTATGGCCGTTCCGGCAAGGCAAATGTGTCAATTTGTAACAGTAATGGCGCCTGGCGCGGCGCCTACCCGCCGAGCGTTGGCTCACGGTCGCCGATGCAGTGGTCGTTGCGGCGTTGATCGCGGTCTCTGCGGCGGGGCAGCGATGAGTTTGTCACACGAGCTGCATGGGTCCCAATATGACACCCGTAGACTGGACTTTTTCTATAAGCGGAGCCTCGACAAGCCGGTTGGTCCCTCCCTCCGCCAGAAATCCCCAGTTCCGGCTGCCGGCGACATCAGATGATACATGTCCGCTTTGGGTCGAATGCAGCGGTTGGGGCCAAGCGATCCGGTTGCCTCGGCTTTGGATCAGCACGGGACGCGCACACTGACCCACTACCGGCGACAGACTACCTTGCACCGCTGCATCGCGATCGGCATCGTCCCCTGACTCATTGAAAGGGGAAGCGGTGCCATGACCCTGCCATCCCGTCCCGGCTGCCAACCGGCCTGCGTGCATCACCTGGCGGTCGGCGACATCGTCGTGACTGCCCTGAACGACGGCCAGTTCGACGGCGCGTTCGACTGGCTCGTCGGGGTCGAGGCAGCCGAGGCAACGGCGTTGCACCAGGCCAGTTTCCGCGCGGTGCCGCCTCGGGTGACGGTGAACGCGTTCCTGGTGCATTTGCCGGACCGGCTGGTGCTGGTGGACGGCGGCTGCGGTGGCGTGATGGGGCCGGACATGGGCCACCTCGCCGCGCATCTGACGGCGATCGGTGTGGCGCCCAGCGACGTGGACGCGGTGCTGGCGACCCATCTGCATCCGGACCATGTCGGCGGCCTGGTGGATGGTGAGGGCCGCGCGGTGTTCCCCAATGCCGAACTGGTGGTGCACGAGGCCGAGCCTCGGTTCTGGGGCGACGAGGCGGTGCTGGCGGCCGCGTCGGAGATGAACCGCGAGTTCATCCTGCTGGCGCGGAACGTGATGGCGGCGTACGGCACCCGGATGCGGCAGGTTGCCGCGGGCGAGGTGCTGCCAGGCGTCACCGCGATGCCGGAGCCGGGGCACACGCCGGGCCACTCCGGGTGGCTGATCGCGTCGGGCGGGGACTCGCTGCTGATCTGGGGCGACATCGTGCACATGCCGGGCGTGCAGTTCGCGCGGCCGGAGGCTGGGATCGGGTTCGATATCGACGGCGCGCAGGCAATCGCGACGCGGCAGCGGATCATGGACATGGCGGCGACCGACCGGCTGCGGGTCGCGGGCATGCACCTGGATTTCCCGGCATTCGGGCATGTGGCGCGCGCGGCGCAGGGTTTTGCGTTCGTGCCGGAGGTTTGGCGGCCAGGGGTATGAGCGGGGTGACTGATACGGGGCAAGAGCTCCGCTGGCCACTCATCTCAAGCGGAGGACAAGGTTCGGCTATGAAACCGCCCAAGCCTGCCGTGGCTATCGCATCCATCATGAAATCAAGCGACAAGGACTGGCTGAGAGGCTTTCGCACTCGGATGGTAACGGCCGCCAACGCGCCTGAACTTGTTGCCGCGATCGACGAACGCCTTGGCCAGCTCAACGAGCAGGAATTGCGCGGTGCCATCGGACGGCCACTGGGGGACCTGACGCTTGTGGAACGCGTTCATGAAGCGGTCCGAGTCTATGAAGAGTTCCTTGCGTACAGGCATGGCGGCAAGCGAATACGCGCTTCGCGAACGAGAACAATGATTTCACGCTGGGGCGAAAATGGAGGCAGTCAGACGGACGGTAACCAATCTCACGATGTCGACTGGCCTAGAATTGTTGGCAAAATACGGCCGGTTGGACTGCGCCTATGAGCAGATCATTCTAGATTTTCCTAACGAATTCGACGCCAAGCTGATCGCAAAGGCGCTCGATAATCTAGCCCGTTTACCGAAGAAGTCATAGTTGAAGATCGGCACCACGCACGTTTCACCAACCGGTTCCGCGGTACACCATCAAGCTCTGGGTTGCCGTAGAGAACCCGACAGAGCGCTTTCGATGATGCAAAGGATTATGCCCCATTATTGGCAGCAAGATGCGTCCCTCGGGCTGGCGACGCCAATTGTCATCCTGTCGGTCAAACTCCGAAGCTCTCCCGCACATCCACCATCCTTACGAACATCGCCCGCCGCGGATCGAACGGCAGATCCTGAAACCCCCACCGTGCGTAAAACCCACGCACCCCGTCATCCAGCGGATGCGTGAGCACCCCCATGCTGCCGATGTTCTCCGACATAATCAGCGCCGTCCGCAGCGCGAACAGCAGCAGCGACGCCGCATGTCCCTGCCCCTGGAACGCCTTGTCCACTGCAAGCTGGCCGAGCAGCGTGGCGGGCACCGGATCTGGCTGGTTGCGCTGCTGCGACTTGGGCAGGAACGCGCGCTCGATCTGCGCGGCGCTCAGGCTGACGTAGCCGACGATCCGCCCGGACGCGACATCGGCGATGACGTTCGTCCGCGATACGCCGCTGGTTTGGTTGGCCCAGGCGTGCCGGCGGAACCAGGCGTTCAGCGAGTCCCGCCCGCAATCGAACAGGAAGCGGTCATCGTCCTCGGCCAGCGGGCGCGGTGGCGTGACGCGTGCGATAGGGTCAGCCTTCCCAGGTCGGCGTCCGGCGCGCGAGTTCGGTCAGTGCGGGAATGGCCTCGGTCGGGCGGGTGACCCACGCCTCGAACGCGCCCCAGTCCTTGGCCGGGATGGTGACGATGATCCGGTTCAGCACCTCGATTTCCGCCGATTCCAAAGCCTTGCGGCGCACGAAATCGCTCAGGCTGGTGCGCGATTGCTCCGCCGCGGCTTCGAGAATGGCGCGCTCGTCGGCGCTGACGCGAACGCTGAGGACCGAGGTTGCGGGCGACATGACTGACATGTGTATGACAATGGCATACGCACCGCCGCGTTTCAACCAGTACCACCCAAATGCCGCACGATAACGCCCGCCAGTCGCTCGCACCCCGCCCGGTCCGTCTCATCGAACCGCCCCAGCACCGGGCTATCCAGATCGAGCACGCCCAGCAACGCGTCTCCCACCAGCAGCGGCACCACCAGCTCCGACCGCGACGCCGTATCGCAGGCGATATGGCCCGGAAACGCCTCCACGTCCGGCACCAGCACCGACTGCCGCCGCAACGCCGCCGTGCCGCAGACCCCCTTGCCGAGCGGGATACGCACGCAAGCCGGACGCCCCTGGAACGGCCCGAGCACCAGTTCGTCGCCCCGCGGGAAATAGAAGCCCGCCCAGTTCAGCTCCGGCAGCGCGTGATAGATCGCCGCCGCCGCGTTGGCGGCATTCGCCACGGCGTCGGGTTCACCAGCGAGCAGGGCGTCCAACTCCCGTGCCAGCTCGTCGTATAATGCCGCCTTGCTGGCTGCGCCGTGCGGCGTGGTCCATGGCGTGGCTCGCCCCAAATCATGCATCGTTCCTGCACTGCCTTCCCTGCTCTCACCGCGACGCACCGCCGGGACCGGTGCCCCGGGCACTATTCCCGGCTACCGAAGCGCGTCAGCTTCCACGACCCGCCGGAGCATCGGGTGCCGGTGTCGGTTGCGAGGCATTGGGGGGGAGGGTGGCGGGGACGCACAATCCCCTCCCCCGTCCCCCTTCCGCAGGGGAGGGGGAGAACGCCTTGACTGTCAATCTCAAACCCCGCCTGGAATACGTGTTGCTCAAATCGCCGCGGCACGGGTCAGTAGGGGTAATGGTGCCCCAGGCCGCCAAACAGCAGGAACAGCACCAGGATTAGCACGATCAGGCCGAGCCCGCCGCCGTAATGCGCACCGCCGTAATAGCCGGAGCGATAGCCGTAATAGCCACCCCCGCCGAACAGCAGGAAGATGACCAGGATCAGCAGAAGCAGTCCCATGGTATACGCCTTTCGGCTGTGATCCCCCGTAGTTTGGCAGCAACCGAGGTCCCGCCGTGGCCGGACTATGGCGGCGCGGGGGCGCGGGGCGCGCGGCAGGTTACCGGCCGGTCACATCCGCGTATCGCGACCCCGGCCCCGATCCCGCCGCGCTCACCCGCGCCACCGCCGGCCCGTCGCCGTTCGACCGCCTCACCACCCCACCGGCCCAGCCAAAGCCGGCCCTCCCGCCGTCTGGCCGCGCCGCCCCTTGACACCGCGCCCCCCACATTCTTTTTACGTCCCCTGCGCGCGCGTGCTTCGGTCGTATCACCCTGGCCCCTGGCCCGCCCACCGTGCAGGGGTGTAGCTCAATTGGCTAGAGCGCCGGTCTCCAAAACCGGAGGTTGCAGGTTCGAGACCTGCCACCCCTGCCAGCGGCGTGCGGCCGGTTGCGGCGGCTCCCGCAAGCCTTTCTAGATGGAGTGTCGTCAGCGTGGCGTTCGATCCGGCGAAATTCGTGCGCGAAGTGCGGAGCGAGGTGAGCAAGGTCACCTGGCCCAGCCGCAGGGAGACGCTGGTGACCACCGGGCTGGTGTTCCTGATGGTCACGATCGCGGCTATCTTTTTCTTCACGGTCGACCAGGTGATCGGCGTCGCCGTGCGCATGCTGTTCGGCGCAAGCGGCTCATAGGGATTTCGGATCATGGCCAAGCGTTGGTACGTCGTGCACGTCTATTCCGGGTTCGAGAAGAAGATCGCCCAGCAGATCAAGGAGCAGGCGGCACAAAAGGGCCTGGGCGAACAGTTCGACGAGGTGCTGGTCCCGTCCGAGCAAGTGGTCGAGATGCGCCGCGGCCAGAAGGTCAACGCCGAGCACAAGTTCTTCCCCGGCTACGTGCTGGTGAAGATGGACCTGACCGACGACGCCTGGCACTTGGTGAAGAACACCCCGAAGGTCACCGGCTTCCTCGGCAGCCGCACCAAGCCCTCGCCGATCAGCGACGCCGAGGCCGAGCGGATCATGAAACAGACCGCGGAGGGTGTGGAGCGTCCGCGTCCGGCGGTGCTGTTCGAGATCGGCGAGCAAGTGCGCGTGGCCGACGGCCCGTTCACCAGCTTCAACGGCACGGTGGAGGAAGTGGACGAGGAAAAGGGCCGCGTGAAGGTCTCGGTATCGATCTTCGGCCGCTCCACTCCGGTCGAACTGGAATACGGTCAGGTCGAGAAGGTCTGAAGGCCCTCACCCTACCCTCTCCCGCTGACGCGGGCGAGGCAGCCGGAGGCGCATGCCCGTCCCTCTGCTGATCGCCGTGCTCGGGGTGTTCGCCGCCTCCGTCCTGCGCGGCTTCACCGGCTTCGGCTTCGGCCTGGCGGCCGTTCCCCTGCTCACCCTCGCCCTGCCGCCGACTCAGGTCGTGCCGTTCGTCACGGTGTTGCAGGTGCTGGTCGGCCTGTCGGGACTGCGCTCGGCATGGCGGATCACCGACTGGCGGGCGGTGCTGGGGCTGGGGCCGGGCCTCGTGCTGGGGGTGCCGATCGGCCTGGTGGTGCTGACCGAGGTTCCGCCCAACGGCGTCCGGCTGATGATCGGGCTGCTGATCGCGCTGTCGGTGGTGGTCCTGTGGCGCCGTGTCCGGCTGCCGCCACGGCCGTCGCGCGGCGTGACCCTGGGTGCCGGACTGCTGTCGGGGGTGATGAACGGCCTGGCCTCGATGGGCGGCCCGCCGGTGGTCGTCTATCTGCTGGCCCTGTCGCGCGAGGCGTCCGTCGTGCGCGCCTCCTCCATCGTGTATTTCCTGTTCGCCGCGATGGTGACGGCCATTCCGATGGCGATCCGGGGGCTGGTGGACCGTGAGATCTTGCTCTGGTCGGTCGCCTCGATCCCAGTGCTGCTGGTGGGGTCGGCGCTGGGAAGCTGGGCGTTCGATCGGGCCCCACCGCAATACCATCGGTTAACCGCTTTTGTGGTGTTGTCCGTCCTGGCGGCGGCGCTGATCGGCCGGTCGCTGGCGGGGTGAGCCGACCGGACCATGCTGGAATCCCCTCCCTGCTCCGTGCTTTATCGCGTCCCACTGGCGTAAGGAGCCTGACACGTGCGCATTGCGATGATTGGCGGCGGCTATGTCGGCCTGGTGTCCGGTGCCTGCTTCGCCGAGTTCGGCATCGACGTCACCGTGGTCGAAGCCGACCCGAAGAAGCTCGCCATGCTGCACGAGGGCCGCATGCCGATCTACGAGCCGGGCCTCGACAAGCTGGTGGCGGAGAACGTCGCCGCAGGCCGGCTGGCGTTCACCGGCAACCTGGCCGAGGCGGTCCACGGGGCCGAGGCGGTGTTCCTCGCGGTCGGCACGCCCACCCGGCGCGGCGACGGCCACGCCGACCTCACCTATGTCTACGCCGCAGCGGAACAGGTCGCCCGGGCGATGACCGGCTATGCGGTGATCGTCACCAAGTCGACGGTCCCGGTCGGCACCGGCCGGCGCATCGCCGAAATCGTTCGGGCCACGCGGCCGGACCTCGAGTTCGACGTGGCGTCAAACCCGGAATTCCTGCGCGAGGGCAACGCGATCGGCGACTTCATGCGCCCCGACCGGGTGGTGATCGGCACCGAATCCGACCGCGCGCGGGAGGTGCTGCGCCAACTCTACCGCCCGCTCTACCTGATCGAGGCGCCGATCGTATTCACGGCGATCGAGACGGCGGAACTGACCAAATACGCCGCCAACGCCTTCCTGGCGATGAAGGTCACCTTCATCAACGAAATGGCCGATTTGTGTGAGAAGGTTGGCGCCGACGTGCACGACGTGGCGCGCGGCATCGGCCTGGACGGCCGCATCGGAAGGAAGTTCCTGCATCCCGGGCCGGGCTATGGCGGCTCCTGCTTCCCCAAGGACACGCTGGCGCTGATGCGCACCGCGCTCGACTACGGCGCGCCGTCGCGGCTGGTCGAGGCCACCGTCGCGGTCAATGACGCCCGCAAGTCCAGCATGGCGATGCGAGTGATCAACGCCTGTGGCGGCTCGGTGCGCGGCAAGACCATTGCCGTGCTCGGCCTGACCTTCAAGCCGGAAACCGACGACATGCGCGATTCGCCGTCGATCTCCATCATTGCCCGGCTGGCCGGCGACGGCGCCACCATCCGCGCGTTCGACCCGGAGGGCATGGCGCAGGCGCGCGCCGTGCTGCCCGCAACGGTGATGTATTGCCGCGACGCGCCGGACGCCGCGGCTGGCGCCGACGCGCTGGTGGTCATCACCGAATGGAACGAGTTCCGCGCCCTGTCGCCGGTCAGGCTGCGCGAGGCGATGCGCGGCCGGGTACTGGTGGACCTCCGCAACATCTACGACCCGATCGCGATGCGCCAGGCCGGGTTCGACTACCACGGCATCGGCCGGGCCTGATCCCGTCTTCGGCTGGACGCAAGTGATCCCCTCTCCCGCTTGCGGGAGAGGGGATCGAGGGGGGGACCGCCCCATAGGGGTCAGGATAATCGGCGCCCGGGGTCAATACTCTCCCTCCCCTTGTGGGAGGGGGTTGGGGGGGGAGTGCGTACACCCGAAGACCATGGCTGTTT
>JBEKNT010000281.1:0-8863 GCA_049522565.1 Acetobacteraceae bacterium
CCGTAATGGCGGATGCGGTGGAACCCGCTGGGCAGCACGTGGATGAGGAAGCGGCGGATGAACTCGTCGACGGCGAGCGTCATCCGCTTGGCCCGTTGGCGCTGCTTGGCGCGATAGTCCTTCCATTTGCAAGTGACCCCGGCATCGTTGAACGCGATGAGACGACTGTTGGCGATGGCGACGCGGTGGGTGTAGCGCGACAGGTAAGCCAGCACCGCCTCCGGGCCGCCGAATGGCCGCTTCGCATAGACCACCCACTCGGCTTTGCGTAACGGAGCGACATGGTCTTTGAATGCCTTGGGATCCGCCGGTGCGGCCTGACTACCAAAGAATTGCAACTGCCCGGCTAGCGATCCAGCGCTCGCCGTCCGGGGAGATGCCGCCGCCGGGCACGATGATGTGGACGTGCGGGTGGTGGGTCAGGGCCGAGCCCCAGGTGTGCAGCAGCATGGTGACGCAGTCGGTTCCGCCAGCATTGTCCTGACCCGGGAGCAATATCGGATGCTGCTTCCCGACGGCGAACGGCGCCGAGCGCTTGAGGCGCTCAAGACGCTACTCGTGACCAGGCCGGTCCTCTACTTGGGCTTCGGCCTGCGCGACCCCGACTTTCTCTATTTACGTGATCTGCTCCTGAATACCTTCCAGGGCGCGACACGCGACCACTATGCGATCATGCCCGACATCCGCGATGACGAGGCCGATTATTGGCGTCGCCAGTATGGCATTCACCTACTCGGCTATCAAACGCACCTGCGCCCCGACGGTTCGTGCGATCATCGCGAACTTTTGGAGATGTTGGTGTCATTAGCGGTGAACGGTGCAAGCATGCCGCACGATCCCGACGCAGCACCGAGCCGGGCAATTGCGGAGACCAAGCCAAGCGACGCCGTGCGCGTACTCGCCCTGACTCGTTATACGGCAGGGCTGCTGCGCCTCGCCCCCGCAGATAAACCAATCGAGACGCGCATTTCCTCGCAGACGCGAAGCTGGGGGAGATTTGCCCATATTGGACAGTTCGAGAATTGGACCACAACGCGATTCCTGACCGAGGGGCTGCCGCGCGCCATCCTGATCGGACTTCCCGGAGCCGGTAAAAGCTTTGCGCTGCGCCTTGCCACAACGCATCTTGCCCACGTTGTTCAGCAAGCCTGCCTTGACGGCACGGTCGACGCGTTGAATCTAGCGCTTCCCGTACTGATCGATCTGAAGCTCTATCAAGGTGATCTGCGTGCCCAGATCGAAGCTGCACTTCCGGCAGGATTTAACCTGAAGGATTTTCTCGGCAAACTCCGCCTCAAACTGTTCCTCGATGCGTTCAACGAGATGCCATCGAGGTATTCGGAAGATGACTCGGTGTTCAGGGCGCTCGAAGGGCTGCGCCATGAGCTGGGCGATTTTGACTACGTGATCACGTCCCGCACAGTCGATGGGCTGCCAACTCAAGATTCGCCTCACTATGAGCTTGCTCGGTTCGATCTCGATCATGTTGATCGCGCGCTCGCTGAACGCGGCATCGTTCTTTCCGGCCACTTCGAGGCCGACGTTCGGTGGCTGCTGAGCAGGCCCTTCTTCCTCCACCCGGTAACCAGCGGGATGGTCAGGGTCCCCGAAGGTGCCCGCCCTGGGGACGTCTATGAGTCCTTTTTGCAAAATCTCCAGCGTGACTTCAACGAGCGTTTCTCTGTCAACTTACCGCTCGTCACCGCACTGTCGCGTGTCGCCTATCATGCGCTCGACAACGATCGCGAGGCTTTTCCCTTGTCTTGGTTGACGGATCAATTGGTGATAATTGGCGATCCGTTGCTCGGCTCGACTCAGGACATCGTCAACTGGCTCATCGCGCGCAATGCCTTGATCCCTTACAGTGGCGCACGCGTCTCGTTCATCCACCAGTCGATTACGGAATATTGCGCGGCCCTGGAATTAGTACGTCTATGCGAGGCTGGCGCGTTCTCACTGCGCGACACGGTCGCTCTAAAAAATGGGACCAGTGCCTTTTCCTGGCGCTGGGAATGATGGCCGAAAGCAAGGCCGAAGAAATACTCGACTTCCTGACCCGCACGGATCTTGAGCTTGCGTTCGGCGCCGTGCGCTATGCCGACGAGGGTCAATCCGCGGCAATTACCAGGTTGCTCGCGATCCTGATCGAACGCGCGCGCGATGTCGCCCAGTCGCTGTCGATGGGTTTCTATCTGTCGCGTCTGCCATTCGGTACCGAGCACGTGCCATACCTTGAGAAGATCCTGAACTTCGGCGGTTCGATGGCCGGCGAGGCGATCCAAGCGCTCGCGGCGATTCGTGGCCCGTCGATAAAGCCGACTTTGCTTGAGCTCCTCGACCGCGAGAAGCAGGATTTCAACTTCAGCGTCAATGGCATAGCCCCCGCACTCGCGCCTCTGCTCGACGAATCAGATCTTCCGCGTTTGCTCGACATCGCCGTACGCGCTGTCTCGATACAGAACGATGAAGCTGCAGATGCTGCAATTAGCGATCTTCTGGCACGCTTCGAGCCGGATATGCTTATTGCTGCAGCATGGTCCCATGCCGGCTCGCCACTTCCACCCAATCTCCTCAGCATTCTGTGCGGAGCCCTGAGACAACGGAAGGATAAGCGCTCGTTCGAGATTCTCGCTGACTTTGTACTGGAATCACACGACGAAGCGATCACCGGGCTCGCTTTTCGTCTGCCCGAGAAGGAGGACGATTCAACAGAGCTGATCGGCGAGCTTGGTCTGGAGCACGTTAGAGCACTCTGGCGGGGGCGCTTTAGTGCGCATTTTGGGATGAAGCCTTGCATAAGCTCTGCCGCTCGCGACCCGACTTCGCACACGAAGTGGCGTCGATCGCCCGTCGTACCGAAGGGATCGAACGAGTCGCGCTTCTCTTCTGCCTCGATGCCGACTTGAGCGTCATCCACGAAGAGCTTGAGCGGTTCGCTTTGCAGTCAGATGCAGAGCTCGCGACACAGCCGTTCGACATCTTCAGCCTCGCTGAACTCGATTGGACAGAAACGGGTTCGCTCTATGCACGCCTACTGGTTAGGGGCACCGAGCAGCTTAGAAGCTCGCTGCTCGGCGACTCGTGCCCCTGCCACATTGAAGGGCTCGGCCCACTCGAACCTGACGTCCTCATTCCCGTCGCGGACATGGCGGCTGCACTTCCGGCACAAGATGTCTGGCTGAAGGACCAGCTTGGGAGCATCGTCGCACGTTACGGCGACAAGGAAGTGCGCGCATATCTGCTGGGTCAGCTCGCCAATGGCGAACCTGGGATCAGGTATTGGGTCAAGGTCCATGTCCTGCGTTACATCGCCGATATTAGTACCGACGACATGCCCGAGGATGCGATCGCATTCTTGCTAGCTGATCTGTCGCGGACTGGTGCACTCAGCTTTTGGAACAATCCGCTTGGTCGCGTCGCGAGCGAACGTTTCGTCACCGAGCGGCTGATCCCGCTCGTGCGCGGTGCGTCTGATACTGTTCTCAATAATCTACGTATCGTGCTCAAAGCGGCAGGCGATCGTAACGGCCGCCGCTACTTCCTCCCGAACTGATGGGCTAATCGGCCATTGATGGCCTTGGTCCGCCATCACAAATCTGAGCCTGGGTCTGGCACTCGGCAATCTATTCGCAAGTATGCTAGCCTCTCGGAGGTCAGCTTGACCCGAAAATGACGACAATCGGGGGCAGAGCGGACCTCAGCGCGACAAGCGCTCTACGTCCGCTCTCCACCCATGGCGACCATTCAGACCGGCCGACTCCCGCCGGTCGGTATCGGATTCCCGCCCCCGGTTCAGCCGCCGTAATCGAGCTTCCACGCGGTCTTGCCGTCCCCCGGCGGTTCGCACCAGATCGGCACGGCATTCGGCGTGCGGATCAGCGGTTCGATTCCCATCGCCGTGCGCAATGCGCGGAACAACGCGCCGTGCGCCACGATCAGCACCGCCGGCGGCAGCGCGATGGCGCGGTTCACCGCGATCACCGCCCGGTGGCGCAATTCGGCGAAGGTTTCGGCGCCCTCCGGGGTGAAGTTCCCGGCAACCCAATGAGCGAACCAGTCGCTCATCGGATGGCCCTCCTGCACGCCGAAACGCACCTCGCGCAGAGCGTCATCGATCTGCACCGGCAACGCCAACGCCGCGCCGGCGATCTCGGCGGTGACGCGAGCGCGCGACAACGGCGAACTGACGATCGTTGCTATGCCGCGATTGCGCAGCCGCCCCGCCGCCGACCGGGCCTGCGCCAGCCCGGTCGGGTTGAGCGGAATGTCGACGTTGCCCTGCGACAGGCCTTGCGCGTTCCAGTCGGTCTCGCCATGGCGGAGGTACCAGAACGGGACGCGCCGAAGGGTCTCGCCGAGGGCAACGTCGCTCATCGCACTCAGGCCGCGAGGCCTTCCTGTTGCAGCATCCGTTGCACCGCCGGCCGCGCCAGCATCCGCTGGTAGTGCGCGGCGCAGTTCGCCGGCAGTTCCATCTTCAACCGCGCCGCACCCCAGAACTCGACATAGAACAGCGCCGCATCGGCGATCGAGAACGGACCGACCAGGTACTCCTTGCCGGCCAGCGTCTTGTCCATCACCGCCAGGCCCTTCTCGAAGATCTCCTTGCCGCGGCTCTTGACGGTTTCCTCATCGGCGGCGTTCGGCGTGAAGTTGCCGGGCCGGAAGATGCGGGTGAAGCCCTGCATGTGCATCGTGGCGACCACGTAGTCCATCGCCTCCAGCGCGCGCGCCTGGGCGTCGGGATCATCCGGCAGCAGATTCGCTTGCGGATTGGTACGCGCCAGCCAATAGGCGATGGCCGGGAACTCGGTCAGCACCGAACCGTCGTCGCGCACCAGCGTCGGCACCTTCGACTTCGGATTGACCGCGGTGAATTCCGGCTTGTACTGCGCGCCTTCCATCAGGTTGACCCGCTGGGTCTCGTATGGCTTGCCGATTTCCTCCAGCAGCAGGTGGATGCCGAGCGAGCAGGCGCCGGGGGCGAAAAGCAATTTCATGACGGGTCTCCTCCTTGTCACGCGGGATGGCGGCGATGCCGCCATCGTTCTGGGTTGGTCGGCGGCAGGGTGGCAACCAGTCGCTCGCGGCGCAAGGGTCATAGGCTGGCGGCGCGGAACTGCTCTGGCGGCACGAAGACCCTGGTTTGCCCGTCACGGATGCGGAGGGTGTCTGGCACGCCATGCTGCCGTTGCGCGGCGCCTTCGTCGCCGCCTGTGTCGCGACGTCAGCGCGCACCCCGCCAGTCACCGATCGCCGGCCGCGCCAGGCCCAGGTTCTCGCGCAATGTGGTGCCGCGATAGTCGTTGTGCAGCAGGCCCCGGCGCTGCAACTCGGGGCTCACGAATCGCGCGAAGTCCTCATAGGCTCCCGGCACGTGCGAGGCCGCCACCACATAGCCATCGCAGGCGCGGCCGACGAACCATTCCTCCAACCCGTCGGCCACGTCCTTCGGGCTGCCGACGAAGCGCGGGTGGTCGCGGAACGTGCCGCGCTGCGTCACCTCCATGAAGTCGCGCGTGGTCGGATTGCGCTTGCCGGTCACCCGATAGACCCGGTCGCGCAGCCCCTGGGCGCCGGTCCAGCTACGGATCTCCTCCTCGGTCCACGGCTCGTCGATCGGCTTCTTCGCCAGATCGACGTTCAGCACTTCGCAGAGCAACGAGAGCTGGTCGATTTCCTTCGGCAGGCTGTCGATCAGCGCGGCCTTGTCCTCGGCTTCCGCGCGCGTTTCGGCGACGACGGTGTAGACGCCGGTGGCGGCGAACACCTTGTCCGGGTCGCGCCCGGTGTCGGCGACTTGCTGCTTGAATGCCGCGTAATCGGCCTTGGCGCCGGCCAGGTCGTGGTAGTTGACGAACACCAGCTCCGCCCAACGCGCGGCGAAGCTGCGGCCGCGCCCGCTTTGTCCCGCCTGGATGATCACCGGATGGCCCTGCGCCGAGCGCGGTACGGTGAACGGTCCGCGCGAGCGGAAGTAGTCGCCCTGGTAGTCGAGCCGCCGCACCTTGTCGGGATGCGCGAAGACCCCGGTCTGCTTGTCCACCACGATGGCGTCGTCGTCCCACGAATCCCAATGGCCGAGCACCACTTCCATGAACTCGTCGGCCCGGTCGTAGCGCGCATCGTGTTCGTCATGCGCGAGCTTGCCCATGTTGTGGGCCTCGCCGTCGTTCATCGAGGTGACGACGTTCCAGGCGGCGCGGCCCTTGGTCATCAGGTCGAGCGTCTGGAACACGCGCGCGACATGGAACGGCTCGTAATAGGTGGTGGAATAGGTCGCACCGAGGCCAAGCTTTTCGGTCGCCATGCCCATCACGGTGAGGATGGTGACCGGATCCATCTTCACGCAGCGGATGCCGTTGGCCACGGTATGCGCATGGTCGCCGCCGTAACGGTCCGGCATCGCCAGGCGATCGTCGAAGAAGCCGAGGTGGAACTTTCCCGCCTCCAGCGCGCGGCCGATGCGGCGGTAGTAGTCGGCCGAGGTGAAGTCGGGCGCCGCTTCGGGATGCCGCCAGGAACCGACGAAATTGGTGCAGTTCTGCGCCTGGAGGAAGCCGACGAGTGTCATCTGCCGCATGACGTTCTTTTCCCCTCTCCCGCCTGCGGCGGGAGAGGGCAGGGTGAGGGTGCAACGGGGCGCACGCAAGACCCTTGCCTCCCAGCGCTGCGCGCAGGGTCCCGTTGGTCCGCTGCACGGCCTAACCCCGCGCACAGCGCGGGAGAGCTAAAAGTTCAGTCGAACAGCGAGCTGACCGAACTTTCCTCGCTGATCCGCCGCATCGCCTCGGCCAGCAGCGGCGCGATGGTGAGTTCGCGGATGTTCGGCGCCTGACGCACCGCCTCGGTCGGCAGGATCGAATCGGTGATCGTCATCATCTCGATCGGCGAGCCGACGATGCGCGCCACCGCGCCGCCGGACAGCACGCCATGGGTGACATAGGCGCTGGCCGAGCGCGCACCGTGCTTGATCAGCGCATCGGCCGCGTTGCAATGCGTGCCGCCGGAATCCACCATGTCGTCCACCAGGATGCAGTCGCGGCCCGACACGTCGCCGATCACGTTCATCACTTCCGAGTGGCCCGCCCGCTCGCGGCGCTTGTCGATGATCGCCAGGTCGCAGTTCAATCGCGTGGCGATGGCGCGGGCGCGCACCACGCCGCCGACATCCGGCGACACGATCATGATGTCGCGGCCCTTGTAATGGTCCTGGATGTCGCGGCTGTACAGCGGTGCGGCATAGAGGTTATCCACCGGGATATCGAAGAAGCCCTGGATCTGCGCCGCGTGCAGATCCATCGTCAGCACGCGGTTGGCGCCCGCCTCGACGATCAGGTTGGCCACCAGCTTGGCGCTGATCGGCGAGCGCGACGCGGTTTTGCGATCCTGCCGCGCGTAGCCGAAATACGGGATCACCGCCGTCACCCGCCGCGCCGACGACCGCCGCAGCGCGTCGAGCGTGATCAGCAGCTCCATCAGGTTGTCGTTGGCGGGGAATGATGTGGGTTGCATCACGAACACGTCTTCGCCGCGCACGTTTTCCTGAATTTCGACGAACACTTCCATATCGGCGAAACGCCGGATCAGGGCCTTGGTCAGGGGCAGGTTCAACGTCGCGGCGACCGCCTCGGCGAGCGGGCGGTTGGCGTTGCAGGCGACAATTTTCATGCTGCGGGGCCGGTGCTGTGGGTCATCGGACCGGCTGCACGCCGGAACCCGGGCCTTCTAGCGCCGCCGCCCCGGCCTGTCCACGAACCGCCGCGTTTTGTGCACTGGGTTGCTGGCCCGGCGCCGGTTTCTGCGCCGCGTCGGGTTGCGTCTGGCGCTTGATCACGTCGTTCACGCCGCCGGAGGCCTCGGTGGCGACCACCACCGCGACGTCACCCCAGAAGTGATCCAGCGTGCCGGCGGGGATCTCGTTGAGCTGCACCACGCGGCCGAGATCCTGGCCGGCGGCATTCTTGATGATCCACTGGACCTCGATGCGCTGCTTGCGGTCGGGGATCGGCACCGCCTTGACCTGGCCCTGCACGGTGAAGTCGGCGCCGGCCGCGGTGGCCTGGACGGTAGGCCCGAGCAATGCCAGGTGGGAGCGCATCTGGCGGGTGAGCGTGTCGTCGCCGTCGCCGGGCGCGCCGGTGACGTCGGCGACCATGACCTTGGCGCGGCGATTGAACAGGCTGTTGGGATCGGCGATCTCACGCGCGGTCTCGATGCTGGTGAGCAGGGCGGCGATTTTCGGCGCAGCGTCGATGGCGGACTGTTGCAGCGTGGCGGGGGTGGCGGCGGCCCATGCGGCAACGGGTACCGCAGTGCCTTCGATCTTGCCGCGATCCTTGCCTTGCGGATCGACCACGGTGAACTCCGGCACCACCGTGGCGCCGCGTTGCGACGCGGTGGTGCGCAGGCGCCACTCGGTGCGCGCGGCTTCGCCGGCCACGGCGGGGACCTCCTGCGCCTGCAACGCCTGGGCGAGGCCGGCGGCCAGAGACCGGCTGCCGGCGTCGGGCAGCAGGGCGTTGCCGGGCGGCGGCACCGCGAGCCTCGGGGTGGGCGGCTGCGCCAGGATGCGGGCGGTGGCGCCGGGATTGCCGAGGAAGGGTTCGGGGAGATCGCCGCAGCCCACGAGCGCGAGCAACGGGAGAAGCCAGAGAATCGAGCGAAGCATGGGCGGGGTTCAAGCAGATGTCGCGCGCAGGGGCCAGGGCCATCGGGTGGATGAAGGAAGGCCAGGGGCTTTGCCCCTGGAACCCCACCAAGGGGCTCTGCCCCTTGGAGCCCCGCCAAGGGCGGAGCCCTTGGGACCCTTCACTTGGCGTGGTTGGACGGGAGGGGGCCATGTGTCGCGGCGGCCTTTCCG
>JBEKNT010000282.1:0-8810 GCA_049522565.1 Acetobacteraceae bacterium
CCCGGGGGCCGGCCATGACAGGGGGGGGTGCCCCGGGGCCGCTTGAAGCGCTTGTTTCCCCGCGCGCCGCTTACCCGCGCGGCAGGAAGGCCCATTTCGGGTTTTCGGCGTAACCGCGCCTCTCGGCCTCGTAGACATGCTCGCGCAGCCAGGCATAGGCCACACCGCCGCCCGTCTCGTGAGTGATCATCGTAGAGGCGGCGTAAGCGTGGTTGCCGTAGCCATCGCCGACATCGTGCTGCGACAGCGGCGTCAGCGGCCCCTGGAAGACCGGCAGCATGTCGCTCCAACGGCGATAAAACGCGCCGCTGGCGTCGCGCACGGGATGGACATAGCGGGTCAGGTTGGCGGGATCGTATTGGGGATCCTGGAATTGGCCGGTCAGAACCGGGGCGAGCCAGGTGAGCAGTGGCCCGGTCGGAAAGCCTTTCTCCTTCGCCCGGCCGAGTTCGAAGAGGATCATGTAGTCCTGCCAGAGCGCCGTATCGGTCTGCATCAGTTCGACCTTCAGTCCAAGGTTGGGCCGTGGGGGGCTTTCATTGAACTGGCGAAGCGGCGGCTCGAAGGGTGTTTTGCGGCCGTACCGCCACAATACGCTGCCCTCGAAGCGGCTGCCGGTGACGCCATGCTCGCCCTCCCAGCAGGCGATCGCGTCGTCCACGAGGCGGGTGAAATAGGCCTTTTCCGGCGAACCGTCCGGCGAGAGGAAGGCAGCGTGGACGCGGTTGCGCAGCACCCAGGCGTCGCCGCGGGGCTGGTCGAAAAACCCGCCCGAGGGCGGCGGGCCCTTATAGCCCGGATTGTAGCTCAGCGCCTGCACCGCAGCCCAGAACTGCAGTTGCTCGAGCATGAAATGCTCGCCGGTAAGCGTATAAAGCGCCGAGTAGGGGTCCGGCTGGTGCGCGCCGTCGTTGACCCAGTCGTCGCCAATCTTGTGGGTGGGGTTGGCGAGCAGACGCTCGCCGTGCACCTGCACACGATCCTCCGGAAGGCTTTGGTTGCGACCATCGAATAGCCACAGGCTTGGGCGGGCATTTACCGAAACCGGCCGCCCAATCGCCGGCTCCCGCCCGGCGGCATCGAAACGCTTGGCGGGGTTGCCCTCGCGCACCTGCATCGGCCACGCGCCGGCCAGCTCGGCCATGCCTTCGACCAGCGAGAACAGGCGGGCATCGCCGCTGTACAGCCAGCGGACCTGCCAGTCCGGGTAAGGCCCGATTTCCGATCGCCCGCCCGTGCTCGGCATGTAGCGGGTCCATAGCCCGGCATCGTAGAGCTGCCTCGGCGCCGCGGCCCAGTGGACGATGTCGCGCTCTATCCCCGCGGCCGAGATACGCAGGGTGGTGTCGAAATTGGGGAAGGCATGGGTGGCGGCCAGATAGGCGAGATTGTGGTCGATCGCCACCGGGGGCAGCGCGCGGCCGATCCAGAACCGGCCGGCCCAGCGTGTCGCCGCGTAGTGCGGCACCTGCGCCTGGCGATAGACGGAGGCCGGCGCGGCCGCTCCGGCGGTCACTTCCAGGTCGTAGAGCAGATCGGTCAACGCCTCGGTATTGGCAATCTCGCCGATCGCCCGCACCTCGACCCGCTTGATCTGTGGCCAGAATGTCGCCTCGAATATAGGCCGCAGCGGCCGCAGCGGTTCGGGGCCGATATCCCAGCGGCGCGCGGCCGAGTGGTCGGCGAGAATAATCGAGGTGGCGATCGGCCCGGCGCACCAGACCGTGAAATCGCCCGCTTCCAGCATCCGGCGCGCCGAGGCGACCTCGGTTGCGCCGGCGTGGGTGATCCGGACGGTGGCGTCGAAGTCGAAGCTTGCGTCAAGCATCGCCGCACGCGACAGCGGCTCGCCAGGTACCAGGGCTGCATCGGCAAAGCCGACGGTGACCGTCCCGCCGGCAGCGTCACGCGGCAGGATGAAGAAAACAATGGCGTGCTGCACCGAGCCGTCCGGCCAGCGGGTTTTGACGTCTGCCTGGGTGGGCAGGCGGGTGCCGCGGATCACGGCTTGCGGGGCGCCGCGGATTTCGCCCTGCACGAACGGCCGGCCGAGCCGTACCGGTACGTCCGCACCGGATGGTGTGTGCAGAACCAGCGTATTGGCGGCTGGCTGGCTCTGCGCGCGCGCTTCGCCGAGGCGACCGCTGGCCAGGGCGGCGGTGCCCAGCAACAAGCTGCGTCGGTTCAGCATGCGCCACTCCAATGGAAGCGGCCCTTATCGCCGATCCGCGAGCACCACGACAAATTATGATCCGGCAAGGCTGCTGCCGCCACGCCAGGCGTTCGTTTGGTTTGACCGTTCTTGACCGCCGCTCGTATGTTGCGCCCCGGATCGGGCGACAATGGCTGGCGCCACAGATGCATGGGCTCGCTGTTCGTGGTTGGATGGCGAGAACTGTTCTGTATTTAGAATATCGAGCAAGGCATGATCAAC
Source organism: Acetobacteraceae bacterium (assembly GCA_049522565.1). Taxonomy (GTDB): domain Bacteria; phylum Pseudomonadota; class Alphaproteobacteria; order Acetobacterales; family Acetobacteraceae; genus JASHVB01. The sequence goes on from JBEKNT010000282.1 coordinate 2,435, forward strand.
CCGGCGCCTCAGGTCGGCGCGCACCGCACCCGTTCTGGCAGCTTCTGCGCGGCAGCACCCTGCCGACCAGTCGGAACCAGGGCTGACCCCGGGTGGGCATGCAGCAACCGTTGGCGGACGGGCACAGCCTGATGCCGAACGGCAGCGTTGACCCGGCCGCTCTGGCGGTGTTGCTGCGCGATCTTGCGCGCGAGACGGGATGTGACCTGCCCGAGGATTTTAGTGTCGAAGGTCCACTGTCGATCCGCCCCCAGAGCGTCGTCTACCGGCTCAAACAATCCGGCGGCGCACGTTCTCTGGCTGTCAAGCAATACGTTGACTCCCCGCTGGGCGGACCCGATCGTGACGCGGCAGTACGGCAGTTTGCCGACCTGTCACGCTGTTATGCGGCGATGCAGGAGAACGCGGATTTTCGGGTTCCCGAACCGGTAGGCGATTTCAGCGACGCGGCAATCATTTTGATGGAGTGGATCGATGGCCCATCATTCCTCGACGCACTGTGCCGGCGCTGGTCGTCCGCCCGTTCGTTGACGCCGCTCTCCCGCCTCGCCGGCGCCTGGCTGCGTGCCTTCCATGACGCCGGCTCGGCGAGCATGTCGGTCTGCTGCACGGCCGATCTGGACCAGGAGATCGAGCGTGCCCGCATCGCCATGGAGCGCGAAAAGGTCGCTCTCGCACTGGCCAACCACGCATTCGAAGCGCTTGTCGCCTACCGGTCCGCCGTCGCCGCGAGGCCGGTGCTTCGAACCTGGCTGCATGGCGACTTCCAACCCGGCAACGTCATCTTCGGACCCAAGGCCGTGTACGGGATCGACATCGCGTACTCGACCCGTGGCGTGGCACTGGCCGATGTCGCCCACTTCCTCAACCACGTGCGGCGTATGGCCTACCTTCCCTCCGGACTGCATCTGGTGGCTTCGTACCGGCGTATCCTCGATGACTTCGTCCTCGGCTACAGCGGAGCACAGGACGTGATCGACCCCCTGGTGTTATGCTGGTATCGTTTGCTCGATGACCTGCGGTTCCTCACCCGCTACTACCCCCACATCAGGACCGGGATGCATCGCTGGTATTTCCTGCATCTGCAACGCGTGGCAATTGCGCAATACGTGGCCATGCTGCGCCGTCTGGCGCCGCAGACCGCCCCGGGAGAGTGACACTTGGAAGAGCCGAGCTACCGACAGACATTCAGCCGTGACGCCTCCGCGGCCCGTTACGATGAGGTGGTTTACGCTGCGGGTTCGAGTGCCGACCTGCTTTGGCAGGTCGAGTACAAGATACTGCGCGCGCTGGCCGCTGACGCTCTGCGCGGCAAGCCCGCCGCGACGTATCTCGACTTCGCTTGCGGCACCGGGCGCGTCCTCTCCAGCCTCGAAGATCTCGCCGCACAAGCGGTTGGGATCGACGTCTCCGCGGCGATGCTGGAGCGGGCGCGCGCCCGCTGCCGCAAAGCCACGCTGATCTGCGCTGACATCACCAGGACGAACGGGTCGCTTGAGGGCCAATACGATCTGATCACCTCGTTTCGCTTTCTTACCAATGCGGAACCCGCGCTGCGATCGGCGGCGCTGCGAGCCCTGCATGCCCGCCTCAACGATGGCGGAACCTTGCTGATCAACACCCACGGCAACCCGTGGAGCTATCGACTGGTGCTGCTGCCCTACCACTGGCTGAAGGACCGGTTCGCCGGCAGGCCGCTGTTCGGTTACCTCTCCAACCGGGAAACACGCCGGCTGCTGCAGGACGCGGGGTTTCGCGTGGAGGCCGTCATAGGGATGGGCTTCGTGCCGCAGAAATTGCTGCCGGTGATGGGCGCCCGCCTGGCGGGCCGGATCGAATCCAGCCTGGCCGACGCTCCGGGGGTCCAGCGGTTTGGCTTGAATCAGTTGTTCGTTTGTCGGAAAGCGTAGGGCGCCGACAGCCAAACCGCCGATGCGTTGGTTCGTACCCCGGCGCGGTTGGGCGGGGCGATCACGCCACGTGCCAGGCCGCGCACCACCGCGCCGATCTGTCCGCAGCAGTGGCACAGAGAGGCCGCGCAGCGGACGCGCGAGCGGCAGCGGAAGTGCTTGGGATTGACAACAGGCGCTTGCCTGCAAGGGGGACGCTCGTTGGTGCACGGCGCAGCCGGGTGACACGCGCACCACGGCCGCCTGGCTCTGGCTGGCGACATCACGCCGGCGGCGCGGCCTCGGTCAACAGTCGGCCCACCGGCACTTCGCGGGCGATGGCGATAATGCGCCGTTGCGCCTCCTCCGGTACCTCGCTGCGCCATTTCTGCGCCGCGGCGCGTGAATCCCGCTGCACCCCGTAATAACCGGATTTGCCAGTATAGGTCGTGCTCCGATCGAGGAAGGCGGCAGTCCGCGCTGTCCAGTCGAGGCCGCAGAAGGCAAACAACTCGCGCACGCGGGCCTCCGGGTTGGCCGCGATGTCCTCGTAGAGTACGAACTTGACCCGCGACGAGGTGGCCAACTCGTCATGCGCCTTCTGGTTCAAGATCGCCCAATGCCAGGACCATTGCTCGACCGGCTCGAGTGCGGCGAAACGTTCGGCGGTGAGGCCAAACTGTCGTGCCTCGGCGGTGGCGAGCACCTCGGCGCGATCGGGCGGCGCGAACACGCCACTCGCCAGGCCGCGCACCACCGAACCGATCTGGCCGCACGGGTGGCGCAGGATGACGATCATCCGGCTGTCCGGCATCGCCTCGAGGAACAGCCGCGCCAGTCCGCGCGCGTTCACCGATTTTATCACCACCGTCGGGTTGGCATCGGACCGAAGCAGGTCGGGGACCGGAAGCCGCTCGGCCAATCCTTTGCCGGCCGGCAGCGCTGCGGCGCAGTGCAACGCGTAGATCCAGTGGCGGCGCAGCGGATGCGCAAGCGGCAACACGAACTGCTTGGAAAAGACCGGTCGAGCGCCGGACGACTTGAGTGTGCGGATGCGCATCAGACGATCGATGTAGTCGCGTGCGATGGCGCGGTACCGGGTGACGTCCTCGGCCGGGCAAATCCGCGGCAGGCGCGGCTCGTGCAGCACGGTATCCGGCTCGTTGCGGTAGAGCACGCCAGGATGGCTGTCGAACAACTTGCCGAGCCAGGTGGTTCCCGAGCGCGGGGCGCCCAGGAGGAACACCAGCTTTGCAGGCCCGACGGGTTGCCCCGGAGAAGCAGGGCGATCGGCGGGGAAATCCATCAGAGGCTCCGTGTCCGGCTGGCGAGCATTCTATGTCAGGTCATCCGCCGAGGTGTGTTACCGAACCGCGACAGCCACGCGGTGTCCCTGGAGGAAGGGAAAGGGCCGGTTGTGCTGGAGGCCGCACGGCGCGGCCGGCGGGCAGCAGATGCGCAGGCGCGACCTGCCCCGCTACAGGCGCCTGCGTCGCTCGGCTACCATTGGCGGGCCGGCCGCATCAACCGGCAGCTTCCTCCATCGCATAGCGGCGGCAATGTTCCAGATAGGCCGCCTCCTGACGCGCCACCAGTCCGACCACATTCGACCACAGCCATGACGGTGCATCCAACTGCTTCGTTGTGGAGCGGCTGATCTCGCGTTGCCAGCAGCCGCGGGTCGCCGCGTCCATCTGCCCGCCATGCGCCTTGCCGACCACGCTCGCCAGGAACCGCGCCGCCTTCATCGCCTCTTCCCGGCTGAGTTGGTCGATTTCCACCTTGAGATCCTGCGGCAGCAACTCGCGGACAAAGACCGGGCGGCCGAGCAATCGCGTGGCAACCATGCGCTCGCCGAGATGCGGCGACAGGCTTCTTGCCGCCGCCAAGACACGCTCGGCATAGTCCTTCGGCGCGGGCGCACGGGTCTTGCCCGGCGCGGCTGACGTCACCGCTTGCTTGATGTCCATCAGGCACAGGTTGTCGTTCCCGGCCCGCTGGTCGCCAACGCCGAGCAAGACCGCGAATCGCAGCCGGCCGAGAGAGCTGCAGCCCTTCATCCAGTACGCCGCATCCAGCACGTCGATCGCCGCATGGTCGTCGCGCTGACGCAGCGCCGTCGCCAGTTGGCGGAGACGCTCGGTCGCGAACAGCCCCTCCAGGGCGGCCCGTTCGTCAGCGGTCAGCGGCCAGAAAGACTTCCCGAGCGGTATTGTCGGCGTGACGTCCTCGATGCGTTCGCGGGCGAGATGCTTCCACGATCGCCGCGCCGCCTTGCGCATGACAACGCGCACCGATTGCGGGCGCGGATTGTCCTTCCCGGCGGCGGCATCGCCTTGCAGGCCAGCGCCATAGCCCTCGATCATCTGCTCCAGCATCCGCGCCGTGGTGACACCGGGCAGATCGGAGCCGCGCGCCGCCGTGGCCAGCGACAGGCCGAGGCGAATGAGGTCATAGGCGGGGTTGCCGATCACCGCCTGATCGAAATCGCGGATCTGGATTTCGATGTTGCCGTCGGCGTCGGCCACGGGGCCAAGATTGCCGAGGTGACAGTCGCCGCAGATCCAGATGTCCGGGCCGGCCGGGATGCTCTTCCCGTCCAGCCACTGGTAAAAGCGGCGCGTGCTGCCGCGGACATAGGCACTGGCCGACGACGCCATCTTGAGGTTGCGGCGCTGGTCCAGCACGGCCGCGCGTTGGTCGGGCTGCCGGGGAAAACGCGCATGCTTTTTCATGTCAATTCCCGGCGGGGCGGCCGTGCGTGCCGCGCAGCGATGCATGCCCGTGCGGGGAGCATGCATCGCCGCGGGCGACACCCGGACTGTCAGGCCGCGTCGCGCAGGCTGCCGCCCAACGCCGCGGCGGCACTGGCGATGAACGCGCCGATCACCATCGACAGCGCGGTGAAGATGGAGACCGCCGAGGCGGACTTGCGCGCCGTATCGGCCGCCTGCCGCGCCTTGGCTTCAGCCGCCTTCTCTTGCGTGACGACGTCATCGACCCGCTTCTGCGCGTCGTCCTGCGACACGCCGGTGCGGGCGGCAATCATTTGTGCGAGATAGGTGCGGTCTGCCGCCGGCACGTCGCCGCTGGCGATGCCGTTCGCCAGGATGCGCGTGGTTTCGGCCTGCACCGCCGGATCGGAACTGGCCATCGCCGGCTTCTCGCCGCGATACAGCGTGTCCACGTCATAGGCCCGCGACTGCGCCATGGGTGCCGCGGCCCCGGCGCCCTGCGCGGCCCCCGACGCGGCGGTTGCTGTCGCCTGGGTGGCCGTACCGATGGCGGAAGCTGCCGCCGACGCCAGGATCAGCGCGCCGAGTACGCTCGCCAGCGCCCAGGTCAGGAAGCCATGCGCCGTGTCGCGGAAGAACACCTCGTGGGTGTGGGTGCCGACCCATTTCGTGCGCAGCCGGCCGGTGAGGTAACCGCCCAGGCCGGACGACAGCCACTGCACGACGATCAGCCAGATGCCGGCACCGATGGTGAAGGTGGTCGCCGAGGCGCCGGCATTGTGCCATGGCGAGATCGCCGCCAGGCCGAGGCCGGAGCCGAGTGCCACCAGCACCAGAGTGGCCGACGCCGCCGCGACGGCGCCGCCGATGATGGCCGCCCAGGAAACCGCGGACACCGCGGATTCGGCGGTGCGGTCGGGCCCCTCCGCATAGGAGACGCCCGGGGACCGGGCAGTGACGCTTTGCATGTCAGTGCCAGATCAGCGCGAGCAGGATGATGACCGGGATCGGCACGCCAAGCATCCAGAGAAGAATGCCGCGACCCATGATGGACCTCCTATGTGGCGAGCGTTTGTGAAGGTGACGCGGGCAATGCAACGCTCTGGCGGCGTCACGGTTCCACGTCTGACGGACTCGGGATGAGATGGCCGCCGCGCTGCGGCGTGCACATTGTGCCAGCTCTTCGCGGCGTGACGTCGCCTGCGCACGCGCCTTGCGCCTGGCGTTTCCCTCCAACCATCCGAGCTGAAATGGGGTCTCGCCACGAGCCCGCGAAATCACGGTGCCGTATGCGCGCGAGTGACTGTTGCCTATCCCATTCGACGCGCAACACGAAGCTGTCAACTGGGCCGCGGCCGCTCCGAGGATCAGATGATCGATCACCTTGATGATCTGATCCGCATATCGGCCGATATTGTCCATCCCCTTGGCCAGTCGATCCGCGTCATATGATGGCAACGACCGGGTCGGTATGAGGTAACGCCCCCGGCGATCTCAAATTGCCGATTGAGGTTGGGAAAGACCCCAGGCATGCAGCCATGTAGCAAGCGGGTCCCCAACCGCACCGGCCGTGAGGCGGCATGCCGATCGCTCTGGAGTTAAAGCCGCGACTCAGCCGTCCCGGGGGCCGCGCGGCGCCCAGACATCCAACCGCGCCATCAAACGGCCCGGGATCGGATATCGTCGAATGGCTGGCCGTTGCTTTTGAAATAACCCGCTCGGTGCTCCGCCGCGCCGTTTTCGGCTGCCCAT
>JBEKNT010000283.1:0-8800 GCA_049522565.1 Acetobacteraceae bacterium
TGCAAAGCGACGGCACCGGCATCGACAGCGAAGGCACCACCGCGCTCGGCTTTGCGTACGTGCAGGCGGCGATCGACGTCGATCAGTACGCGGTCGCGGCGATGCAGCAGATCGCCGGCAACGGCACGATGGAGCCGACCGGCGTTTCGACCAGCTACTCGCTCGATCTTGGCACGGTGGCACAATACGCCACGCCGCTTGGCGCCCAACTCGGCGTGCTGAACGACGTGCTGGGCCAGTCGGATTTGCTCGCCGGCAGCTTCAGCATCGCCGGCGCGCCGGAGTTCACCAACGCCGGCTTCGAGTCGTTCGGCCCTGCGACCGAGATTGCAGGGCTCGCGGCAGGGCAAGAAGACACCAACCCGGTCGTCGTGCTGTCCAGCGCCACAGTTGGCGTGTTCACCGAAACGATCACGCTCGACCCGATCGGTTACAACCCGAGCGGCTACTCCGGCACGCTGACACCGGAAACGGTGACCATCACCGGCACAGTGGTGGCCGCGCCGCCGCCCACGCCGGTTGCGCGCGTCGCCGACGCATGGGGCGACGTGCACCTGACGACGTTCGACGGCCTGTACTATAACTTTCAGGCGGCCGGCGAATTCATCCTGTCCGAATCGACGATCCCGGGCGACTCGTTCGAAATCCAGACGCGGATGCAGCCGTACGGCGGCAGTTCCTCGGTCAGCGTCAACACGATGGTCGGCGCGCAGGTCGGCAACGACCGCGTCACCTTCGGCATCGACCGCACCGATACGGTGTGGATCGACGGCCAGGGCGTGTCGCTGAGCAGCGATCCGGTGGTGACCCTGGCGGACGGCACACTGGAGCAGACCTCGGCGGACAGTTACCGGCTGGTGTGGAACACCGGTGAAGAACTCGACGTTACCAACGAAGGGGCGTACCTGAACGTTACCGTTTCGCTGCCGAATAGTGATGCCGGCAACGTGCAGGGCCTGCTGGGCAACGACAACGGCAACCCGGCGAACGATCTGACGCTGCCCGGCGGCGCGCCGATTGCGAGCGGCGGCACCATCAGCTACGCCCAGCTCTACGGCACGTACGAGACGAGTTGGCTCGTCAACCAGTCGAACTCGCTGATGGATTACGGGCCGGGTCAGGACTCGGCGTCGTTCTACAATGCGAACTTCCCATACAACCAGATCGGTCTCGGCAACCTGCCGGCGAATGCCGTGCAGTAGGCGCTGGCCGCGGCAATAGCGGCGGGCATCACCGACCCGAACCTGCAGGAAGCCGCGATCATCGACTACCTGTTCACCGGCAATCCGCAAGCGTTGCAGGCGAGCGAGAACGTCCAACAGCAGGAAGGCACCAGCGTCACCTCCGGCCAGACGGTCACCGCCGCGCCGGCGCCAGTGGCTGATGTCGGCGTCGAAGCCAATGTGTCAACCGCGGTCGAATCGACCTCCGGGGCGGAGGCGGTGGGCTTCACCGTCTACCTGACCAGCCCCGAGGCGGAAGACGCGGTGATCAACTACTCGGTGAACGGCAATGCCGGTCCCGGCTTCCTGATCGCGAGCGACTTCCCTGGCGACATCCTGCCAAGCGGCACGGTGACCATCGCGGCCGGCCAGACCAGTGCGCTGTTCACCATCCCCATACCGGCGAACGTGCTCGGCAGCACGCCTGACGAGAATCTGCAAGTCGTCATCTCACCGCAGAATCCGGAGCAATCGGTGTTCGCGCCGGAGGCGCAGACCGAAATCCTCAACACCGGGCCGACGGCGGGCAATCCGGCAACGCCGCTGGTCGAGTTGTTGTCCGGCGACGGCTCTCTGAGCGGCAGCGGCACGGGCTACGAATTGAATCTCGGTTCGGTCGAGCAATTCTCGGATCCGCTGGTGGCCGGCTACGGCGTGGAGAATGACGGGATTGTCCCGGCGGACCTGCTGTCCGGCTCGTTCGAAGTCTCCTCTACCAGCCAGTTCCTCAACAGCGGATTGTCGCCGTTCGCGCCGATTGCCACGGGCAACGCGGACTCCGCGCCGGAAGTCGAGTTGCTGACCAACCAGGTCGGCACGTTCACCGAAAACGTCACGCTGACGCCGACCGATTCCAACCTGACCAACTACAGCTCGGTCATGCCGCAGGTGACGATCGAGGTGGTCGGCACGATCACCGCGCCACCGCCGCCGCCGCCGCCGCCGGAGCCTGAGGCGACCGCCTGGGGCGACGTGCACCTCACGACGTTCGATGGCGTGTATTACAACTTCCAGGCGGCGGGCGAGTATGTCCTGACCCGCTCCACGGTTGCCGGCGACACATTCCAGGTGCAGGCGCGCCTGGTGCCGTGGGGCGCCAATTCCTCGGTAACCGTGCAGACCCAGGTCGGCGCCGCCATCGGCACTGACGACGTGGTCTTCGCGCTGACCGGCGCCAACTACAACGACAGTCCGCTTTACCTGAACGGCACCGCGGAAGCGCTTGGCATTGGCCAGACTCTGAGTCTGTCCGACGGTTCGGTGACGGAGACCTCCGCCAACACCTACCGGGTCAACTGGGACACCGGCGAGTCGATGACCGTCACGGAGAACGGCTCCTATATCAGCGACACCATCCAGTTGACCGCGGCGGACGCGGGCAACGTGCAGGGCCTGCTGGGTCCGGATGACCGCAACCCGTCCACCGATCTGCAACTGCCCGACGGCCAGTCGATCGCAGTTGGCGGGACGATCGCCTCCAGCACGCTGTATGGCGTCTATGCGAGCGACTGGCAGGTGCCCGACACGGCAAACTCGCTGCTGTATTACACGGCGGGCCAGAGCCCCTCGACCTTCCTCATTCCCGGCTTCCCCGAGGACGCGCTGACGCTGAGCCAGTTGCCGGCGAATCTCGTGGCGGCGGCAGAGGCGATCGTCGCGGCCGAAGGCATCACCAATCCGAACCTGGTCGATGCCGCGGTGATCGACCTGCTGGTCACCGGCGATCCGAATTCGGTGTTCTCCAGCGAGAACGTGCAGGAAGAAGGCGTCCTGCTGAGCAGCGCTGCCGTCAGCATTCCGACCCCGCAGCCGAGCGTCGGCATCCTGGCCGACAGCGCCACGGCGCTGGAGCCGACCACCGGGACGCTGGCGGTCGATTACACGATCTATCTCACCGCGGCTGCGGCAGAAACCAGCACAATCGACTACAGCGTCACCGGGTCGGGTCCGAACAATCTGGGTACTGCCGACATCGTCGGCGGCACCGGCTCGGGCGTGGTGCAGATCGCGGCGGGCCAGACCAGCACGCAGATTGTCGTGGACGTGCTGGCCAACGCGCTCGGCTCGCTGCCGGATGCCGAATTGCAGGTCGGCGTGACGGCGACTGGCGGCGAGACCTTGTTCGGCAGCAGCGCGGAGACGGAGATCGTCAACCCGACGCCGACCGCCGGCAGTCCGGCGGTGGCGCTGGTCGAGCAACTGGCCGGCGACGGCCATCTGAGCGGCGGCGGCACGGATTATGTGCTGAACCTGGGCACCCAGGTGCAGAACGGGACGGATCTGTACGCCAACCTGGGGATCGAGAACGGCGCGACGGTGCCGGCCGACGGCCTGTCCGGCCAGTTCACCATCACCGACTTCGCCAACTTCCTGAACACCGGCTTCGTTCCGTTCAGTAACGTATCACCCGGCGCGGCCGACACCGAGCCGGCCATCTCGCTGGGTACCGGCACGATCGGCGTCTACACCGAGCAAGTCGTGCTCGATCCGACGGACACCAACAGCAGCGGGTACTCCGCGCCGCAGAACGACGTCACCTTGACGGTGACGGGCACCATCGTGCCAATGCCGCTGCCTCCGCCGCCATCGCTGCCCACCGCGACGGCATGGGGCGACGTGCACCTGACGACATTCGACGGGCTGTACTACAACTTCCAGGCGGTCGGCGAATTCACCCTGGCCAAGTCCACGGTCGCCAACGACAGCTTCAACGTGCAGATCCGCACGACGCAGTACGGCGGTTCCTCGGTCAGCGTCATCGACCAGGTGGCGGCCGGCATCGGCACCGATGCAGTGACGTTCGGGACTTCGGCGAGCCAGCCCGAGACAGTGATGCTGAGCGGCAGCGCTGCCAATTTCGTCAACGGCGTGCTGGCTCTCCCGGACGGCACGGTCACGGAAGAGTCGCCCACCAGCTACGTGGTGCACTGGAACACCGGCGAGAGCCTGACCGTCAACGTCGCCGGCAGCTACATCAACACCACCGTTGCGCTGGCGTCGCAGGACGAAAACGGTCACGTCGAAGGCCTGCTGGGCTCCGACAACGGGGTCAATAACGACTTCGCACCGATCGTCAGCGGGACGACGATCACCACCAACCAGCTCTATTACGGCAGCGGCGATCCTGGCGTTGCCGACAGCCTGGCCGACTACTGGCGCGTCTCCCAGGCGGACTCGCTGCTGTATTACGCGCCCGGCACGACCACCAGCAACTACACCAACGTGGGCTTTCCGGCCGACGCACTCAGCCTGTCCGATCTGCCGACCGCGTTGCAGCAGGAAGGGCTGCAGGAAGCGGTGCAGGCCGGCATCACCGATCCGCAACTGCAACAGGCTGCGGCGCTCGACTTCATCGTCACCGGCGATCCGAACATCGTCACCGGCGGCGCGAACGTACAGCAGCAGGGCCTCACCACGACCGACTCCGACGTGACGGGTGCCGTCCTGACACCGGCGCTGGGCGTGTCGGCCAACAATGCGGCACTGGTCGAGCCGACCAGCGGTAACCTGAATGTCGGTTTCACGGTCTATCTGACCGAGGCGGAAGCGCAGGCCACTACGGTGGACTGGGCGGTCGCTGCGCCGAATGGCGGCTATCTGAACGCGAGCGACTTTGCCGGCGACATCCTGCCCAGCGGCTCGATCATCATCGCCGCCGGCAGCACCAGCGCGAGCTTCAGCGTCGAGGTGAATGCTGGTGTGCTGGGTGCGCTGCCGAGCAGTGATTTGCAGGTGACGATTACGCCGACGGGGACGGAGGCGGTATTCGCGCCGTCGGCGCAGACCACCATCGTCAACAACCAAACGGAGGCCGGCACACCATCCGATCCGCTGTTCGCCCTGTTGGGGGGCGAAGGTACGCTGACGCAGATCGGCAACAACTACACCCTGGCGCTCGGCGGCTTCACGCAGGGCGAGACGGTGGACAACCTGTCGCTCGCGGTGGAGAACGGGGCGACGTTCGGATCCAACGGCCTTGCCGGATCGCTGACGGACCCGAGCATTCCCGGCTTCACGGTCTACGGCACCGGACCGCTGCCGGAGATCGCGCCCGGCGCCAGCTACCAGGGCCTGCATGTCGCGGTGAACACCGGGACGGCCGGCGAATTCTCCCAGACAATCACGTTGACGCCGGAGGATCAGAACGCATCCGGCTACTCGTCGGCATTGTCGCCGCTGACGCTGACGATCACCGACTCGGTGTCGGGCAACTATGCGTCGGCGAGTGCCGTTTCGCCGAACCCGGTGGATTTCGACAACGTGCATGTGGGGTCCGCGCCCAGCCAGACGCTGAGCGTGGAGAATACCGCGCCGACCTCCGTCGCTTCCGAGAACCTGGACGGCAGCATCGGCTCCGCGACGGGCGCGGCGACCGACAACGGCGGTTCGTTCACCGGCCTGCAGCCTGGCGTGACCAACAGCACCAATCTGTCGGTTGGCCTGGTCACCACAACCGAGGGTGTGCAGAGCGGCACCGCGACGGTCAGCCTGGAGTCGGACGGAAACGGGATCGACAGCAACGGCATCACGCCGCTGCAATCGCAGACGATCGACGTGGTCGGCACGGTCTATGCGTATGCGGCGCCAGAAGTGTCTCCCACAACGCTGAACTTTGGCGCGACGCGCGTGGGCGACACGGTGGCGGCACAGTCGCTGTCGGTTGCCGACGGCACCAGCGCGGACCCGTATCAGGAGAGCCTGATCTACGGTCTGCAGGACATCCCACCGACAGCCTTCATCGCGGGCAGCGGCGACAGCGGCACCATCGTGTCCGGCGGCACGGCGTCGGCCAGCCTGTACCTGAACCCCACGACCGCGGGCAACTTCAGCGCGACCGACACCCTGTCGTTGACCTCGACCGGGTTGGGCACCAGCGGTCTGGCCAATACGGACTTGACCAGCGACACGATCACGCTGGAGGGCAAGGTCTATGCCGCCGCAGTGGCGCAGGTCGCCACCAGCCTGAATTTCGGTGTCGTGCATGTCGGCTCGACCGCCGCCAAGTTGCTGAGCATCGGCAACACGGCCTCGGGGGCGTTGACCGACGTGCTGATCGGCAGCGCGGGGACGGTGACTGGTACCGGCTTCAGCAGTAGCGGCAGCCTCGGCGCCGGCGTGGCAGCAGGCAGCAGCGGGGCTCTCAACTTCGGGCTGAGTACGGCGAATTCCGGGGTGTTCTCCGGGTCGGCCACGCTCGATCTCGCCAGCCATGATGCATACCAGGCAGACGAGGCGCTGACCGTCGCGCCGGTCACGCTGACCGGCACGGTGGACAACTATGCCACCGCGGCGATCTCGGAGATCTCCGGTGGCGGCACGCTGTCGAAGGGCGCCACCAACTACGCGCTCAACCTCGGCACATTGACTGCGAGCAGCGCGCCGATGGTTGTTAATCTGGGGATCGGCAACGCTGCGACTGGTCTGGCAGACCTGCTGTCCGGCAGCCTCTCGATCGGCAACAGCAGCGGTGCATTCATCAATAATGGCGATTCGGCCTTCGCCGGTCTCGGCGCGGGTCAGGCCGATATCGCGCCGACCGCCACCTTGGCGGCAGGGGCGGATGGCGTCTTCACCGAAACCATCACGCTAACCTCCAAAGGCAGCAATTCCAGCGGCTATAGCGGTGCGCTTACGCCGGAGACGCTGACGATCGTAGGAACCGTCGTGCCGGTCATCGTCCTGACCACGGGCGTCGACGTCGTCAACGGTGCCAACAACGTCACCATCGACGCCGCAACCAACACATTGTCGGGCGGTGATCGGATTAATGGCGGCAGCGGGGTGAATACGCTGGACCTGGAGGGTGGTGGCACCTTCAACCTGGCGGCGCCTGCGGTGCTGAACAACATCCAGGTGGTGGACGCGACGGAAGGGCAATCGTCGGCGCAGCCAAGCATCTACCTGCGGAACGGCACGGATCTGACGCTGAACCTGGCATCCGCCGCGACCAATCCGCAGTTGGCGGGCGCGGTGGTGCACGGTGCCAACAATAGCGACGTGATCAATCTCGGATCGGGCAACGACACTGTCGTGCTCGGTGGCACCGGCGAGACCGTTCATGGCGGCGGCGGCAGCGACGTATACTACGTGACCGATGTGACGATCGGCGGCACGATCGTCGGTGGCAGCGGGACGAACAGACTCGACGTGCAGGGCGGCGGCACCGCGGTGATGGGTGCCAACATCACCGGCATCGGCAACGTCTTCCTGCTGAATGCGGGGACCAGCTACAACTTCACCGCGAATACCACGTCCGGCTTAGTGATCCATGCCGGCACGGACAGCGATACGATCACGGTGGGCAGCGCCAGCCAGACGGTAATTGGTTCGAGCGGCACGCTGCGCGTGGAGGCGACCGCGACCAACGCAGGCGTTGCGGTCGAGGGCGCCACCGGCGCCACTGCCAACGACACGTTGGAAATCACCACCGGCGGTTCGATCACGCTGAACAGCGCGGATCGCAACATCACGGTCCAGCTCGACGCTGCGAGCACGCTGGTGTTGCCGACGAACGCCACGATTGCGGTCGACGGCGGTGCCGGGGACGATGTCTTCGTCGCCACCGCTGGTGTGCTGCGTGCGGGTCAGCAGATCGATGGCGGCGGCGGGACGAACACGCTGGACCTGGAGGGTGGCGGCACCTTCAACCTGGCGGCGCCTGCGGTGCTGAACGACATCCAGGTGGTGGACGCGACGGAAGGGCAATCGTCGGCGCAGCCAAGCATCTACCTGCGGAACGGCACGGACCTGACGCTGAACCTGGTATCCGCCGCGACCAATCCTAACCTGGCGGGGGCGGTGGTGCATGGTGCCAACAACGACGACACGATCAACCTCGGCGCAGGCGACGACTCCGTCGTTCTCGGTGGCACCGGCGAGACGGTTCATGGCGGCAGCGGCACCGACATATACTATGTGACGGCCGCAACGATTGACGCGACGATCGTCGGTGGTAGCGGGACGAATGACCTGGTTGTGCAGGGTGGCGGCACCGAGGTGATGGGTGCCAGCATCAAGGGTATCAACGGCGTCTACCTGCAAAATGCGGGAACCAGCTACAACTTCACCGCGAATGCCACGCAAGGCATGGGGATCCTTGCCGGCACCGACAACGACACGATCACTGTGGGTGCGGCCAGCCAGACGGTCGTTGGTTCGAGCGGCAATCTGCTCGTGGAGGCGATCGCGGCCAACGCGGGCGTGGCAATCCGCAGCGGCACGGGCAGCAACGAGCTGGATATCACCACCAGCGGCACGGCCACGCTCAACAGCGGCGACAATAACCTCACGGTCAAGCTCGACGATGCGAATACGACACTGACGCTGGACCACATGAAGTTCATCCACGCGGAGGGCAGCGGCGGCAGTGATGTCATCATTGCGGGTGCCGCGGGCCAGGTGCTGACCGGCGGCGGCAGCAACGACACGCTGGAGGATGCCGGGCATTACGGGGTGACGTTCCAGGATACGATCGCCGGTATCGCAGGCGATACGCTGGCGGACTTCAGCAAGTTGGATACGATCGACATCACCAACCTGGCCGTGGGGTTCGTGACGGGTTCACCGATCTACACGGG
>JBEKNT010000284.1:0-8795 GCA_049522565.1 Acetobacteraceae bacterium
CCCAACCCCCTCCCGCAAGGGAAGGGGGAGTATGACAGCGCACAGCTTACAATTTGCAGCCTGGTAACTTACAACCCCGCCTCGATGTGTTCGCACAGCGTGCGCAGCACCATGATGCGGGCGAAGTACTTGTCGTTCGCCGGCACCAGCACCCAGGGTGCGAACGCGTTGTTGGTGCGCTCGACCATGTCGCACACCGCCCGGTCGTACAACGGCGCCTTTTCGCGGTTGCGCCAGTCCTCCGGGGTGAGCTTGAAGCTCTTGAACGGCGACGTCTCGCGCGCCTTGAACCTGGCCAGTTGCTCGTCCGGCGTGACGGTCAGCCAGAACTTGACGATGATGCCGCCGGCCTCGGCAAGCTGTTCCTCGAAATCGTTGATCTCGCCGTAGGCACGCATCCAGTCCGCCTCGGAGCAAAAGCCCTCGACGCGCTCCACCAGCACACGGCCGTACCAGGAGCGGTCGAAGATGGTCAGCCGGCCGAGCCGCGGCAAATGCCGCCAGAAGCGCCACAGATAGGGCTGGACGCGTTCCTCCTCGGTTGGCGCGGCGATCGGAATGATACGATAGTGCCGCGCGTCCAGCGGCCAGACGACGCGACGGATGGCGCTGCCCTTGCCCGCCGCGTCCATCCCTTCGAACACCAGGATCACCGAGCGCTGACTGAATTTTCGCGCCCGCGTCAGCAGGTTGAGCTTGCCTTGGTATTTGTCCAGCGCGCGCCGATAGTCTTTGCGCGGCAACGTCTGGTGGTAGTCCAGGGTGGTCAGCACGGTACGGCCATCCGCCGCCGGCTCCGGCAGCGCCGCCGGCGTCGCCGAAACCGGCTTCTCGCCGGTCAGCCGACGCTCCACCGCGTCGGCGATGGCGCGCCCGACCGTGAGGTAGCGGAAGTTCGGGTCGCTCCCCTCGACCACCGTCCAGGGCGCGGACCCGGTGCTGGTGCGGCGCAGCGCCAGTTCCGACACCTTGCGGAACCGGTCGTAGAGCTTGAACCGCTCCCAGTCGGTATCGGCGACGCGCCAGCGGGTCTTCGGATCGGCCTCCAGCGCCTTCAGCCGCGCCTTCTGCGCCGGCTTCGACAGGTGGAACCAGAATTTCAGCAGCAGCACGCCTTCATCGACCAGCATGCGCTCGAACCGGACGATGCGTTCGGCGGCACGCACCAATTCGTCCTCGGTGGTCCGGCCGGCGACGCGGTCGAGGATGGGATTGGAGTGCCAGGCGCCAAACAGGATGCCGATGCGTCCCTTCGGCGGCAGCGCACGCCAGTAGCGCCACATGCGCGGCCGCTCGCGCTCCTCGTCCGACATGTCGCCGAACGCGGTGGTGACGATGTGCCGCGGGTCCATCCACTCGTGCAGGACGTTGAGGGTCTCGCCCTTCCCGGCGCCGTCCACGCCGCCGATGATAATCACCACCGGGAACTCGGCCTTCGTCAGCATGTCGTATTGCAGGGTCAGCAGGCGGGCGCGAAGCAGAGGCTCCTCGCGCTCGTAGTCCGCCTTGGCAATCCGATGGCCAAGTTCTGCCGCTTCAAACATTTTCCGCGCCTTTCGCCGTTGCCACCGCATCCCGGTGACGAGCCAGGTTCACGGACTGCTCCCGATCCGATACTATACCCAAATTGTCATGAATGAAAGTGAGGGCGACTGTGCCGCGCGAAGCGCAACTGGCGGTCCTGTTCGCCGATGTTTCCGGTTCGACCGCGCTGTACGACACACTGGGCGACGTCCGGGCGCGCAGCATCGTTGCGCGCTGCCTCGCCGTCATGACCGAGGTCACGCAGCGCCACGGCGGCACGCTGGTGAAGACGATCGGCGACGAGGTGATGACGACGTTTCCCAACGCCACCGCCGCGGCGGAGGCAGCCTGCGAGATGCAGGACGCCATCACCGGCCAGATGGTGGTGGACGGACGCCCGCTCGCCATCCGCGTGGGGTTCCATTTCGGCAACACCCTGCTGGAGGACGCCGACGTGTTCGGCGACGCGGTCAATCTGGCGGCGCGCATGGCGAGCCAGGCCAAGTCCGGCCAGACCCTGACGACCGGCGTCACGGTCGAGCAACTGGACGCGACGCAGCGCAGGCTATGCCGGCAGATCGACCTGACGCAGGTGCGGGGCAAGCGGGAGGAAATCGCGATCCACGAGGTGCTCTGGCAGGCGGAGGACGCGACGATCATGCGGGCCCCCTGGGCAACGCAGCACCGTGGCGGCGAGCGGCTGGTGATCAGCGCCGGCGGCACGCGGCTGGAGCTGGGCGAGGGCCACCCGTCGCTGACCATCGGCCGCGCAGATCAGAATGATCTGGTGGTGCATCAACCGTTGGTGTCGCGGCTGCATGCCCGCATCGAATTTCGCAACGGGCGATTCGTGCTGACCGACCTGAGCGCGAACGGGACCTATGTTGTGGCCGATGACGACGGCAGCAACTACGTGCATCGCGACAGCTTCGTGCTGCTGGGCGCCGGCAAGTTGGGGCTGGGCGAGGCCGTGTCGCCGGATTCGCTGGCCACGGTGCGGTACGAGCCGGCCACATGACCTCTCCCGCGCGCAGCGTGGGAGAGGTCGAGACGCGAAGCGGCGGGGTGAGGGTGCCGCGGCCCGCACAACCCCGCTTCGCGCCAGCACGGACGTTCGCGGCGAGGCGACCCGATCACCCTCACCCTCGGTGCTATCGCACCGCGACCCCTCCCCCTTCGTGGGCGAGGTTTACGGTCCCGCGGCATTCGCCGAAGCCGATCGTGACGCGCCCGGCACGGTGGCAATGCGCCTGGAAGATCACCTCGTCGCCGTCTTCCAGATACCGGCGCGTCTCGCCATTCGGCAAGCGGAACGGGTCGCGTCCGCCGCGGGTCATTTCCAGCAGGCAGCCCGCGCTGCCTGGCTCGGTTCCCGATAGCGTGCCGCTGCCGAACAGATCGCCCGGCTGGAGGTTGCAGCCGTTCGACGTGTGGTGCGCCACCATCTGCGCCACCGTCCAGTACAGCACGTCACCCTTGGCGTGCGACAGGCGGAATGGCGCCGCGCCGGCCTCGCGCATCGCAGGCGTCAGCAGCGCCACCGCGAACGCGATGTCGAGCGCGCCGTTCGCCTGGTCCGCCGCATCGAGCAGGTGCGGCAGCGGTGCGGGGTCGCCCGTGGGGCGCGGCGGCTGCGGGCCACGGAACGGCGCCAGCGCCTCGGCCGTAACGATCCACGGCGACACGCTGGTGCGAAAACTCTTCGCCAGGAACGGGCCAAGCGGCTGCGATTCCCAGGTCTGGATGTCGCGCGCCGACCAGTCGTTCAGCAGGCAATAGCCGGCAATATGCTGCGATGCCTCGGCGATCGGGATCGGCGTGCCGAGTTCGTTGCCGGGCCCGATCCAAACCCCCAGCTCCAGTTCATAGTCGAGATTGCGACAGGGACCGTAGCTCGGCGCCGCCTCGTCGGGCAGCTTGCGCTGACCCTTTGGCCGCGGCACCGCACCACCCGACGGGCGCACCGACGACGCGCGACTATGATACGCGACCGGCACGTACTTGTAGTTCGGCAGCAGCGGGTTTTCCGGCCGGTTGATGCGGCCGCCGGCGGTGGCGTGATGGATCCCGGCGAAGAAGTCGGTGTAGTCGCCGATCGCCGCCGGCAAATACAACGTGCAGTCCGCCGCGTGGTGCACCAGGCGCGGGGCCAGCGGTGCGACGCGGGCGTGGTCCACGCCATTGGCGTCGAGCAAGTCCGACACGCGCTGCCGCAATGCCGTGCGCGGGCCGGCACCAAGCGCGAGCAATGGGTTCAGCGCTGCCCCGGCAGCGGCTTCGGCGGCGTCGCGCGCAAGCCCGGCGAACAGCCCGGCCTGCAACGCCGCCGCGATGTCGAAGATGGCATCGCCGATCGCCACGCCGCCGCGCAGGCCGCCGCCCGGCGGGCTGAACACGCCGAGCGGCAGGTTCTGGATAGGAAATTCGCTGTGGCCGTTAGCGGAGTCTACCCAGCTCTTGCGTGCCGGGTCGTGCGTGGCGTCGATCATGGTTGCCTTTCCCTCGTCGTCATGGCCAGGTGCAGGGAGTATTCTCCCCCTCCCCTTGAGGGAGGGGGTACGGGGAGGGGTGCGCACAGCCGAACACCTCGCCTGTACGCACCCCTCCCCCTACCCCCTCCCTCAAGGGGAGGGGGAGGACTATGCCTTGCCCAGCCGCCTGACGTGATACGCGTGGTGCCTCCCGACGCTATGCTCGGAAATGCCGGCGCAGACCCTGCCAGCACGCATCGTAATCGCGCTGCAACTCGGGAAGCGCCAGCGCATGCCGGGTCGGCCGCAGCACCTGGCGCGTCTCGAACATGCAGGCCAGCGTATTGTCGATCTTGTGCGGCGTGAGGTCGGCCGCCATCGCCTTCTCGGTCGTCTCGGCATCGGGGCCGTGCGCGCTCATGCAGGAATGCAGCGACAGGCCGCCCGGACTGAAGCCGCCGGCCTTGGCATCGTAGGCGCCGTGCACCAGGCCCATGCACTCGTTCATCACGTTGCGATGGAACCAGGGCGGACGGAACGTATGCTCCGCCACCATCCAGCGCGGCGGAAAAATGACGAAATCGACGTTCGCGGTGCCGGGTGAATCGGTGGGCGAGGTCAGCACGGTGAAGATCGACGGATCGCAATGGTCGAAGCTGACGGTGTTGATCGCCATGAAGCGCGCGAGATCGTATTTGTACGGCGCCAGGTTGCCGTGCCAGGCCACCACGTCGAGCGGCGAATGATCGAGTTCCGTCGCCCACAGCGCGCCGCCGAACTTCTGCACGAGTTCGGTCGGTTCGTCGCGATCCTCGAACCAGGCGGCCGGCGTCAGGAAGTCGCGCGGCTGCGCCAGACCGTTGGCGCCGATCGGACCAAGATCGGGCAGGCGCAGCACCGGGCCGTGGTTTTCACAGACATAACCGCGCGCGGTTGCGTCCGGCAGCGTCACGCGGAACCGCACGCTGCGCGGGATCACCGCGATCTCACCGGGCGCGACCTGCAACCGGCCCAGTTCGGTGGCCAGCGCCAAGCGCCCCTGTTGCGGCACGATCAGCAGTTCGCCGTCGGCGTTCCAGAACACGCGCCGCATCGGCTGGTTGGCACGGTAGATGTGCACCGATACGCCGGTGCCGGCTTGCGTGTCCGTGTTGGCCAGCATCGTCACCAGGCCAGCGACGAAATCCGTCGGCTCAGCCGGCAACGGCAACGGATCCCAGCGCAGCCGGTTCGGCGTCGGCTCGGCAAGCTCTGTGCAGAACAGCCCATTGTCGATCCGTCGATAGGGCTTGTGGTCGGCGGAGGGACGGATGCGGTACAGCCAGGAACGCCGCGACTCCCGCCGCGGCACGGTGAACGGCGTCCCCGACACCTGTTCCGCATACAGCCCGAGCGGCGGGCGCTGCGGCGCGTTCTGCCCGACGGGCAACGCGCCGGCGACCGCCTCGCTGGCATGTTCGTTGCCGAAGCCGGAGAGATAGGCGAACGTATCGGGCATCGGACTCTCCCGTGATCAGAATGCGTCCGGCTGGCGTTCCGGCGCAGTGTCGCGGAACGCCGGCAAGGCGAGCGCTGCCGCCTCGGCGCGTTGCAACAGGGGATAGGCGTCGAGCGGACTTTTCCCGCGAAAGGCCGCGGTGTTCTGTTGTCCGCCAGCCGTCAGCAGATGGACGAACTGCTGCGCCGGCGACAGGCCCTTCAGTGCCAGCGCGATGCGCACGCGCCAGGAAGCGGACGACCGAAAATAGGTGTAGAGCTGCATGGCCGTTCTCCCATTTCGGTCGGGTTGGAGCGGAACCCGCCGTTCCCAGGCAGCAATAGTCGCGTTATGAAGGGGCGTCGCCTGGGAGGAGACGAACATAAATGAAGACCGGACCCAGAGCCATGCCGGCGCCGGGCGTGGCCCCTGCCGCGTCGCCCAGCGACTTCCGGCTGGAGGATTTCCTGCCCTACCAGTTGTCGGTCGCCGCCAATCGCGTGTCGCGTCTGTTTGCCCGGTGTTATTCCGGCGCCTACGGATTGACGATTCCGGAATGGCGCGTGCTGGCGACCATTGCCCGGTTCGGCACGGTGTCGCCGACGGCGGTGGGCGAATGGACGGCAATGGACAAGGTCAAGGTCAGCCGAGCCGCGGCAGGGTTGGCAGCGCATGGCCTGATTCGTCAATCACCCGACCCGGAAGATGGTCGCGGCCGCCTGCTGCGCATGACGCGCAAGGGCGAGACGGTGCATCGGGCCGTCGTGCCGCTGGCGCGGGCGCTGGATGCCTCGCTGGCCGAGGGTCTCGGACACGCCCGATGGGCCACGCTGAGCAAGGCACTGCTGCGTCTCAACGCCCATGTGCAGAGCATCGAGGGGCCGGATCACGGCGAAGCGGTGGACTGAACGTCCGGCCGGACGCACTTACCTATGCTGTGTCACTCAGGCGTCCGGCGGGCCGCGCTTGCTACCGCGGCCATGACACAGCGGCCATGACACAAAGGCGTAGCCGTCGGTTGGCGCGGGGACTCGCCTGTCACAGAAACTTCGCTAGGATCGCGGCACGGGGTCGTCCGGGCCCTCGTGTGGCAGAACCACAACGCGGCCGGCACCCCATGCAATAAACCTCAGGAGGCGCGGCCATGTCAGGAAACCAGAACGGCAGAAGTCCCCGCTCGGTGGCGCTGGTGGGGCCATACAGCAGCGGCAAATCCACCCTGTTCGAGGCGATGATGGAAGCCGCCGGCGCGCCGGTGAAACGACCCGCCGATCCGCGCAACCGCCCGATGACCACCGAGGTCCGCATCGGTCACGGCAGCTATCTCGGCGATCCCTGGGCGGTGCTGGACTGCCCCGGCTCGATCGAGTTCAGCCACGAGATGTGCGCGGCGCTGGCGATGGTGGACGTCGCCGTCGTGGTCTGCGAGCCGGTGCCGGCGCGCGCGCTGACCGTCGCTCCGGCGCTGAAGCTGCTGGCCGACCTGAGCGTGCCGCACGTGCTGTTCATCAACAAGATCGACACGCTGGAGGGCAGCGTGCGCGACACGCTGGCGGCGTTGCAGGCCTATGCGAAGTCGCCGCTGGTGCTGCGCCAGATGCCGATCATCGATGGCCAGGCGGTCAGCGGCTATGTCGATGTGGTGAGCGAGCGCGCGTATCGCTATCGCAAGGGCCAGGCCTCCGAATTGATGCAGATTCCCTCGGAGATGCAGGACGAAGAGCAGGCGGCGCTGGGCAAGCTGGTCGAGACGCTGGCCGACCATGACGATGCGCTGCTGGAGAAGGTGCTGGAGGACATAAAGCCCAGCCCCGACGAGATCTATCGCGACCTGCGCAAGGACCTGGCGGCCGGCGCGGTGATCGAGGTGCTGCTGGGCTCGGCGGAAAACGCCAACGGCGTGCGCCGGCTCTGGAAGGCGCTGCGGCACGACACGCCGTTTGTCGCCGAGACCGCCGAGCGCAAGGGCATTGCCGCCGACGGCCCGCCCCTGGCGCAGGTCTTCAAGACCGTGCATGCCGGCCATACGGGCAAGCTGTCCTATGCGCGCGTCTGGCGCGGCACGATCAAGGATGGCGCGACGTTGGGTGGCTCGCGGCTTGGCGGCATCTATCATTTCCAGGGCGGCGACCTGGCGAAATGCACCGAGGCGGTGGCGGGCGACATCGTCGCGTTCAGCCGGCTGGAGGGTGTGGCAACCGGTGCCACGGTGTCACCCGGTGCGACGCCGGAGCAATTGCCGTTCCCGGTGCCGCCGTCGCCGGTCTATTCGCTGGCGATCGTCACCTCCGATCACAAGGACGACGTGAAGCTGAATGGCGCGTTGACCAAGCTGCGCGAGGAAGACCCGACGCTGTCGGTGACGCAGGCGCAGGACACCAGCGAGACCGTGCTGCATGGCCAGGGCGAGATGCATTTGAACGCGACGGTCGCCCGGCTGTCGAACAACTACGCGCTGAAGGTGGCGACCCACAAACCGCAGGTCGCCTTCAAGGAGACCATCCGCCGGGCGGTGCACGAGCATGGCCGGCTGAAAAAGCAGAGCGGCGGACACGGCCAGTTCGCCGACGTCAAGATCGATATTTCCCCGCGCGAACGCGGGGCCGGGTTCGAATTCATCGACAAGGTGGTGGGCGGCGCGGTGCCGCGCAATTTCATTCCAGCCGTGGGGGAGGCGGCGGAGGAAGCGGCGAAGAAGGGTCCGTTCGGCTATCCGGTGGTGGATATTTCCGTCACGCTGGTGGACGGCCAGTTCCACAGCGTGGACAGCTCCGACATGGCATTCAAGACCGCCACCAGCCTGGCAATGAAGGAGGGGCTGGCGAAGGCCGATCCGGTGCTGCTGGAGCCGATCTATCGCGTGAGCGTCAGCGTGCCGAACGACTACACCGCGCGCGCGCAGCGGCTGATCACCGGGCGGCGCGGGCAGATCCTCGGGTTTGCCGAGCGCGAGGGCTGGCCCGGCTGGGACGACGTGGAGGCGCTGGTGCCGGAAGCCGAACTGCACGACCTGATCATCGAGCTGCGCTCGCAGACGCTGGGATTGGGCACGTATCGCAAGGAGTTCGACCATCTGGCGGAGACGCGCGGCGGCGAAATACGGCGCGGCGCGGCGTAGCGGGCGGGGGAAGAGGGACAGAGGCAAGACTCCCCCTCCCGGGTTGGGGGGAGGGGTGCGTGCCCCCGGCAGTCGGGGCGCACGCACCCCTCCCCCCAACCCCCTCCCTCAAGGGGAGGGGGTGTGCTCTGCTCGCAACGGCTCTTGCCTCCCCTGCGCGGGCAAATGTCATTATCAGGAGCGCGGATCTTGATGAAACTGTTCG
>JBEKNT010000285.1:0-8783 GCA_049522565.1 Acetobacteraceae bacterium
ATTCTTTGCTTTCCGGTCGGGTCAGCAGAGCAGGTCGTCACCCCCGTCGCCACGAGGCTGTCGCGCCGCCCAAGCCTCCCCGGCCGCGCGGGCGCCAGAACCGGTTTGTCCACAGGGCCTAGCGCAGGCTCACTCAGCAGATGAAGCCTCATCGCCGGGTGGCTTCGGCGCACTACAGAATGCAACCGGGGTTAGCGATGTGACAGTTCGTTTGTTCACCTCGGTGCCTTTTTTGACGACGAACTCGGAAACGCCCACGTGCGCTTTCGACTCCGGGTCCCAGTCATAAGTCCAGCCCATTCCGGTCCACGGGTATCCGAATTTAGTCTTGCCCTCGCTCTCGAACGTGACGTGGTGCGCGATCCAGAACTGGTTGAGCAGAAAGTGGGCGATCTCCTTGTCTAAGTGCGGGTCGAGGTCGTTTCCTGCGAGGCATCTCGGTGCATCAGGCGGCGCCTGGGGGTCCATGCCTCCCGGGCAAGGCCGGAACACGGTACTCCGGTCCACCTGGAACAGGATAATGTGCCACGGATGTTGAGGATCGTCAGGCTGCGGAGGCAGCCCCAAGATCTGCTGGATGCTCAGGATCGCATCCTGCTTTCCTTTGCATAATTCCCAAAGCTGCGCTGGTATCGAAACCCACACGTAGTAGTTCCTGGTGTCCAGGTCGTAGGTTGTGAAAGTGCCGACAGTCAGGACCGATCCGGTGCCAAGCGACCGGAGGGGCATGCTCCAGTCCGGACTGCGAACTGCCGCGGCCCGAATTGCCTGGTCGTATTCCTCGGATTGCCCGGCGGCCGGCGGATTTGCAACGCGTTGCGGGACACCGCACGAAGTCAGGGCAAAGGCGACAGCCAACGTAGCGGTTGCCGCCATTCTCATAGCCATGTTACCCCCCTCATCGTCAGTGTAGACAACCCAACCGTGTAGCAGGGGCGTGGCGCAACGATCAAGCTGATGCGACGATCGCATCGTTGCGGCCTGCCTCGGTTTGGTGACGTTTCCAGGGGCAAGCTGGACCCGGGGTTCGCGGCCGATCCGGACGTGTCGGGTCGGAACGCGTCGTGGCCGCCGCGCTACCCCGGCAGCACACTGAGCAGCGGCAGATGACTCCATATGCCGGTGGACACGTAGGGCGCGGACGACGTGCCACCGCCGACCTGCACCGTGCCGACGTCGCGGTAATAGGCGGTGATGTTGCCGCCGCCGACGGCGCGCACCTGGTAGTGCTTGTCGGTGCCTCCTGCCTGATCGTAATAGTTCACATCGGCGGCGGTCAGCCCGAACGCGCCGGCGAACGTGGTGAGCTTCGCCGGGAAGGTGTATTGCGGCGTCGAGGTATAGGCCACGCCGCCGCGCGTGTTGGTGCCGCCGACATAGCGCAGCACGCCGATGATGGCGATCTTGGTGGCGCCCTGACCATTCGCGAGTTCGGTCATCTTGGCGCAGATCGTGGCGATATCCGCCGCGGTGCACAGCGCCGACAGATGCGCGCCGACCAGCGTGTTGTTGGCCAGCAGCACCGACAGGGTGGTGCAGGTGCTGACGCCGGGGAACACCAGATTGTTCGGTGCGGTGCCAAGATATTCCTCGATCAGCCCGTTCGGCCCGGGCGGCACGGTGTCCGCCACCGGCCGGAAGGTCTGCGATTTGAACCACAAACGCATTTTTTTCAACTCCGTCCACTATGCGGGCAGGTGTGCCGGCAATCAACCCCGCGAGGTGCCAGCTCTCGCCATCCGGCACCAGCAATCGCGGATCCGGGATCGCCCCCAACAGGATGCCGTATTGCCGTCGCACCCGGCACCAATGGCCCGCGGCGGGATCATAATGCGCGATGCCGGCGGTGATCTCGGCGACACAGACCGAACAATGCCATTGCAACGCATTGTCGCGCAGCAACGCTACGTCGGCGGCAGGGTGCCGCTCATGGTGCGGATGTAGACGCACGCCGCCGTTATCATCGGGACTGATTGTGTACCTGTAGATATCCATCCAACCGCACGCGACTGAGCGCCCTCATGCCGAATCCGTTTAGGGTGCCTCAACCCAAGAGCGTGCCGTTTCCTTCTCGCCGGTTTGATATACGCGAATCTGTCCCGGCATCAGGAAGCGGAATGCGTTCACCACGTGCGTGATCCAGGCTACGTCCGTCACGACGGCGACGCGCTCCCAACGCATCCAATATTCAACCCCAACTCTAAAGTCTTCCCACACCGCACCGGGTTCCATGCCAGCGAAGTCTGTGCCGATCTCGTAATAGCACCGAATCTTCGGATGCCTCTTGGCGGTCGCCTCAACGCGCGGAATCAAAATCGCCTCGTAATCCTCTCGCTTGACCCGTCCGATGGCGCTGGCTGCGATTACATTGTCCGCAAACCCTTCCAGAATTTTGATCATTGTCATCTCCTGGTCTTTACTGACCGAGTGGTACTTTACCATGTTTGGCATCCGGCAGCAGTGCCAAACGCATAGTGCCGGCGACCGAAACCGCCGCCACGCGTTGGCCGATCGGCCGAGGTGTCGGTTGGCCGCGCCATTGCTCCGGGTTGCAACGCCGGTGCAGCGCGTCCAGATCAATACGCAAGTCGGGACGCCGCACCCGCAAAAGGAGTGTGACGCCGATTGCCGGAGTGGTACAATAGTGCTACATATCGACTGCGTGTCGAAGGCCACCCAAACCATGACCACGACCATCCGCATTGACGACAACCTGAAAGCGCGGGTTGCCGCCGCCGCGGCGCGAGCCGGTAAAACCGCCCACGCCTTCATCCTTGACGCCATCGCCCAGACGGTAGCGCAGGCTGAACTGGACGCAGCGTTCCATCGCGTCGCTGACGAGCGTTGGGCGAAAGTGCTGGCGACCGGGAAAACCGTGCCGTGGAATGAGGCGAAAGCCTGGCTTGAGGCTCGATCGCGCGGCGAGCGCCCGCGCAAGCCGGTGGTCCGCAAGCCGCGCCGCTGACCGGGCCGCATGGCCCGCGTCGAACTCGCGCCTGAACTCCTTGACGACTTCGATCGCTTGCTGGACCACATGGCCCGGTTCGAGATCGGCGACGCACCCGCCAGAATTAATGAGATCGTGCAGGCGCTACAAATCCTGACCCACAGCCCGCTGATCGGCCGGCCAGTCAAAGGCGGCAAGCGTGAACTGGTGATTGGGCGGGATTCGCGCGGCTACATCGCGCTTTATTGCTTCGTGACCAGCATCGACACAGTCTTCGTCCTGGCGATGCGAAGCCAGCGCGAGGCAGGCTACAAGCACCAGAGTTGACCGTGTGAGCTCATGGCAAATCACTGCGGTGCCCTGACGTTTGGCGCCACCAACGATACAACAAGGAAGCAAGAATCAACATAGATTTTCACAGATTAAGCCACAGATTAAGTCGCTGACAGGAGTTTTATTGCGTAACCGTTCCATAAATCATGGCATATCAAAATCTGTGACTTAATCTGTGAAAATCTGTGTTGAGGCTTCCTTGCTTCGCTTTCAAGCCAACTGATCACCGACGAGCGACGATGCATTTCACATCCCCACCCACCGCTACTTCTTCTCGATATTCCAATACGCGACGATATACGCGTTCAGCACCCCCGTGACGTTCTTCCCCCATCCCGTAACAACGTCGAACTGTCCCACCGGGATATACGGCAGGAACTCCCACAGCCGCTTCTGGAACGCCGCGAATGCCACCTTGCGGGACGCGTCGTCGGGCGCCTCCAAAAACGCCTGGCGCAACGCCTCGCCTTGCGGATCGCACGGCCAGCCCGCCCAGTTCTTCCCCCCGCACGACAAATCCAGCGACAGGTTCATCAGCGGATGGAACCACGCGCTGCCGATCGCATGATAGGCGAACAGATTATACCCCCCCTGGTCCAGCGGCTTGCCCGCGGCCTGCATCCGCTGGAACATCACCGCGAAATCCGCCATCTGCACATCGACGTTGACGCCCGCCTGCTGCAGCCGCTGCGCCGCCACCAGCGTCATCGCGTTGATCGCCGGAAGCTGCGGCGTCCCCAGCAACACCAGCTTCTCCCCCTTGTAGCCGGCCGCCGCCAGCAACGCCTTCGCCTTTTCGATATTGGCGGAGCGGTACGGCTCCGAACCCACCTCCGTCCCATACGGCCCGCCGCAGACGCTGAACGAGTGGCACTCCTGCCAGCCCACCCCACTACCGGCCGCCGCCTCCATCATCTCGGTCTGGTCGAACAGGTAGGCCAGCGCCTGGCGCGCCCGCACGTCGTTGAACGGCGGAAGCTGGAAGTTGGGGCGGACGAACGCCACCGTCGGCAGCGCCGCGATGCGCCGCACCGTCACCCCTTCCTCCCGCAGCGTCCCCGTCAGGTCCGGGTTCACCTGCTCCCACATATCCACCTCGCCGGTGGCCAGCGCGTTCGCCGCTGTCTGGGCGTCCGGGATGATCATCCACTCGACGCGATCGACCTTGACCACCCGGGCGCCGGCCAGCCCGTCGGGCGGCTCGCTGCGCGGGAGGTAGTCGCGGAACTTCTCGAACACGACGCGATGACCGGACTCGCGCTCGCCGGCGACGTAGCGGAACGGACCGGAGCCGATCGGCGCGGTCAGTGCGACCGCGGCGTCCCGCTTCGCATCCGCCTCCCGCATGATCCCGGCCATCGGCGCACCGGGTCCGGCCAGGATGAACTCCACCAGGCCGAACCGCTTGTTCAGCACCAGCCGGAACGTCCGGTCGTCCACCACGTCCAGCGACGCCGTGCGGGCCTTGAGCTGCGGCCCCATCGACAGGCCGTTCATCCAATGCTCCAGCGACGCCACCACGTCGCGCGAGGTCACCGCACTGCCGTCGTGGAATTTCAGCCCCGGCCGCAGCGTGAACGTGTAACCAAGTCCGTCCGCGCTGACCTGTTCGCTCTCCACCATCATCGGCTGCGGGGCCAGTTTGCTGTCGAGCGCGAACAGCGTGTCGAACACCATCTGCGAATAGATCCGCCCGATGAGGTTCAGCGCCTTGGTCGGGTCGAGTTCGGCGGGATCGGCGCTCGGCACCACGCGCAGCACCTTGGGCGGCGTGTCCTGCGCGACGGCCGTCCCGCCGGCGAGAGCGAAGGCGAGAGGCACGGCCATCAGCCATTTGCGGTTCATCGGCGCTGTCCTATTCGCGGGTGCAGCAGGAACTCTGCCACCCGAGGCCGCACCGATTCAACCGCCGAACGACGCGGCTTGGCTACCCCGAGAACGGCAGCCCCGGGTCGGCTTGCTCGTCCGGCACCGCGAACGCGCGCAGCGCGAGGATGTCGTGCAGCGCCACCCGCGAGCCATGCGTTTCCACACCCACGCTGCGCAGGGCGGCGAAGGCGCGCGACAGATTCTCCTGCCGGCAGCCCAGCCGCGCGGCGAGCAAGCGCTTGTCGAACGGCAGGCGGAACTGTGCGGTCGTGGCATCGGGGTCGTCGGTGAGCGCCAGCAGATAGCAGCCCAGCCGCTGCGCCGCGGTCCGCAGCTTGAGGTCCTGCACCTGGCGCACCAGCGACCGAAAATTCAGCGCCTCCGCCCGCAGCAACGCGTTGGCCAGCCCGACGTCGCGGGCCAGCAGGGCGTGCAGCCCGTCCACGTCGATCAGCAGCAGGCGCGCCGCCGACACCGTCTGTGCCGTCATCAGGTAGGGCAGCCGCGTCAGCACCGTCGCCAGCACGAAGTAGCCGGGCGGACGCACCACCTCGACCGCGGCACGCGACTCGTCCTGCGCGGCGGCCCACAGCGCCACCTGGCCTTCCAGCAGCACGTGCAGATGCTGCGGCGGCGTGCCTTGCCGGCAGAGTTCGGTATCGCCCGGCAGACGCACCTCCCGCGTGATGGCGGCGAGGTCGTCGATCAGGCGATCCTCCAGCGCCTCGAACAGCGGCGTGAGACGCAGCAACTCCGGCAGCGCGGTGGGATCCGGGGAGGCGGACGCGGCGTCGGTGGACTGGGTTGCCGTGGTGGACATGGGCGTTCCTGCAGCTTGTGTGCCGGAATAGCGGCCGGGATTGACCTGGATCAAGGTAATTGGCACTCCGGTTGCGACATTTGGAACATATATATCCGATGTTGCAATCTGGCGGCATCCGGCCGTGGAGGATCAGGCGTGACCGGTTCCCAGACCCGCCTGCGCTCCCTGCCGTTTCTCGCGGCGGGATTTCGCCCGTTTTTCCTGGCTGCCGCGGCGTGGTCGGCCGTCGCGCTGGCCGTGTGGATCGCCGCGCTGGCCGGCCCATTCGATCTGCCCAGCCGGTTCGACCCGTTGAGCTGGCATATCCACGAAATGCTGTTCGGCTTCGTCCTGGCGGGAATCGCGGGGTTCCTGCTGACCGCGATCCCCAACTGGACCGGCCGAGCCCCGGTCGCCGGGATCGCGCTCGCGCTGCTGCTGGCATTGTGGGTGGCCGGGCGCGGCGCCTGCCTGGTCTCCGCCATGCTGCCCGCGTGGCTCGGCGTGGTCGTCGATCTGAGTTTCGCGGTGGCCCTGACGGCAGTGGCCGCGCACGAGATGATTGCCGCCGGCAACCGGCGCAACTATCCGCTGCTGGCCCCGCTGGTCGTGCTGACCATCGCCAACCTGCTGATGCATTTGCAGGCGGTGGGCCTCGCCATGACCGGCGATGTCGGCTGGCGACTCGGCGTGGCCTGCGTGCTGGTGCTGATTTCGGTCATCGGCGGCCGCATCGTGCCGACCTTCACGCGCAACTGGTTACTGGCGCGCGGCGTGGCGGCGCCGCCGCCGCAGATGGGAACGCTGGACCGGGTCGCGCTCGGCGTCCTGCACGCCGGCTTATTCGCCTGGGTGTTCCTGCCCGACCAGCCGGCGGTTGGCGTGCTGCTGCTGGCCGGCGCCGTCCTGCAATTCTGGCGGCTGGCGCGGTGGCGCGGCACGGAGACCACCGGCGAGGTCCTGCTGGTCGTCCTGCATGTCGGCTATCTGTGGCTGCCGGTCGGCGTCGGCTTGCTCGGGCTGTCGCTGCTGGTCCCGGCCGTGCCGTCGGCCGCGGCGATCCACGCCCTGACCGGCGGCGCCTTCGGCACCATGCTGCTGGCGGTGATGACGCGCGCGACGCTGGGCCATACCGGCCGCGCCCTGCACGCCGACGGCGCGACGGTCGCGATCTACGCGCTGGTGACCGTCGCCGTGCTGCTGCGCATCGCCGCCGCCTGGCCGAGCGCGCTGACCATGGATCTGCTCGAGGCCGCCGCCGCCGCCTGGATCGCCGCCTTCGCGCTGTTCGTCGCCCATTACGGCCCGATGCTGCTGTGCCAGAATCCCTCTTCTGCCAGCGGGAGAGGGTAGGGTACGGGGCGTGCGGGCCGCGCAGGGCAGGGAGCCCGTTGCCGCCGGGCGAACGGTGAGGGTGTTGGGGTCCGCCTCGCCCTGCGCTTAACTCTCCCCCAGGCAACGGGGGAGCCATCCGACATGAAGGCCATGGTGTGCGAGGCGTTCGGCGGTCCGGAGGTGCTGGCGTTGCGCGAGGTTCCTGACCCGCCGCCGCCCGGCCCGGGCGAGATCACCGTGCGCATCCGCGCCCGCGGCGTGCAGTACGTGGACGTGCTGATGCTCGCCGGCAAATACCAGTTCCGTCCCGAGCCGCCGTTCATTCCCGGCGGCGAGGCGGCCGGCGAGGTGGTCGCCGTCGGCCCGGACGTGACCGCGTTCAAAGCCGGCGACCAGGTGATGAGCCGCCACACGCTGGGCGCCTGCGCCGAACGCGGCAATGCCAAGGCGGACCTGTGCGACAAGGTGCCCGAGGGCATGAGCCTGGAAGCCGCCGGCGTGTTCCGCGGCGCCTATGCCACCGCCTACCACGCCCTGCTGCAACGCGGCCGGATGCAGGCCGGCGAGTGGGTGCTGGTGCACGGCGCCGCCGGCGGCATCGGCATCGCCGCCATCCAGGTGGCCAAGGCGTTCGGCGCCAAGGTCATCGCCACCGCGAGCACCGATGAAAAGCGCGCCGCCTGCCTGGAGGAAGGCGCCGACCACGCGATCGGCTATGCCGGCGGCTTCCTCGACCAGGTGAAGGAACTCACCGGCGGCCATGGCGCCGACATCGCCTACGACCCGATCGGCGCGCAGGTCACCGACGAATCGCTGCGCTGCCTGGCGTGGTGCGGGCGGTTGCTGATCCTGGGCTTCCTCGGCGGCGGCCCGACCAACATCCGCAGCAACTACCTGCTGATCAAGGGCATCGACGCGATCGGCGTGCGCATCGGCGGCCTGAACGAGGCCGCGCCGGAATTGGCCATCGCCAACATGCGCGAACTGACGAAACTCGCCGCGGCGGGAAAACTGAAGCCGCGCATCTCGCATCGCTTTCCGCTGGAACAGGCGGCCGAGGCATTGCAGGCAGTGATCGACCGCAAGGTGATCGGCAAGGCAGTGCTGACGAGCTGAGGGTTCGCCGCGGAATAACTGCGTCAGTTGACCTGCGGACCGTGCCCAATTCGTCATGGTCCGCGCAGGCGGACCATCCACGACTTTCCTTTATGTGAGCCGCAAAGTCGTGGATGGCGGGCCGGAGCCTGCCCCCGGCCACTTGACCCGGGGGCCCGCCATGACGGGACGGACGATGCTGCGCCGCATGGTGATTCGTTTATCTCTCGGCAGGCGCTGAGCTTCATACCAACCGTCCGAAAGATCGACGAATGGCACGCTCCGTCCCAACCGTCATCACCGGGCCTGACCCGGCGATCTATGCAGTCGCGGTGGCGCGATAGATGGCCGGGCCATGACGGTTGGGACGGACCGTGCCAGCCATGCGAGAGTCAGTGTTTC
>JBEKNT010000286.1:0-8771 GCA_049522565.1 Acetobacteraceae bacterium
AGGGGCAAAGCCCCTGGCCTTGCTTCGTCCACCCGATGGCAGTGCTCGGCGCATGACCGGCCCGCTCGTCGGCATCATCATGGGCAGCCAGTCCGACTGGCCGACCCTGCGCCACGCCGCAGAGGCCCTGGACCGGCTTGCCGTCCCGTACGAGGCGCGCATCGTCTCGGCCCACCGCACGCCGGACCGCCTGCGCGAGTATGCGAGCATGGCGCACCAGCGCGGCTTGCGCGTGATCATCGCCGGCGCCGGCGGGGCGGCCCACCTGCCCGGCATGTGTGCCGCCTGGACGGCGCTGCCGGTGCTCGGCGTGCCGGTCGAGTCGCACGCGCTGAGCGGCATGGATTCGCTGCTGTCGATCGTGCAGATGCCGGCCGGTGTGCCGGTCGGCACCCTGGCGATCGGCCGGGCCGGCGCGGTGAACGCCGGCTTGCTCGCCGCCGCGATCCTGGCGTTGGGGGACGCGGCATTGGCGGAACGCCTGGCCGCACTGCGCGCCGAACAGACGGCGGCCGTCGCCACCGAGCCGCACGATCCGGCATGACCTTCCCGTTGCCGCCGAACGCCACGATCGGCCTGGTCGGCGGCGGCCAACTCGGTCGCATGTCGGCGCTGGCGGCGGCGCGGCTCGGCTATCGCTGCCACATCCTGACGCGCGAGGTGGACAGCCCGGCGGCCCAGGTCGCGCATGCCGTGACGATCAGCGACTACGCCGAGCCCGGGCCGCTGCGCGCCTTCGCCGCCGCGGTGGACGTGATCAGCTTCGAATTCGAAAACGTCAGCGCCGAGGGCCTGGACCTGCTGGCCTCGCTGAAACCGGTGCGCCCGGCGCCATCCGTGCTGCGGATCAGCCAGGACCGGGTGGCGGAAAAGTCCTTCCTGAACGGCGCAGGCGTGGCAACCGCTCCATGGCGTGCGGTGGCAGACCTGGATGAGCTGTACGCAGCGGCGGCCGAGCTGGGGCTGCCGGCGGTGTTGAAGACCACGCGGCTCGGCTATGACGGCAAGGGTCAGCGCACATTGCGCGACGCGGCGGAACTGCCGGGGGCGTTCGCCGCGCTGCAACCGAAGCCGCTGATCCTTGAGGGTTTCGTCGATTTCGCCTGCGAGGTCAGCGTGGTGACCGCGCGCGGCGCGGACGGTGCGGTGTCGGCTTTCGACGTCGTGGAGAACCGCCATCGCGCGCATATCCTCGACATGACGCTCGCCCCGGCGGGGATTTCCGAGGAAATCGCCGCGGCGGCGCAGGCGATCGCCCGACGCGTGGTGGAGGCGCTGGACCTGGTCGGGCTGCTGGCGGTGGAGATGTTCGTCGACGCCGGCGGCCGGGTGCTGGTGAACGAGATCGCGCCGCGCCCGCACAACTCCGGCCACTGGACGCTCGACGCCTGCCCGGCCAGCCAGTTCGAGCTGCACATCCGTTCGATCGCCGGGCTGCCGTTGCCGCCGGCGGTGCGGCACTCCGACGCGGTGATGCGCAACCTGGTCGGGCCGGAAGGCTTGGCACTGTGGCCGGCAATCCTGGCGACGCCGGGACTGATCCCGCATCTCTACGGCAAGACGGAGGCGCGCCCTGGCCGCAAGATGGGCCACGTGACGCGGCTGTTCCAAAAGGGCGCGTTGCCCGGCGAGTTCGGCGTGCAGGCGGCGCTGGGTGTGGCAGCGCCGGAGTGACTGAGTACACCTCTCCCGCCGCAGGCGGGAGAGACGCCCGTCGGTCCGCGTTGCGGCCCAACCGGCCGGCTCGATGCGCGACCGGAGATGACAACGGCGGCGACGTCGCGACTGCCGTGCCAACCCGTCATGCCGGCCTCCGCCGTCATGACGCGGGTAGCAGCGGGAGTTTCCATAGCGGGTGTACGTTATGTCGGCAGCTTGTCCCCATCCGGCGGCGCGGGCACCTCGAACGCGTTCACCATGCCCGACAGGAACGCGAAGTAGTTCGCCGCCGCCGTCAACTCCACCAGCCACTGCACGCCGAACCGCTCGCGCAACGCGTCGAACACCGCCTGATCCGCCCGGTTGGTCCGCATCAACTGCCGCGTGTACACGATGATGTCCCGCTGCTCGGCCGGCAGCCCGCCCGGGTCGCCCTTGGCCCGCAGCAGGTCGATCACCGCCTCCGGCACCCCGGCCCGCCGCGCCTGGCCGACCTGCGCGGCCCAGACATACGCCGCCTCCTTCTCGCGCACCGCCGCCAGGATGGCGAGCGAGCGCAAATGCCCCGGCACCACGCTCTCCTCGCGGTTGAAGGTGACCAGCTTCAGCAGGCGCTCGGCCAGTTTCGGGCTGTGCAGCAGGATGCTGAACGGCCCGCGCACGCTGCCGAACACCTCCAGCACCTGATCGACGACGTAGTGGTATTCCGGCGCCACATCGGCCTTGCCGGTGACCGGCGCAATGCGTGGCATGACGCGATCCTCCTACGACACGGCCGGATAGGGCTGGCCCCATTTGTCCTGATACACGATGTCCGCCAGTGGCCCGCGGCCGACCGGCCCGAACTTACCCATCGGATAGCCGACCGGCAGGATCGCATACGAGTGCACCCCCGGCGGCAGGCCGAGCGCCGCCTCCGCCTCCTTCTCGTGCAGCAGGTGCCGCGTGGTCAGCGTGGTGCCGAGCCCCAGCGCGCGGATCGCCAGGATCATGTTCTGCACCGCCGGATAGATCGACGCGCCGGCGCCGCGGCCCGGGTTCGCGCCGTCTTCCAGGCAGGCGACGATCCACACCGGCGCCTCATGGAAATGGTCGGTGAGGTATTGCACCGCGCCGTGTTGCCGCTGGTAGCGTTCCGCCGTCACCCCCGGCGGCGGAGCGCTGCTGGCGTAGCGTGGCCCCACCACCTCGTCGAACGCCTTTTTGTACCAGGCGGCGACGGCCTGCTTGATCGCCGGGTCCTTGATCACCAGGAAGCGCCATTTCTGCGTGTTGCCGCCGTTGGCCGCGCAGGAACCGGCTTCGAGGATCTGCTTGATCAGCGCATCCGGCACCGGATCCGGCTTCAGCCGCCGCATCGAGCGCGTGGTGTGCATGATCTCGAACACGTCGGTGCTGGTCTGGGTCGTCGCGGACATCCGGCTCCTCCTGGTTATGCTCAATTGGAGGCGAGGGTAGCGCGGCCCTGGCAACCGCGCCATCGCCGCCACATGTGTCCCCCGTACCCCCTCTCCCGCTGCGCGGGAGAGGTCGCGGAGCGCAGCGACGCGGGTGAGGGGCATCACGCATGGACGGTCTGTGCGTTACGCCCCTCACCCTCGACGCTTCGCGTCTCGGCCTCTCCCGCTGCGCGGGAGAGATGTACTGACCTCGGAGGATCCTGCGATGCCTGAAGAGCCGAAGGCCGCCTTCCTGTTCGACCTCGACGGCACGCTGGTGGACAGCGTGTATCAGCACGTGCTGGCCTGGCACGACGCCCTCGACCAGGAGGGAATTGCCCTGTCGATCTGGCGCATCCACCGTAAGATCGGCATGAGCGGTGGGCTGTTCACCAACATGCTGCTGCGCGAGACCGGGCTGGACATCGATGACGCGCGTATCGACCGGCTGCGGCAGCGCCATGCGGAGGCCTACCAGCGACGTTCGGCCGACGTGCGGCCGCTGCCCGGTGCACGCGAATTGCTCGCCGCGCTGAGCGAGGCCGGCATCCCCTGGGCGATCGCCACCAGCGGCCGCATGGAGACCGCCCGCGCGCCGCTGACCTCGCTGGGAGTCGATTTCGAGCATGATGTGATCGTCACGCGCGACCAGGTGAAATACGCCAAGCCCAATCCGGACCTGTTCCTGGCCGCCGCGGAACGGCTGGGCTGCGACATCGAGAGCGCCTCGGTGGTGGGCGACAGCATCTGGGATATGCTGGCCTCCCGCCGTGCCCGCGCATTGGGGATCGGCGTGCTGTCCGGCGGTTATGGCCAGGAGGAACTGGAGCGCGCCGGCGCCTACCGCGTCTACGACGATCCGGCCGACCTGCTGCGCCACATCGATGAGGTGGGGGGAAGGCAGTAGATGACGCGGAAACCTCTCCCGCTTTCGGCGGGAGAGGTCGAGACGCGAAGCCGCGAGGGTGAGGGTGATCGGGTCGCCTTGCTGCACCTTTGCTTGCACCGCTCCGCGGCACCCTCCCCGGCGTTTCGCGCCGCGTCGATCCGCTGCGCGGCTCAACCCCGCTTCGCGGGCGAGGTTGACGGGCCTATACCTGCCCGTTGGGAGGAAGAGCTCCGTCATGCCCGCCATCGACCACCTGCTCGCCACCATCCGCGCCGTCGTCGGCGATCGTGGCCTGCTGACCGACCCCGGCGATACCGCCGCGTACAGCGAGGATTGGCGGCGGCTCTACCAAGGCCGCACCCCGGCCGTGGTGCGCCCCGCTACGACCCAGGAGACCGCCGCGGTGGTGCGGCTCTGCGCCGAGGCCGGCGTGCCGATCGTGCCGCAGGGCGGTAATACCTCGATGGTTGGCGGCGCGGTACCGGCCGCCGACGGCAGCGAACTCGTGCTGAGCACCGCCCGGCTGAACCGGGTGCGCGCGATCGATCCGGTGGACCTGACGATGACGATCGAGGCGGGGGTCACGCTGAAGGCAGCACAGAATGCCGCCGCCGAGGCCGGCTGCCTGCTGCCGCTGTCGATTTCGTCCGAAGGAACCGCGCAGATCGGCGGCGTGCTCGCCACCAATGCCGGCGGCAACAACACCGTCCGCTACGGCAACGCGCGCGACCTCGTGCTCGGGCTGGAAGTCGTGCTGGCGGATGGCACGATCTGGAACGGGCTGCGCCGGCTGCGCAAGGACAACACCGGCTACTGCCTGCGCCAGTTGTTCGTCGGCTCCGAGGGCACGCTCGGCATCATCACCGCCGCCGTGCTGAAGCTGGCGCCGCGTCCGCAAGAAATCGCGGTGGCGTTCTGTGCCGTTGCGTCGGCGGAGGATGCGCTGGAACTGTTCGCGCGCTTCCAGGCGTATGACGCGGCGGCGATCAGCGCGTTCGAGCTGATGTCCGGCCTGGGCACGGAGTTCGTGCTGAAGCACATCGAGGGCGCGATGCTGCCGCTATCCGCGCCGGCGCCGTTCTACGTGCTGGTGGAACTCGCGACGCCGCGCGCTGATGCGGGCCTGCGCGACACGCTGGAGCAGGTGCTGGAGGATGCGCTGGGTGACGAGGTCATAACGGATGCGGCAATCGCGGAATCCGAGGCGCAGCGGGCCGCGATCTGGCGGCTGCGCGAGGAACATTCCGAGGCGCAGAAACGTGAGGGCGC
The DNA here is from genome assembly GCA_049522565.1 of Acetobacteraceae bacterium. Taxonomy (GTDB): domain Bacteria; phylum Pseudomonadota; class Alphaproteobacteria; order Acetobacterales; family Acetobacteraceae; genus JASHVB01. The sequence goes on from JBEKNT010000286.1 coordinate 5,257, forward strand.
CAGTGTAAAGAACGACGTTTCGGTGCCGGTATCGAAGCTGCCGGAGTTCATCCAGCAGGCCACCGAAGCCTGTGTGCGGCTGATTCCCGGCATCCGCGTGGTGCCGTTCGGCCACATGGGTGACGGCAATATTCATTTCAATCTGGAGCAACCCGAAGATGCCGACGGGGCGTGGTTCCTGGCGCAGGACCACGCGATCATGGATACCGTGAACGAGGTGGTGCGTTCGTTCGACGGCAGCTTTTCCGCCGAACACGGGATCGGCAAGCTGAAGCCATACATGATGCCGGACTGGCGCGGCGGCGCGGAACTGGACATGATGCGGCGGATCAAGGCGGCGCTGGATCCACAGGGAATTCTGAATCCCGGCAAGGTGTTGCCCGAGTGATTCCCTCTCCCACGCAGTGGGAGAGGGCTAGGGTGAGGGTGCAACGTGCCGCACGCAGCACCCTCACCCTACCCTCTCCCACTTCGCGGGAGAGGGAACATAACGCGCCTTCCTGCGTCTTATCATTGAACCCTTCTGAAAGGCCGCGGTGACCCAAGCCTGGCTCAATCGCATCGGCACCGCGGTGCCACCGCACGACATCCACGCCGAGTTCGTCGATTTCGGCCGCACCACCGCGTTGGACGGCCGCACCGCCGCGCTGTTCGACCGCATGGTCGCGCTGGCCGACATCGAGCACCGCTACGCCATCTTCGCTCCCGGACCGAAGCCGCGCGATCACGTTCTCGACAGCGAGGCGTTCTATCGCCGCGGCGCCTTCCCAAGCACCGCCGCGCGCATGGCGCGTTACGAACCCGCTGCCCTCGCACTCGCGGGCCAGGCGATCGCCGCACTCGACATCGCGCCGGCACGCTCTGCCATCACCCACCTCGTGGTCGCGAGTTGCACCGGCTTCACCGCACCCGGCCTCGATTTCCAGATCATGCGCCAGGCCGGCCTGCGTGACAGCGTCGAGCGCACCATCGTCGGCTTCATGGGCTGCTTCGCCGCGGTGAACGCCTTGAAACTGGCAAGCCACATCGTTCGCTCCGAACCGCATGCCAAGGTGCTGGTGGTGAACGTCGAACTCTCCAGCCTGCATCTCCAGGAAGACTGGCGCATCGAGAAGCTGCTGAGCTTTCTGCTGTTCGGCGACGGCGCCTCCGCCTGCTTGGTTTCGGCGGAACCTGCAGGTCTGGCGTTGGGCGGTTTCCGCGCGGCGACGATCCCCAACAGCGACGGCCTGATCACCTGGCATATCGGCGATCGTGGCTTCGTCATGCACCTCTCCGGCCAGGTGCCAGGCCGCATTCGCCGCTGGTTGCCGGACCACGGCGTGTCCCTGCTACGCGATCGCACGGTAAACGACATCGCGCTGTGGGCGGTGCACGCCGGCGGACGCTCGATCCTCGACGCGGTGCAGCAGGCGCTGGCGTTGCGGCCGGATGCGCTGAAATATTCCCGCGACGTGCTGCGCGCGTTCGGCAACATGTCGTCGGCGACGCTGATCTTCGTGTTGCAGCGCATCCTCCGCGATGCCGCCAGCACCGGCGAGGGCATGGCGATGGCCTTCGGCCCCGGCCTGACCGTGGAAACCTTTGCCTTCCACCGCCCATGAGCCTCGCCGCGCGCAGCACCGCCGCCGAGCGGATGGACACCGACTGCGCCGACTACGACGACTATGCACGCTGTCTCGCCGACCTGGCGCGCGTCAATCTCGTCACGCTCACGCATCGGCCGCTGCTGGCCTGGCTCGCGCGCGAAACCACCGGCTTGCGTTCCTTCTCCTTGCTCGATGTCGCCTGCGGTCACGGCGACCTGTTGCGCCGTGTTCGGCAGTGGAGCGCGGGGCGCGGCATCGCTGCGACGCTGGACGGCATCGACCTCAATCCGTGGAGCCTGCGCGCCGCCCGCGCAGCCACTCCGTCGGAACGCGCAATCACCTGGCACAACGGCGACGTGTTCGCGTTTCAGCCGGCGCAGCGCTACGACTTCATCGTCAGCTCGCAGTTCGCCCACCACCTGGGCGATGCCGACATCGTCCGCTTCATCGCCTGGATGGAACGTCATGCCGCCCGCGGCTGGTACATCGCCGACCTGTATCGCCACTGGGTTCCCTATTATGGTTTCGGCCTGCTGGCCTGGGCCGCCGGGTGGCATCGGTTTATCCGTTACGACGGACGCGTCTCGATCGCCCGCAGCTTCGTCCCGGCCGACTGGCACCACCTGACGCAGGCCGCCGGTCTCGATGCAGCGGCGGTAGAGATATCGCGCGAAAAGCCGTTCCGGCTGTGCGTATCGCGGCGATGCGCCGCCCGCTGATCATCGGCGGTGGTCCGGCCGGCGCCGCCGCGGCCGCGCTGCTTGCCGTCGCCGGCCACCCGGTCACGCTGGTGGAGCGCAATGCCGGCCCAGCCAACAAATTGTGCGGCGACTTCCTCAGCGGCGCGGCGATTGCGGGGCTGCATGCGCTGGGTCTCGACCCACGAACCATTGGGGCCATGCCGGTAGGCACGATCCGGTTGGTTCATCGCCAGACCGTCGCCGAGACCGCCTTGCCCTTCCCCGCGATCGGCCTGTCCCGCCGCAGCCTCGACGCGGCGCTGCTGGGCCTGGCCGCGCAGCGCGGCGCCACGATCTTGCGCGGCCACACGGTGCGCGGGCTGGAACGCACGGCCTGCGGCCTCACCGCGCGGACCGCGACCGCCGGGCTGCTGACGGCCGACACGGTGTTTCTCGCCACCGGCAAGCACGACGTGCGCGGCCTGGCCCGGCCGCCGCGCGCCGATGGACTGATCGGGCTGAAGATGTATTACGAACTCGCACCGGACCAGCGTGCCGCGCTGCGCGGCTGCATCGAGTTGCTGCTCATCCGCGGCGGCTATGCCGGGCTGCAACTGGTGGAGCAGGACCGCGCCGTGCTGTGCATGCTGCTGCCGGCGGCGCGATTTCGCCGGGCTGGGGGGCGCTGGGACAGCCTGCTGGACAGTCTCGCCGCCGACGCGCCCCTGCTCACGCGCCGTCTTGCCGGGGCGACCCCCTGCCTGGAGCGGCCGCTGGCGATCGCCGGAACGCCGTATGGCCACCTGCATCGCTTCACGCGGCATGCCCCGCCGGACCTGTTCCGGCTGGGTGACCAGGCCTGCGTCGTCCCCTCGCTCGCCGGCGATGGCATGGCGATCGCGTTGCAGAGTGCCATGGCTGCCACGTCCACCTGGCTCCGCGGCGGCAACGCGGCCGACTACCACGCCCGTTTTGCCCGGCAGGCCGGCGTGCCGATGCGATTCGCCGCGCTGATCCATCTGGCCTGCCGCACACCGGCGGCGCAGCCGGTGGTTGCTGCCGCCTGCCGCGCCTGGCCCGCGACACTGGGCCTGGCTGCTTCGCTCACCCGCGTGGCCCGGCCGGCATAGGTGAAAGAATTCCCCCCCCTTCCCCTTGAGGGAGGGGGGTTTGGGGAAATAATTCTCCCCCTCCCCTTGAGGGAGGGGGTTGGGGGAGGGGTGCGTACATCCGAATACGGCGGCTG
>JBEKNT010000287.1:0-8761 GCA_049522565.1 Acetobacteraceae bacterium
GCGGCCGTGCCATGCACGCATTCCCACGCGCTGCGGCCCGGCCCGAAATCATACGTGGCGAGCGTGCCGCGCGTTGCCCGCATCGCCTCGCGCCGACGCGCGGTCGCCGTTGCGTCAACCGCGCCGTCGGCGAGCACCACGCCATACACGTCATGCGCGCGTGCCGCCGACACGAGACCCGCGATAACGTCGCGCGCCACCGCATCCGGCTCACGCTCCAACGGATCGCCGAAGCCCCCGCCGCCGCCGCTCCACATGCGGATCTGCTCTCCGGGTTCCGGCCGGTACACCGTGCGCTTGCCGATATCGTGTACCGCATCGCCGCGCCGCCCGGTGTTGCCGCAGACGCTGCCGCCGCCGCCGCCGAACACGCCCCAGCTTCCGAAGCGGAACCGGTCCTTGCCGCGCATCACCACCACCGCGCTGGGATGCCGCACTTCCAGTTCGTAACTCACGCCGAAGCCGCCGCGATATCGTCCGGCGCCTTCGGAATCCGGCACCAGGCCGAAGCCGCGCACCAGCACCGGCGCCTCGGATTCCAATATTTCCGTCGGCACGTTGCGCAGGAACGCCACCGAGAAGTCGGTGCCGGAGATGCCGTCGCGATCCGGGCCGCCGGCCGAGCCGCCCGGCACCGGGTTCGCCACCACCACGCGTCCGCTGGCTCCCAGTTCCGAGGTCGAAATATAGGAGATCACCACGGTGTTGCCGCCGCCCGCCGGCACCTCGCCGGGCAACGCCTGCGACAGCGCGCCGACCACCAGATCATGGATGCGCATCGCGGTGGTGAAGCGCATGCCGCAGGCCGCCGGGAAACGCGCGTTGACCACGGAGGCCTCGGGCAGCACCAGGTCGATGCAGCGCTGGATGCCGGCGTTGATGTGGATCGCTTCCGACTTCGTCACCACGAAATTGGTCAGGCCGAGCGACAGGAACGGATGGTGGCGCATCCCACCGGCGGGCAGGTTCAGCGCGGCGCGCACCTGCGGGTCGGAGCCGGTATAGTCCAGCGTCACCAGCCCATCGCCGTGCGCAATCAGTTTCACCGTGATGCGCACGGGAACGTCGCTGATGTAGTCGTCCTCGAAATATTCGGTGAAGCGGTATTCGCCGCGCGGAATACGGGCCAGCACGTCGCGCGTGATGCGTTCGGTGCGGTCGATCGTGCCGTGCATCGCCTCGGTGACCGCGGCGCGGCCGTAGCGCTGCGCCAGGCGCTGCATGCGGTGTTCCGCCTTGGCCAGCGCGGCGGTGCAGGCGGTCAGGTCGCCCCAGTTCAGCGCCGGGATGCGGCAGTTGTCGGCGAACACGTTCCACATCTCGGCGTTCAATTCGCTGCGGCGATACAGCCGGAACGGGCGCAACCGAAAACCTTCCTGGAATATCTCGTTGTTCTGCATGTCGATGCTGCCGGGCGCGTAACCGCCGACATCGGTGCAATGGATGAAGGCCCAGGCGAAGCACAGCACGGCGCCATCGACGAAGATCGGCCGAAACAGATAGATGTCGTTCAGGTGCATCACCATGCCGCCCGTGCTGTACGGATCGTTGGTGAGCAACACGTCGCCCGGCTCCCAGTCGGCGAACGCCTGCGTGCCGGCGTGCATCGGCACACCCATGATCGGGGTGGCGCCGCTGCCGTACGGATAGGCGAACACCTCGCCGCCCGGCGTCACCAGCGCGACCGCGAAATCCTGTGTCTCCTTCACGAAAGTGGTGTGCGAGGACCGCAACAGAATCCAGGCCATCTCATCGACGACCGCCTTGAACAGGTTGGCGAAGATCTCGATGCCGGCGGCGTCCTGGCTCATGGCGTCGTCCCCGTGTCGGCGTGGCGCAGGATCAAGGCGCCGGATGGTGCGATGCGCGCCGCCCAGCCCGGCGGGATCAGTGTCGTGGTGTCCATCTGGTTGACGATGGCCGGACCGGGCAGTGCCTGCGCTGCGCCGAGCGCCGCGCGGCTGACCACCGCCGCGGTGAATTCACCGCCGAACAGGCGGATCTGGCGCGATCCGCGCGGCTGCACGTCGTCGTCCCGCACGGCACGCACACGCTGGCGCGGCATGGCGCCGACGATGTGCACGCGCAACTCCTTCAGCCACACCTCGTTCGCTTCGGTGGCGTGACCGTAGGTGGCGCGGTGCGCCGCGTGGAACGCGGCGGCGATGCGCGCGCGATCCCCGGCCGCCAGCCATGCCTCGTCGAGCTCCACCGTGACGTCGTAGCCCTGACCTTCGTAGCGCATTTCTGCCCCGTAGGAGAACCGCGTCGCGCTCACCCCGCCGCCACCTTGCTCGACGATCCAGGCCTGCCCCGCCTGCGCAAGAGAGCGATACGCAGCGTCCAACATCGGGGGGGAAACCTCATGCAAACGGGCGTATACTGGATACACCAGGTCGCCTTCGATGTCGGCCCGCGCGGCGCCGAGCGCACTCAGCGCGCCGGGGAATGGCGGGATCAGGATCGTATCGATGGCGATCTCCTCGGCCATCAGCGCCGCCAGCAGCGGCCCGGCACCGCCATAGGCCACCATGCGAAAGCGCGGCGCATCGACGCCACGGCGCGCGAGCACGCGCGTCGCCTCGGCCGCGAGCATCGCCGTTGCAATGCGAATTGCCCCGTCGGCAACCTGTTCGGTCGTCCAGCCGAGAGCCTGGCCAATCGTATCCAGCGCGGCGCGCGCGGGCTCCGGCTGCAACGCCAGCTTGCCGCCCAAACGTTGGCCTGGCGTCAGCAACCCCGCCAGCAGGAAGGCATCGGTCAGCGCCGGCACCAGGGAACCGCTGCCGTAACAAGCCGGCCCCGGATCGGCACCGACGCTGCGCGGCCCCACCTTCAGCGATCCCGTACTGTCGAGCCAGATGATCGAACCGCCGCCGGCGCCGATGCTCGACACCGCCACCGTCGGCACCAGCACCGGGAACTCGCCGATGATTTCTTCCGAACTCAGCACCGGCTTGCCGCCGCGGATCACGCCGATGTCGGCGCTGGTGCCGCCGACATCCAACGTCATCAGGTCAGCGTCAGGCCAACCGGCATCCTCGGCCGCATCCGCGGCCCCGGCCACGCCGGCGGCGGGACCCGACAGCAGCGCAACGACAGGGCGTTCGCGCATGGTGCGGGCGAGTTCGGCGCCGCCGTTGGACCGCGCCACCCGCGCGGCGACCGCAAGCCCGCGCGCGCCCAAGCCATCGGTCAGCCGGCCGACATAGGATTCGATGATCGGCCGGACGCTGGCGTTGATCGCGGTCAGCACGGCGCGTTCGTACTCGCGCGCCTGCGGCCACACGTCGCTCGACAATTCGACGCGCAGGCCGATGCCCGCGCGTTCGACCAGGTCCCGCGCGCGGCGTTCATGCGCGGGATTGCGATAGCTGTGGATGAAGGTGACGACGACGATCTCGACCCCCGCCGCCGCCAGTTCGCGTGCGGCTGCCAGCAGGCCGGGCTCGTCGAGCGGATCGACCTCCTGGCCATCCGGGCCGATACGGCCGCCGACCTCGCGCACCAGTTCGCGCGGCACCAGCGGCGCTGGACGGCGCGAGTCGAAGCGCATCGGATGCGGAATCGCCAGCCGTTGCAGTTCGAACAGGTCGCGGAAGCCGAGCGTGGTGATCAGGCCGACCCGCGCGCCGCGCCGCTCGATCAGCGCATTGGTTGCGACGGTGCTGCTGTGGGTGTGGAACGCGTCGCGCCATGCAGCCTGATCCGGACGCAACGCCGCGCGGATCTCCTCGACGCCGGTGAGAATGCTCTCGCCCGGGCGCGACGGCGTGCTGGGGACCTTGAAGCAATGCACCTCACCGGATGGAGTGACGAACACCAAATCGGTGAACGTGCCGCCGACATCGGTTCCAATCGAGCAATGCGAATCAGACATCAGACATTCTCATCCTGTCGTGCCAGGCTTGGTGCGGTGATCCTGACGGTTCGGCCCGCGGCCAACGCTGTCATTGCGCGCGGCGCGAAGCAATCTCCCGCGTGCGATCGATGCGATATTTCGGGGCAATCGCTGCGCTACGCTCGCGATGACGGGGTCAGCCGACATTAACCAAATAGCGGCGGGTACGGCCCGGGCGCGGTGAAGAATGCCGCGTGACGCCGGCGCAGGCTGGTCTCGTCGTACAACCGGTGCGCCGCCGTGCGCGCCGCCGTGGCGACGCGCTGATATTCGGCCGGGTCATCCCATAGCCGGGTCACTGCTTCGAACCAGGGTTTCAGCTCCGCGGCCTCCGGCACAAGGCAGCTGCCTGGTTCCAGCCACGCGGGCACCGGCAGCACCACGCCGCCGTCGTCCACGGTTTCCGGCAACGCGCCACGATCGCTGACCAGGGCTGGGATGCCGTTGATCATGGCCTCGGCCGCCACGCGGCCAAACGGCTCGTGGAACACCGAGGGCACCAACAGCAGCCTGGTCAGCCCGTAGAGATCGCGTGCGTCGGGGATCGGCGGGCTGACGACGATCTGCGCGTACCGCGTCAGGTCCAGGCCGTCGATGGCGCCGAGCCTGGCGGCGGCGTCGCCCGACTGCACGACCAGGATCGGGATATCGGGGCGTGCCCGGCCCAGCATGTCGGCCAGCCGCACGAACAGTGCGGCACCCTTGTGCAACGACGGATTCACGAAGGTCAGGAAACGCCGGGTAGCCTCGGGGCCGAGGACGTCGGACCACAATATGGGAGAAGGCAGTGCCGTGCTGTTGAGGCCGATGCGTTCCTGGTAGTGCCGTGCGACATACCGGCTATTGGTCAGCACGCGGTCGGTGTCATCGAACCAGGCGCGATGCTCGTAGCCGTAGGCCCGCACGGTCCGCACCGTTGCCGCGCCGCAGGCACGGGCGGCGTGCAGCGCCCCGATCAACACGGGATGGTTGCCGTAGGTCAGCACGAGGTCAGGGCGAAATTCGCGCAGAATCTCCTGGAGCAGCATGAAGTACTGCCGTGCCTCCGCGCGGTCCGGCGCGTTCGGGGTGTGGTCCCGCGTTTCGAGCACGGTCACCCACACGCCGGCGAGCGCGTAGTCGAGCACGCCGCACCCCGCGGTGACGGCGCGGCGGCGCGGCGCGATGCCAAGCTGGGTCAGGTGCGGCCCGAGTTCGGCGCCCGGGGTCGCCTCGAACCACGCCGCGGAAAGCACGCGGCACACGTGACCGTCACCGGCCAACCATTCCATGATGGTGCGAACGCTGCGTGCCGCGCCGCTGGTGAACTCGGTGTAGACGTTGTGGCCCGCCAGCAGAACCCGCACCTTGCCTGTCCGTTCGCGGAAGCTTCGGCTCGGAGCCTGGGCAATGGCGCTGGCGTTGTAAAGCATACCGGCGCGTCGATACCGTCGCCGGCCACGACCTGGAGGGGCCGGTGGCGCGGCGCCGCATGAGCCCCGGGGGAAGGTTGCCGCAAAATAGCCAAATTCCGAAATGAAACAACGTGTTACAGGACAATTCCGAAACATCGGGCAACAATGATTGAGTTGGCGGGTAAGCGGCCGGTCAATAGCCTGACGTTCCCTCCACTTGTCGATTGCGCGCGAGAGATGCCAGAATGGATGCAATGACCGAGACGCTCGTCCCCGGGTTGATGCGCTCGGCCATCCATCCCACCGCCATTGTCGCGCCCTCAGCAGAATTGGGCGCCGGCGTACGCGTGGGGCCGTACTGCACGGTCGGCCCCGATGTGGTCATCGAGGACGGCGCGGAACTGGTCTCGCATGTCGTGGTCGATGGCCACACGCGCATCGGCCCCGGCGTCGTTCTGTATCCGTTCTGCACCGTTGGCCTGGCGCCGCAGGACCTGAAATACCGCGGCGAGCCGACGCGCTGCGAGATCGGCGCGCGCACCCAGATCCGCGAGCACTGCACGATCCACCGCGGCACGGTCACCGGCAAGGGTATCACCCGGATCGGCAGCGATTGCATGCTGATGGCGGTGGCGCATGTGGCGCACGACTGCACGCTGGGCGACCATGTGCTGGTCGCCAACAACGCGGTGATGGGCGGCCATGTCAGCATCGCCGACCACGTGGTGGTGGGTGGCGCCGCGGCGATCCACCAGTTCGTGCGGATCGGCCGCGCGGCGATGATCGGCGGCGTGTCGGGCGTCGAAGCCGACGTCATCCCGTTCGGCAGCGTGATCGGCAATCGCGCGCGGCTGGCGGGACTGAACGTGGTCGGTCTCAAGCGCCGCGGCTTCGACAAGCCGCAGATCCAGCTTCTGCACACCGCTTTCCGCACGCTGTTCCGTCACGAGGGCGTGTTCGCACAGCGGCTGGCGGAAACCCGCCAGCGGTTCGGCGACGACAAGCTGGTAGCGGAGATTCTGGCCTTCATCGATGCGCCCAGCCACCGCGGCCTGATCCGCGCGGAGTGAGGCGGCCGCGGCAAACGCCCCCGCGGCAAAGCCATCGACAGGCGGGCATCGTTCCGGGTAGGTTACCGCGACACGTTGCGCAGGCCAGATGCGGAGAACAAGGCCGTGGCCATTTACATGAAGTTGGGTACCATCCAGGGCTCGGCCATGACCAGTGGTTTCGAGAATTGGATCACGCTGGAAAGTTTCCAGTGGGGTTTCGCCGCCGGTTACACCGCGAAGCACACCGGCTCCGAGGTTTCGGTGCGCGAGGTCGTGGTCACCATGCGGGCGGAAAAAGCCTCGCCGCTGATTGTCAATGCCGGGGTCAGCCGCACCATCCTGACACCGTCGGTGACTGTCAAGTTCACCACGACGAGCAAGGACAAGGTGGACACGTTCATGAGCTACGACTTAACCAACTGCGTGATCACCAACTATGCGATCTCGGCCCCGGCGGATGGTCCCCCGACCGAGACTCTTTCGCTCAGCTTCACCAAGATCACGGAGACCTTCAATCCACGCGATTCCAAGTTCACCGGTTCCCCGACCAGCGTCACCTACGACGTGACGTCCGCCCAGTCGTCGTAACGCGGCGCCCGCGGCGAAGCGGACTGAGGCGGCATCCGACGGCGCGGATCAATGCAGCGCCAGCGACCGTCGGTGGCGAGGGCGCGGCGCCGCGCGATCCTGGGCTTCCTCCGCCCAGCAGGCGCGGACGGCCTTGCGCAACGCGCCATGGGTGCGTGACAGACCGCGCCTGTCGGCCTCGACAGCCAGCATTTGCAGGCATTGCAGGAGGCCGGCGGCAGCGGCATGGCAATCGCCCGTGGCCGTATCGTCATCCTGCATCGCGGTATGATCCTCAAAGGCAATGACCTCACGCGTTCGTGAGGTTAAGGAATGGTTATGTCAAGCTCCGGGTGGGATTGCAATGCCTGAGACCGCGGCTGCGGATTTATCGGCACCGGACAGCGCGCCACCGCGTGCTCTGGGAATATTGGCCGGCGGTGGGCCGCTGCCCGGCCAGGTGGCTGCCGCCGCACAGGCCGCGGGGCGGCGGGTCTTCATGGTCGGGCTGGAAGGCAGCGCGGAACAAGCCGTGCTGGCGCCCTGGCCGCACGAGGTGATCCGCATCACCGCTCCGGGTCGCATCCTGGCGGCACTGCGCGCCTTCGGCTGCCAGGACCTGGTGCTGATCGGCCCGGTGCGCCGCCCGTCTTTGCTCGGCTTGCGGCCCGATGCCGAGGGGGCCCGCATCCTGGCTCGCATCGGCCGCGCCGCCTTCGCCGGCGACGACGGATTGCTCGCCGCGGTGGTCAAGGTGCTGGGCGAGGAGGGGTTCCGCGTCATCGGCGCGCAGGATGTGCTGCGCGCGGCGCTAGGCCCGGCTGGCGTGATGACGCGCGTGGCCCCCGATGCGCTGGCGATGGCCGACATCCGGCGTGCGGTGGCGGTGGCCCGGGCGCTCGGCGCGGTGGATGTGGGGCAGGGTTGCGTGGTGCAGCAGGGGATGGTGCTGGCGCTCGAGGCGGCGGAGGGCACAGATGCCATGCTGGCGCGTTGCGCGCCTCTGGCGCGGCCGGGACCCGGCGGGGTGCTGGTCAAATTGCTCAAGCCGGGGCAGGAGCGGCGGACCGACCTGCCGACGATCGGGCCGCAGACGATCCGCAACGCGGCGGCCGCCGGGCTGCGGGGGGTTGCGTTCGAGGCGGGCAGCACCATCCTGGCCGAGCGTGACGCCGCCGTGGCCGCGGCAGACGCGGCGGGACTGTTCCTGCTAGGTCTCGATCCCGAGACCGTATCCAGAGGGGAGTGAAGGCATATGGGCCGTTTTCTGCACACCATGCTGCGCGTCGGCGACCTGCAGCGCAGCGTCGATTTCTACACCAAGCTGCTGGACATGAAGGAACTGCGCCGGCGTGACGTGCCGGACGGAAAATACACCCTGGCGTTCGTCGGCTACGGCGACGAAGACCATGAATCCGTGATCGAGCTGACCTACAATTACGGCACCGAGAAGTACGACCTGGGCACGGCGTTCGGCCACCTGGCGATCGGCGTGCCGGACGTGGCGGCGACGTGCGAGAAGGTGCGCGGCGGCGGCGGCACGGTGACGCGCGAGGCGGGGCCGGTGAAGTTCGGCACCACGATCATCGCGTTCATCAAGGACCCGGACGGCTACATGATCGAACTGGTGCAGCGGGCCTGACCAGCAAAACCTCTCCCGCCCGCGAGAGCGGGAGAGGCCGAGATGCGAAGCGTCGAGAGTGAGGGTGATCGGGTCGCCCCGCGGCACCCTCGCCCGGCGTTACGCGCCCACCGCTCCCGCCAGCGGGAGCGGTTATCGCTGGCGCTCAGGTGATCGCGTGCGCCAGCAGCGTGCTGAGCGACACCGGGCCGGCGGCTTCCAACGT
>JBEKNT010000288.1:0-8757 GCA_049522565.1 Acetobacteraceae bacterium
CGCCGACCTGCGCCGCATCCTGGACCTGGCGCCGACGCTGGATCCGGCGGACCGGCGGCTGAAAACGGTCGCGGCGCGGCTGACCGAATACCACGTGCGGGCGGTTGCCGCGCTGGGACGGGAGGCGGACCTGATCGGCTTCCACGGCCAGACCATCATGCACCAGCCGGAGCGCCGGCGGACCTGGCAGATCGGCAACGCGGAGGAACTCGCCTGGCGCACGGGCGTGCGGGTGGCGTGGGATTTCCGCTCGGCCGACGTGGCGGCAGGAGGGCAGGGGGCGCCGCTCGCCCCGGCCTACCACGCCGCGCTGGCCCGCGCGCAGCCGAAGCCGCTGGCGGTGCTGAACCTCGGGGGCGTGGGGAATGTGACCTGGATCGGCCCGGGGGCGGACAACGGCGCCGGCAACGGCGCGGGGGCCGATGCGGCGGGCGGGCTCGTAGCGTTCGACACCGGCCCGGGCAACGGCCCGCTGGACGACTGGGTGGCGCGCCACACCGGCGAGCGCTTCGACCGCGACGGCGCCCTGGCACGGACCGGACAGGTGTACCGGGCGGTGCTGGGTCAATTGCTCGGCCACCCGTATTTTGCCCGGCCGGCACCCAAGTCGCTGGACCGGCTGGACTTCGCCGCAGCCCTGACGGCGAGCAGCCTGGACGCACTGTCCCCCGCCGACGGGGCGGCGACCCTGGTGGCGTTCACCGCCGAGGCCGTGGCGCTGGCGCCGCTCCCCGCGCCGCCGCTGCGCTGGCTGGTCACCGGCGGCGGGCGGCACAACCCGGCGATCATGGCCGCGTTGCGCGTCGCGCTGCGCGTGCCGGTCGAGCCGGTGGAGGCGGTCGGCTGGGATGGCGATGCGCTGGAGGCGCAGTGCTTCGGCTTCCTCGCGGCGCGGGTGGTCGCTGGGCTGCCGATCAGTTTTCCGGGCACCACGGGCGTGCCGCAGCCGCTGCCGGGGGGCCGCCTGACAACGAGCCCTCTCCCGCCGGGCGGGAGAGCGTAGGGGAGGGTGACGCGTGCGCCCCGCTGCCCGCGCAGCCTGTCCTGTCCCGCGCAGCGGGAGAGACCGGGGGGTCTCGGGCTATGCCGCGTCATGGAAAATCACTCCCAGCGTGTGACGGCGGCCGCGGCGCACCCGGCTGACGCCGTGCCGCATGGTCACCCGATGCGGGCCGCGCGAGCCTTGCACCGGGCGGTGGTGCACCGGGAAGATCACCGCCTCGCCCTGCGCCAGCGGCACCACGATCGGCCTCGACTGGGCGCGCGGCCGCTGCTCCACCAGCACGAATTCTCCCCCCGTGAAGTCGGCGCCCGGCTCGCTGAGCAAGACCGTGAGCTGCAACGGGAACACCAGCGCGCCATACAGGTCCTGGTGCAGGCAGTTGTAGTCGTCCACGCCGTAGCGCAGCAGCAGCGGCGTCGGGCGGGTCTGGCCGGCGGCGTGGCACTCCGCCAGGAACGCTTCCAGCGTTGGTGGGAACCGCGTGGCCTCGCCCAGCGCCGCGCGCCAGGCATTGGCGATCGCGGCGAGCGGCGGATACAGCGCCGCCCGCAGCGCCGCCACCGGCTCCGGCAGCGGATAGGCGAGGTACTTGTATTCCCCCCGCCCGAAATTGTGCCGCTGCATCACGACGCGGCTGCGAAACCGCGTGTCGTCGTCATACAACGCCGCCAGCGCGCGGCAGGTCGCGGCATCCAGCACGGGGGTCGTGGCGTAGCCATGCTCGGTGAGGTCGGTGGCGAGCCGGGTCGGCGTGACTGCGAGCGGGAGGGTGTGCATCGCCCCAACATAGTCTGCCCTCGTGGCGGTGCACTCCGAAGGTTGCGGCGGCTCGAATGCCGGCTGCGAGGCGATGCGGCGGGAGCGAGAAAGGTGGCGGAGTGCGCTGCGCTTTTCCGCCCAACGCCACTTGTGCCATGCCGTCGCACCGCGGGCCACGCGGTTGCCGCGGCGTGCGGCGGAACGGCAACGCGCAGCGTACCCCGCCGCTTCCTGCCTCTCGCGTCTCATGCCTCCGCCGCCCCTTGCCGATACTCGGCCAGCAAATGCTGGATCAGCGGATTGTCGTTCTCCACGTGCGCCAGGTTGCGAAACCCATGGCTGGCGCACCCGAGATGCCGCCGCCGGTATTCCGCGGCGTCGAACCCCGGCGACGGATCGACGTCGCCCCGCGTGCCGGCCTGCAGGAAGTGCGCGAACGGATCGCGCCGCGGCGCCAATTCCCCGGCGTGCCGCGCCACATACCAAGCCACATCGAACAGCGGCGTCGGGCTGAACGCCTGGCTGCGCCGGTGCGCGAGGTAGTGCGCCAGCGCACCCTGCCCTGGCGGAATGGCATAGGTCGCGCGATACCACGCCGGATCGAAATACGGCACCGGCCGGCGGTTTGCCGCTTCCCCCGCGCACGCATAGTGCACCAACGGGTTCAGCCCGAGCCGCACGACCCGGGGGTTGGTCGCCAGATACCAGCCCGTGTCGAAATAGATGTTCGGCTTGCGCTTTTCCTGCCAGCCGAACCGGCAGAAATGCAGCACCGGATCGAGGTCCGCCGCCTGCACGTCGCCGCCGTTGACCAGGTAATAGTCGGCGTCCACCAAGCCCGACGCCGCGAGCAATGCCACGTCCGGCAACGCGTCCTGCTGCGCGCGCGCCATGTCGTCGAGGTAGCCGCGGAACGGGTCTTGCCCGCGGCCCGCGCAGTCGCTCCAGGGCGGCAGGAACGGCACGGCATACAGCGCGGCGCAGGGAGCAAACCGGCCGGTGCCGCGCCGCGGCAGGAAGTGGCGCAACGCCAGCCGGTCCGGCGCCAGGTCGTGCGCCACCCGATACCACTCCGGATCGAAATGCCCGATCGGCCGGCGGCCCTCCAGGTCGCCATGGCGCAGGTAGTGCAGCAGCGGGTTCATGCCCGCCGCCACCACGTCCGGATTGGTCGCCAGGTACCAGGCGGGATCGAAATACGGGTTCGGCAGCCGGCCCTCCTGCCAGCCAAACCACACGAAATGGCCCAGCGGGTCGAGACCGGCCTGTTCGACATCGGGGTAGGCCGCCCGATACCACGCCGCGTCGAACAGCCCCGACGTGCCGAGTTCGGCGGCTTCGGCCGCCCGATCCTGTTCCTGCGTGGCCACGTCTCGCCCGGCGACAGGCTCAGTTGGCGGCGGCGCCCAGCGGGACGGCGCGCAGTTCCTTGGCCAGCGCCGTCGCGACCTCGGCCAGCACCACGTCCCAGGCGCCGGGATAACCCTGGCGGAACAGCCGCACCGTCGGATACCAGGGGCTGTCGCTGCGATCGAGCATCCAGCGCCAGTCCGCCGCCTTCGGCAGCATGATCCACGCCGGCTTGGCCAGCGCTCCCGCCAGGTGCCCCATCGAGGTGTCCACGGTGACGACCATGTCGAGGTTCTCGATCACCGCCGCGGTCTCGCCGAAATCGGTCAGGTCGGCGGACAGATCGGCCATGCCGCGGAACTGTGGCATGACCGCAAGGTCGGCGGCGGGCATCGGCTTCTGCAACGACACGAACACGGCGTCCGGCGCGGCCTCGGCGATCGGCCGCAGCCGGGACAGCGGCAGCGAGCGCCGCCGGTCGTTCGGATGCGTCGGGCGGCCGGTCCAGGCCAGGCCGATGCGCCGGCCCGGCGGAAGCTGGGTGGCGAACCGCTCCCGCCACGCTGCCACGCGCGCCGGATCGGCCTTGAGATACGGCACCTGCGACGGGATCGTCTCCAGGTTGGTCTGGAACAGGTAGGGCAGGGTGGACAGCCGGCAATGCGCCGCGTGGCCCGGCACGTCGTTCCAGCGGTGGCAATACTGCTTCACGCCCGGGATGTTTTGCAGGATCGGCCCCATCTCGGCAGAGCACCCCAGCACCACCTCGTCGCACCGCTCGGCGACCATCGGGATGTAGCGGGCGAACTGGATGGTGTCGCCATAGCCCTGATCGCCGACCAGCAGGATGCGCCCCTTCGGGATCGCCATGCCGTTCCAGTGCGCCGAGGTCATCTTCGGCATGGTGTTCTTGCCGGCCTCGGTTTCGTTGCGCCACTCGTATTCCAGCCAGCCGGAGGGGAACTCGCCCATCGCCAGCAGGTTCTGCGCCAGCGCCAGATGCCCGTCGGCGTGATCATGCTTCTGGCCGAGCGCGCGCAGCAGGCAGGCGATGGCCCGCTCGCGGTCGTCCACATCGACGAAGATCAGCGACAGGTTCACCAGGTTGTCGGCGTTCCCCGGGTCCAGCCGCACCGACTCCTGCCCCACCGCCAGCGCCTGCTCCATGCGGTAGGTGGCACGGCAGAGCGAGGCGAGGTGGGCGTACCAGCTCGCGTTGCCGGGACGGATCTTGATCGCCCGTTCGAGCAAGCCGATGCCCTTCTCCGGGTCGCTCTGCAAGGCGCTGACGATGCCGAGCAGGGCGAGGGCGGAGGGGTATTCGGGCGACACGGCGAGCACGTCGCTGCAAATGCCGGCGGCTTCGTTGAGGCGCTTGGCCTGGGCCGCGGCCTGGGCGCGGGTCAGCGCCTGGTCGAGTGTCTCGCCGCCCGCGGTCAGCGTGGGGGGCACGGTGGGCGGGCCAGCTTGTGGCTGGGCCGCCGGCTGGTTGGCGGTGGTGGTTGCGCTCATGGGGACAAATTGCCTTGCGGGCCGGGCGGGGGGCAAGGGGTTTCCGGGAGGGCCGCGTTCTCCCCCTCCGCTTGCGGGCCCGGGCCGCCAAGCGGACCAAGGCCGGGGGGACGCGTGCGTCCGGGTCGCCGGGGGAATGCCTCACGTTGCATCGGGTTTTCCCCCGATTTGCGTCGAGCGGCAGGTCGGCCGCGCCGCCGCCGCGCGGGACGGCGGGTGCGTCCGCTGGGCATGAGGGATCTGCCGCACCGCCGCGCCCCTTGCGGGCTGCCTCGGTGCCTGACACCGCGGCGCGGCAGGCAGCCGGCGGAATCTCACAGCCGTCTCGTTTAGTCGTATGGGAGACGGTGACGCGTAGCGCGAGACGGGCCGAGGACAGCAGGTTGCACGGGCGACCGGCCATCCCGTGGCCGCCGGTGCCTGCTTGCCGTCGCGCAAGGCTTGCACCACGCCGGCTTGCACCACGGAGTTACGCAGCAGTCAGCAAGTAAGGCGACACCGTCCACGGTGTCATGACCGGGCTTGGCCCGGTCACCCACGTCTTTCCTTCGTGCCGCACGGAAAGACCCGGGTCGCCGGCCGGAGCCTGGCCTCGGGCGGGCCGTTGGCCCGACCGGTGGGGCGGCCATGACACGGGGCGTGGCGATCCGCCCGTCAATGCTTCCGCTATTCCCCGGCGAACCGTTGGCCAACAGCCGCGGCCGCACCGCCTTGGCTGCAACCGGCCCCGGCTTCACCAGCGGTGCGGCCGGCCCGGGGCTATTTTCATGGCAGACAGGGCGGCGGGCCACGGAGGGCCACAGGAGTCGTGCCCGTGCACCGTGCCGGGGTCTGGCCGAGCGATTCATGGTGCGCCTCGGGAGCAGCCCACGCCGCCGCACGCGTCCCGGTTCCTGTGGCCCGCCGTGGCCCGCCGCTGTTGCCCCGCGTAGCAATCCTCGCGCTGCCGCATCGCGCCGTGCCCACCGGGCGGCGGCTCAGGTGTCCGGCATCACGTAGGGTTTGTAGGTGTCCGCCCAGCGCAGGTTGGAGCCGTTGCCGTGGATGATCTCGTGCAGCACCTCGGGCGGCGGCGGCTCGAAATCGCAGTCCGGCGGCAGCCCGCCAAGCTGGCGGATCAGCTTGACGCGCTCGGTGTGGAGGATCGCGTAGCGATCGGCTTGCCACCTCAGGCGGTCTACCCGCTTCTCTTCGTCGGACCACTCGTCGTAGTCGCGTGGCGGCGGCGCCTTGGGCGGCGGGGCGGGCGCCGCGGCGGCCGGCGCGGGCGGCGACGCCGGCGGCTGGGGCGGCAGGCTCTCCAGCGCCTGGGTCATCAGGCCGAGCGTGCAATGCTCGGACCAGGCGGCGCTTTCGCGGGTCTCGTCGGTCGCCTCGCGCTTCTTGCGCAACGCCTGCATGCGCTCGAACTTGCCGAGGAAGCCGCGCGCCTCGCGCCCCATGCTGGCGGCCTGGGCGCGGAGCTTGCCGGCCTGTTTCAGGTCGGCCGTGTGCTCCGCGGCCTGCCGCAGGCAGTCTTTACAATGCGCCATGGCAGCGACGTGGCAGGCGGCGAGGTCGGCTTCCACGGGGTTGCCCGGGACCATGGCGGCGACCGTGGCGAGGGCGACGCGGGCGTAGCGGGCCCGCGCCTCCGGCGTGTCGTCGATCGGCGGTGGCAGCGAGGCGCGCAGGGTTTCGGCGGCCACCTGGTGGATCTCCAACTGGAGCCGGTGGGCGGGGTCGGGTGGCGGCGGTGGCGGTTGCGTGTCCATGCCGGTTAGATAATGTCAGTTAATAATAGTGTCAAGAGGGGAGTTGCGGCGGGGCGTGACTGGCGCTGGGCCGGGGCTTTGGGGTGGGCTGCCGCTGGGCGGCCGGCCGCGGCGACTGGGGCCAGGCGACGTGACGTGCCGCTGTTGCGCGCCGGGCGGCGATTCGGGCCGCGCGGTGTGGGTTCCGCGCCGCGTCGGAGCAGCGCGACACGATGGCGGTGCTTATGACCTCGGCCGCGGGAACGGCGCTCTCATCCGTCCGCCCCCTGCCCTTCGATAATCGCGTGCGTGATCATGGCACGAACCGCCCGCCGGAAATCGCGGCGATCGTCGATGGCCCATGCGCCGTCGAACCAACCGACTGCGTGGGCGGCGTCGATCATGGCCTCGGTTGGGACGGTCAGCGGTTTCAGGGCGGCGATTGCCAGGCGACGGTAGCGTGCCGGATCCGCCGCGAGGGTTGCCCCGTCAGCCTTCGCGAGCGCCGGCGCGATGCGATGGGCCACGGCGGTGGGTTGGTCGGTTCGCTGTTTCGGCATGTTTGATCTCCCCACAGTCGGTCGGCCGAGAGAAATCGCCATTAAATCAATGGGTTAGACTATATCCGATAAAGGACGTTATCAGATATAGGAATCATCGCTGACGTTGACCGGCAAAGGCTAAGATCAGCCCATGGTGACCATGACTACACAAATGGCCTTCCGAGAGGTCCAGGCGTTGCCGTTCTGCTACGTCTGCGGTCGGGACTTCACGCCGACCGACAACAAGGATCGCGACCACATCCCAGCAAAGGCTGTGTTCGACAAGCGCGATCGGATGCCAGCCCTCTGGCTCCCCACACACAAAGCCTGTAATGCGGGGCATGGCACCCTGGACCAGAAAATCGGTCAACTCGTCGCACTGAAGCGTCATCAAGTTCCGACGAAGCGCGACCGGCAACTACGCTTCAGGATGTTTCGGCAGAATGTCGGTGCCATCGAAAATCTGGACATTCGCTCGGTGGTGTGGCGTTGGGTTCGCGGCTTCCATGCAGCACTATATCGTGAGCCGTTGCCTGCAACGTGGTTCATGAGTTCCTTGCAGACACCATTTCCGAGCGGCACAGCCACGATATTTGGCATGAAGATTGATCCTCTGCCACAGCAGCACCTTGCTTTTGTCGAAACCATAAAGGTGCAGCGGGCAAAACGGAATCTCGACACGATCAGATCAAACAACGGAAAATTGACCTACGAGTGCGTTTGGCACCAGGCCGACAACGGAGGGCCGTGGCTGTGCATATTCGCGCTCAACCTCTATGACTGGAAGGACCTTGGCGTCACTCCCGGTCAGCCGGCTCGTGGGTGCGCTGGTTTTTACAAACTGCCATCAGGTATGTCGCCGGGCCGTGCCACGCGGACCGTCACGACGTCAATAATCATCCCAAATGTAGATCGGCTAGACCCCTTTGCTCCGTAGCCTCATGGGAGCGGAAACTACGCTTCAACGTCGGCAGCAGTCTTACCCTCTTGCCATTCATGGTAGTTGAGTTTAGAGCCAGCAAGATACCAACGGGTTCGGCCATTGGTGTTCCGATCAAGAACAACTGAGCCTGCGGCTGATGGACTTTTGAACGGATAGGGGCGGGTGAAACGATATTTCGTTCCGTCCGGCGCAGTCTCCAATATATGGTCGTCAACCAATTGCCGTTTTAGTTCGGCGTAGCTATTGTGAGCGTAACCGGCATCTTTAAGTGCTTCTGACCCCTCAAGAACAACAAACTCACCTTCCTCTTCGACTGCAAAGGCTTTTATGCCCGATCTGTGACGCACCTCGAAGCGTACTTGAGGCGACACTGTTGCTGTCAACCCGGAAGCCGATGTCTCGACTTTTACGCTTCCCTGCGGGCGTGGTTTCAAAAGGTCTAGCCCAACAATAGGCAAGACAACCTTTAGATTGGCAAGAAACGCCTCCATATTCGCGCGATCGGCCTCCGGCAAACGTCGGCGATCCGCGTCGGGCAGTTGGGTATTGTCAAGCACGACGCGACCAGCAGCTTTCGTTATCTCGATGAGACGCGCCTCCAAATAACGGACATGACCTTTGGTCAAGGCTTCATCAGAGGTCGTGACAACTACGGCAGTTTCCCAAAAGCCTCGTTTCTCGTTACCCGCACTGTCTCCGATGCGGTGGCGCACGCTATCGTGCTTCACCTATGTAGGCGCGCATACGCAAGCTATCTTCAGGGTCTGGCCCATAAAGTATATAAATGCCCGTGCGGTCCACCTCCGGTCTGGACAGAAGGCGGCCAAACGTCGATTGCGTCGAAACGAGGACTGCACCCGTCCAACCGTGAATAGACGCAATTATAAGTCCCGTCGGCGTGTCATCGACGAGAAA
>JBEKNT010000289.1:0-8755 GCA_049522565.1 Acetobacteraceae bacterium
CGTCATCTGAAACGGGCGCGCGCATGGCGGAGACGATCGAGACCCTCGGCAAATACGAGATCAAGCGCACGCTCGGCAAAGGTGCGATGGGCACCGTGTACGAGGGGTGGGATCCCATCATCGCCCGCCGCGTCGCGATCAAGACCGTCCGCATCCCGGATACCCACGACGATCCGGAAACCGAGGAGGCGCTGGCCCGCTTCCGCCGCGAGGCGCAGGCCGCCGGCCGGCTGACCCATCCCAACATCGTCGGCGTGTTCGATTACGGCGAAACCGGCGACATCGCCTACATCGTCATGGAATACGTTGACGGCCCGTCGGTGAAGTCGCTGGTGGACAAGCAGGAACGTTTCGCCATCGCCGACACGATGCGGATCATGACCGACTTGCTGAACGGCTTGCAGTTCAGCCACGAGCGCGGGGTCGTGCACCGCGACATCAAGCCGGCCAACGTCATGCTGACCAAGGAGGGCCAGGGCAAGATCGCCGATTTCGGCATCGCCCGGATCGAGAGTTCGTCGATGACGCAGGCCGGCACGGTGCTGGGCACGCCGGCCTACATGTCGCCCGAACAGTTCATGGGCCAGGTGGTGGATGCGCGCACCGACATCTACTCGTCGGGCGTGCTGCTGTACCAGTTGCTGACCGGCGAGCGGCCGTTCGAGGGCGGCATGTCGGCGATCATGCACAAGGCGCTGAACACCGACCCGCCGCTGCCGTCGCAGATCACGGTCACCTGTCCGCCGGCGTTCGACGGCGTGGTCCGCAAGGCGATGGCCAAGCGGCCGGAGGAGCGGTTCCAGTCGGCCAAGGAGTTCCTGGAGGCATTGCAGGCGGCGGCGGCCGGCCGGCCGGTTGCGGGATTGGTGCCGCAGGAGGCTGACGACTCGGAGGCAACGATGGTTGCCGCGGCGCCGCGTCGTCCGGCCGCCCAAGCCGCGCCGGCGGCGCGTCCCGCCGCGCCACCGCCGGCCACAAGCGCTGTCGTCGCGGCGCCGAAGCGCTCCGCCCTGCCGATGATTGCCGCCGCGGCGGTGGTTGTGGTTGTGCTGCTTGGCGGCGGCGCGTGGTTCTTCCTGCTGCGGGGCTCCGCGCCGGCTCCGAGCACCCCGATAGCGCAGAATACCGCCCCGACGACAACAACCGCGCCGGCAACACCGGTATCCCCTGCGCCGGCGCCAACGCCGGCTCCACCGGCCCAGGTCGCGCAGATACCGGCTCCGGCGCAGCCGATCCAGACCCCGCCTCCGGCCCAGACGGCCGCCCCGCCCCAGCAGCCGGTGGCGCCGGCCACCGACAACACGCCGCCAGCGCCCAACCCGCAGGTGGCCAGTGCAGGGCTGGATACGATCCGCCAGCAGGTTGCCCAGCTTGCCGCCGGCCAGAGCTGCGCCCTGGTGAATGGCGGGGTGCGTGACGGCGGCAACGTGACGCTGGATGGACTGGCCGGAACGTCGGCGGCGGATGCGCTGCGTCAGGCGCTGGGCGGGATCACCATGCCTGGTGCCGTGGATTGGCGGGTCAACAGTGTCGATCCGATATTCTGTCCCGCACTCGACACCCTGCATCCGATCGTGCCGGCATTCGGCGCCACCGGGCCACGGCTGGGGCTGAGACTCGCCGACGGCACCCGGCTGAGCGACGGCCAGCATATCCTGCCCCGGCTGGTGATGCCGGATTTCCGCGGCAGCCTGCGGGTGGATTATGTCGGCCACGACGGCACGGTGCTGCATCTCTATCCGCAGGTTGCCGACCCGAAGCAGCACATGACGGCGGACTCGCCGAAGCTGTTCCAGGCGGGCGAGGCGGTCAGTCTGGGTGATCCCGCTCCGGGCCATCCGGCGTGGGAGGTCGGGCCTCCGTACGGCACCGACATGATCATCGCGATCGCCTCGTCGCAGCCGCTGTTCGATCGGCCGCGGCCCGACAATGTGGAGTCGGCGGCCGAGTATCTGCGGGAGCTGCAAGCCGCGGTGGATGCGGCGCAGCGTCGCAACGCGAGGATAACCGGCAGCGCCATCACGGTGGATACGATTCCGAAATAGAAAGCCGTCCCGCAAGCCGCGCACCGCTCGTCGGGGGGCGGATTGCACGTTGCCGTTGGACTGTTGCCGTACCAACCCCGAGAGAGGAACGTGACGCACAGCCGCGGCGTGCGCCCAGGCTTGGCGACCGCAACGGCGGCGCGGAGGAAACGATGGACACGATGGCCGAAGAAACGCGCCTACCGGTCGATATCGACGCGCAACCCGCGGTGCAGGCAGCGGCCGCCATGCGACCGGTGCTCCGCCGCTATCATGAGGCGATCGAGCGCGAGCAGTGCCTGCCGCCGGCGTTGGTCGCGCAGTTGCATGCCGCCGGGTTCTACCGCCTGGTGATCCCGCGCGCGCTGGGCGGCTTGCAGGCCGACCCGCTGACCTACCTGCGCGTCGTAGAGCTGCTGGCCGAGGGCTGCGGCTCGGTCGGCTGGAACCTGGCCAACAACAGCATCGGCCAGCTCGTCACGCTCGGGTTGCCGGATGCGGGTGTGCACGAGATCTACCCGCCCGGGCACGAAACCGTCATCGCCGGCACTGCCGTGCAGGGGGGCGGCACGGCGGTGCCGGTCGAGGGTGGCTACCGCGTCAGCGGGCGCTGGACTTTTGGCAGCGGGTGCCGGGAGAGTTCCTGGATGCTGGGAAGTTTCCAGATCCTCGATGGGGGCGAGCCGCGGCGCCGTCCGGACGGTGGGTCGTTGTATTGGCGCGGGGTGTTTCCGCGGGCGGAAGCCGAGATCGTGCCGGGGAGCTGGGACGTGGCCGGACTGCGCGGCACCGGCAGCTTCGACTGGACGGTGCAGGACGTTTTTTTGCCGGAACGGCGGACGGTGGCTCATGTTGGCGTGCCGCTGGACAACCAATGGTCGCGCTGGCCGGGGATCACCTATGCCTTGCCGAGCCAGGTCTGGGTTGGGCCGCACCATAGCGCGGTGATCACCGGCATCGCGCGCGCCGGCATCGACGCGCTGATCGCACTGGCGGTGGAGAAGACGCCGCGCGGCCGGACCTTCAGGCTGTGCGACAACCCGCAGGTGCAGGACGCCGTCGGCCGGGCCGATGCGATTTTGAACGCGGGGCGGGTGTATCGCAGCGCGATGATCGCCGAGCTGTGGAACACGATCGCCGCCGGCGGGGAGACGACGCTGGAGCAGCGGGCGCGGTGCCGGTTGGCGTCCACCTACGCAGCGGACAGCGCGCGCGAGGCGATGGACCTGGTGTACCGGCACGGCGGCAGCACGTCGTTCAAGCGCGAGAGCCGGCTGGCGGAGTGCTGGCGGGACTTGCACGTTGTCGGGCAGACGGTGACGGTGGCGCCGGAGTGGTATCCGATCGGGGGGCGGGCGTTGCTGGGGATGGATACGGGGCCGCGGTTGAGGTAGCGCAGCCTGGGCCTGGAGTTGGCAGGACAAAATCCGTCGCTCACCCTGGTGGAATTTTGCAAGACCTGCGAATGCGTGTCTAGCCGCTGGTCAGCGCGCTCACCTTGTGATCCGCGCCGGACCAAGAGCGAGAGTGCCAGACGATCGTGGCGAAGGAATAAGGATTGGGGCGAGGCTGGGGCATGGCGACCAAAGACAATCTGCCAGCGACTCCGAAGTCGCGAGATGTGCTCCCAGCGGCATACTGCAAAGCCGGGAGCCTGATGGCGCGAGGGCTCGAGGCCATCAAGGCGCAACAGGCTCCCACAGTTCCCGTCGATGCCGACCCTCAGGCGCAGATCGATGCCGCCGTGGTCGCTTGGAGACGCCACGAGACATAGTCCGGACCTCAAGCGGGCATACCGCCAAGCCGTCGAGCTCATTCACCCCGACCTCGCACTCTCCGACCGTGAGCGACAGGGCCGCACGAAGCTCATGGCCTCGCTGAACCTCGCCTACGAACGCGGTGACCTACGAGAAATCGAGCGGCCGCGTGATCCGCTTCGTCCATCGTGATGCTTGCGTCGCTCGTAAGGCTCCGCCAATCTCGCCCGGAGCTACTCGAACAGTTCCGAATGCGTACCGGCGCGCACGAAGACAACTATGCCGGCTCTTGCCCTGTCGTCGATCTTATAAGCCAGAAGAAAATCACCTCCGACATGGCACTCGCGATGCCCGTCCCAATCGCCACCCAAGGCATGATCGTGCCATCCCGGACCAAGAGGGCCATCGTTGGCGATCAGAAGCAGCATCACTTCCTTGAGGCGGTTCATGTCGTACCGCCCGGATCGTGACAGGCGCTGCCAGTCCTTGAGGAACACTCTGGCGTAGTCGGCTGCCCTGGGCAGGGCAGTCCGCTTACTGGCCGCGGTTCTTTTCGAGGTCATTGATCAGGTCGGCGGCCTTCGTGAAACGCGGACGGCGCGTGCGGACAATCGCGTCGGCCTCTGCCATGGCGGCACGCGTTTCGGCGTTTGGCACCTTCAGCGCGAACGGCAACTGCTTTTCGGCGACCACGCGCATCAGAAATACGCGCACGGCGTCGGATACCGACAGGCCCATCGCCGCCAGGGTTTCCGTCGCTTGTGCTTTGATGTTCTCGTCCAGGCGAATGTGCACCATCGTCGTTGTGGTCATCATAACCTCGAGCCTGATTTGAGATACATTGTATCTCAAAAGGTCGTGTTACGCAAGCCAGCGGTCGATCGGCGGGCCTGGCTACCGCGCGACCCAGCGGGGTTACCGACGCTATCCGCTGACGGGCGCCCACAACGCACCGCTGATCAGCGGCGCGCAGGCAGCGACCGCTGACAGTCGGGCGTCGCACCGTGGCAGGGCGCACCGTGGCAGTATTCCGGATCACGCGCCTGAGGTACTCTTGCCGACGCTCAGAAATGAACGGAGAGGAAACACGATGCAGATCGTCGATGCCCAGATCCACACCTGGGGAACCGGCTTGCCAAGCAACCTCTCGCATCGGCAGGTGACACACTTCACCCCGGAGGAGGCGATTGCCCTGATGGACGCAGGCGGGGTCGATGCCGCCGTGATTCATCCGCCGGGTTGGGATCCGGGTTCGACTGACATGGCATTCGCGGCGGTGCGGACCTATCCCGGCCGGTTCGCGATCATGGGTTCGCTGCCGCTCGATCGGCCGGACTCGCGTGCGCGCATCGCGGGTTGGCGAGACCAGCCGGGCATGCTCGGCCTGCGCTATACGTTCCTGCACGACCCCGCGCGGCAGTGGCTGCATGAGGGCACGATCGATTGGCTGTGGGCGGAAGCCGAAAAAGCCGGTGTTCCCATCGCGACGCTGGCGACGGATTCGCTGACGGACCTTGGCCGGATCGCCGAGCGCCACCCCGGCCTGCGCTTGACGATCGATCACCTGGGCGGCCGAGGCGGCCTGACCACGCTGAAAGACGCCGCGGCGATGACCCACATGCCGGAGCTGCTGGCACTGGCGAAGTTTCCCAATGTGGCGGTCAAGGCAACCGGCGCGCCGGGCTATTCCAGCGAGGCCTATCCGTTTCCCAAGATGCACACCTACCTGCGGCAGATCTACGACGCCTTCGGTCCGCGCCGCATGTTCTGGGGCACCGACATCACCAAGATGCCGTGCTCATGGCGCCAATGCGTGACGATGTTCACCGAGGAGCTGCCGTGGCTCAGCGAGCAGGACAAGCGGCTGATCATGGGGGACGCTCTCTGCGCCTGGTGGGGCTGGAACCGCGCCGCCTGACATGCACAGCTTTGTGTCATGGCAGGCCATGACACAACAGTGGGGAGCGCCACGGCGGAACCTGCTTTCGATCCACCAGTACACACCGAACAATAAGGGGAACGACTCCCAATGAGCGAAACTCACCAGACCAACACGACGGGGAAGAAAGTTGCCGTGGTCGTCGGTGCCACCTCCAAGTGGCAGTCGGATGGCCGCAATACCTTGCTGGCGCACGGCAAGACAGTGGACGACAGTGACCTGCCGGTCGGCGTGCGCTGGGGCGTCGGCGGCGCGCTCGCCCAGAAATTCGCGCATGAGGGTTTTTTCACCGTGCTAACCACCCGCAAAGCGGCCAATGCGTCAGCGCTGGCGGACGCCATCCGCGCGCAGGGCGGCGACTGCATGATCGTCGAGCTGGATCTCACCTCGGAAAGCTCCATCGCGTCGGCGTTCGCCACCATCCGCCGCGACGCCGGCGATCCCGATGTGCTGCTGTACAACGCCGGCTATCTCGAAGGCCGCGATCTGCCACCCGAGAAGGAATTGCTCGAATACATCCCGGTGGAGATGTTCGACACCGCGCAGCACATCGCCAGCCGCGGACCGTTTCTTGTCGCCAAGGAAGTCTTGCCGGCGATGCGCCAGAAGGGCGAAGGGTCGTTCTTCTTCTCCAACAACTCCAGCTCGCTGCGCGGACGCAAGCGCATGACCGGGCAATCGCTGTACTACCCCAGGGTCATGATGCGCACGTTGGCGCAGGTGCTGACCGAGGAATACTCGGAGCACGGCGTGCACGTGGCCAACGTGGTGATCGACGGCACCATCGACTCGCCTGGCACAAGGGCGATGCCCAGAGTTCAGAACCGACCCGATCTCATTATCAATCCGGTCAAGATCGCCGAGGCGTTCTGGTACCTGCACACCCAGGACCGGTCGTGCTGGACGCACGAGCTGCAGCTCACGCCATTTCCGACCAAGCCGAGCTACTGATACCAGCCCGCGTAAAGGCTGACTCATCGGTCGCGTCCCCCGCCATCCACGACCATGTGGCTTGCAACAAGGAAAGTCGTGGATGCCGGCCGGAGCCTGCCCCCGGGCGCTTGACCCGAGGGTCGGCATGACGAAGGTGGCGCCGTTCGTGGGTCAGTCTATAGGCGGGCTGGTATGACAGTGCGTCGTGAGACGCAACCAGGGGGCAGCCATGGCAAACGGGACCGTACGCCGCCATCCTGCTTGCGTCTCTGGTGCGGCAACGCCATGCGCCCCGCGAGCAGACAGGCACAGACGGGAGAACGATCATGGTCCTGAAGATCGAGCGGTTTCAGCCGGAGGGAATGAATGTCAGGATGTCCGGCGGCCAGCCTTCCTATTCCCATGTCGTGACGGTGAGCGGCACCGGGAAGATCGTCTACATCGCCGGCCAGCTTGCCCGCGATATCGACGGCAATTGCGTCGGCAAGGGCGACATGCGCGCCCAGATGGAGCAGACCTTCCAGAACCTTGACCGATGCCTCAAGGCCGCCGGCGCGACATGGGCGGACGTCGTCAAGACCAACACGTTCGTTACCGACTTCGACGAATTTCAGAAATGCGGCGATGTGCGCATGCGTTACTTCGGCGTGGCGACCCCGACCAGCACGACGGTCGGTGTGACCCGTCTCGCCGGTCCTGATTTCATGGTCGAGATCGAGGCTGTCGCTGTCGTCGATGCGTGAGGGCACCAAATTGAGGCTGCGCAACCGGGATCGGCATCACCGCGATAATCGACAACGAGGAACTCGATATTGATGCGATTTGCCGGGTAGCGTGGTGCGATAGCCGGTAGCACGCAACAACGCCGGGAGGGGCGGGTAACGCCAGGCGCCCTGAAGATTGACATACCGGCACGGGCCGCCCCCGACCGTCATGGCCGGTCCCCGGGTCAAGCGCGCGGGGGCAAGGTTTGACCCGGCCAGCTATGCAGCCGCGGTGGCGCGATCGATGGCCGGGTCAGGCCCGGCCATGACGTGGGGAGCGCCGGTGCGACGAACGATCCTCCCCCGGTCGGTCGCTGATCCCGGTGCGGCGAACGATCCTCCCCCGGTCGGTCGCTGATCCCGGTGCGGCGAACGATCGTCCCCTGTCGGTCGCTGATCCCGGTGCGACGAACGATCCTCCCCGGTCGGTCGCTGATCCTGACGCTCATGGGGCTTTGCCTCTGGACCCCACCAAGGGGCCGGGCCCCTGGCCTTCCCGCATTCACCCGATTGCCTTGCAGGGCGTCGCCAAACCCCTCCCTTTTCTCCCCCAATCCGCGCGACAATGGCGGGATGGTGCGATTCGACCGCGTGGGGCTGCGTTATGGATCGGCCGGCGGCCAGGCCGGACCCGAGGTGTTGCACGACCTCAGCTTCAACCTCCCCGGCGGCGCGTTCCGCTGGTTGCTCGGACCCTCCGGTGCGGGCAAGACCAGCGTGCTGCGGCTGATGTACCTCGACATCCGCCCCAGCCGAGGCCGGCTCAACGTCCTCGACACCGACATCGGTACCGCGGCCCGCGGCGTCCTGCCGCGTCTGCGCCGGCGCATCGGCGTGGTATTTCAGGATTTTCGGCTGCTGTCGCACCTGTCGGCGTTCGACAACGTCGCGCTGCCGCTGCGCATCGCCGGCCGGCCCGAGGGCCAGATCCGCGCCGACGTGACGGAGATGCTGCGCTGGGTTGGTCTGGCCCGGAAGCACGAGGTGCGCCCGCCGGAGCTGTCCGGCGGCGAGCAACAACGGGTGGCGATCGCGCGCTCGGTGATCGGGCGGCCGTCTCTGCTGCTGGCCGATGAGCCCACCGGCAATCTGGACGACGTCCAGGCCGAGCGGCTGATGCAATTGTTCAAGGAGCTCAACCGGCTCGGCACCACGGTCGTGGTCGCCACGCACAACGATGCGCTGGTCGCGCGGCATCCGGCGACGGCCCTGCGGCTGGAAAACGGCCGGCTGGTCGGTCATGACTAAGCGGAGAGCGTGCCGATTTCCCCTCCCGCGCTTGGCGGGAGGGATCAGGGGAGGGTGCAGCGGGGCGCACGCTTCACCCTCCGCTGACCC
>JBEKNT010000290.1:0-8752 GCA_049522565.1 Acetobacteraceae bacterium
AGCCACGCCTCTAAATACAGTGGATTGCCAACACACCTCCGCGCGGCGGGTTCCATCGGTGTGCTTCGGTGTGATTCGGTGTTACCATGACCATGCTCGGCTTCTTTGATGGCTGGCCATGCACGGCACTGGAACCACCGATGCACACCGATGGACCGCGCCGCGCGGAGGTCAGTTGGCAATCCACTGAATTTCGAGGCGTGGCTTACCGAAATCAAGCAACAGGCAGACACGAAGACCTGTCGCCTTCAGGTTAGTTGATGGATGCGTTATGACGATGCGGTCTCGAACCTCGCGCCGGATACTTCCAATGCTCTGCGCAGGCTGCCCGCAGAGCTGACCGGGCCGGCGATGTCGTAGGTGGGCGCCGCATCGACCTGCCAGAGCTGCACGCCGATATGCGCCGCAACGGTCGAAGCAACCCGGCCCGGACGCATGACACGCGGATGCAGGTCGAGCGGCATGCAGCGCGCCAGGACCTCGCGGGCCGACCCACCCGACACCCGGATCACCACGCGCCCGCCACTGAGGTCGATCGCCAGCGCCTGCGGATGCAGTGCGCCCGTGAGGCGCTGCGTCGCCTCGGCGTTACCCACCGCCAGGAACTGGCCGGGCGCGGACCACAACAATGCCAGCGCGTCGCCGCCCACCCAGCAGCCCTGCTCCGGCAGTGCCAGCCCGGCATGCTCGCGCAGCACCCGCGCCAACGCCGCCGCCGCGCCGCGCCGGACAGCGACTGAGACCATACCCAGCCCGCCGCGGAGACGGGCGCTTGTTGCGGCAGTGTCAGACACGCAGCCGTGCTCCTTCCGTGTCCACCTGGCAGGCCGCAACCACCTCCACCGCGATACTTTCCCCCCGCAA
The DNA here is from genome assembly GCA_049522565.1 of Acetobacteraceae bacterium. Classification (GTDB taxonomy): domain Bacteria; phylum Pseudomonadota; class Alphaproteobacteria; order Acetobacterales; family Acetobacteraceae; genus JASHVB01. The sequence goes on from JBEKNT010000290.1 coordinate 865, forward strand.
TGGGTCGGCGGCCTGGATGCGCTCGCCCTGCCGCGCCCTGCCGCCGGCGAGGAAGCCGAGTCCGATCCAATGGCCCAGCGTGGGAGAGAACGCGGCGGAACTCATCCAGCCCTGGTCGTGCGCGATCGTTGTTTCCGCTCCCAGTGGGATGAAATGCGCCCCCGCGCGCAGCCGGCTGGTCCGGTCCACCGGGCGCAGACCGACCAGCGACGGGCGGTCCGGCGCCAACAGCGCGGGACGCTGCGCCAGCGCGCGGCCGATGAAGTCCTTGCGTTTCGCCATCATGCGCTCCAGGCCGAGATCGCGCGCCGTCGTCTGGCCGTTCAGCTCGCCGCCCGCCGGATGGCCCTTCTCGACGCGCAGGATCGCCATCGCCTCGGTGCCGTAGGGCCGGATGCCACACGGCTCGCCGGCGGCGATCAGCGCGCGGATGGCCGCATCGCCATGCTCGGCCGGCACCGCGATTTCGTAGGCCAGTTCGCCGGAAAACGAGATCCGAAACAGCCGCACGCCGACGCCGCCCAGCATGCTGGCGGTTCCGGCCGCCATAGCGGGAAACGCCGCATTCGCAACGTCGCAGCCAGGATCGAGCGCTGCCGCCAGCACCGCGCGCGCGCGCGGGCCGGCCAGTGCGAACTGCGCCCACCGATCGGTGACGGAAACGAAATGCACCTCGAGTTCCGGCCACAGCACCTGGTGGCAGAATTCCATATGCGACAGCACGGCCCCCGCATTGGCGGTCGTCGTGCTGATGATGAACCGGTCCGGCGCCAGTCGGGCGACCGTGCCGTCATCCAGCACCAGCCCGTCCTCGCGCAGCATCACGCCGTAGCGCGCCCGTCCGACCGGCAGCGTGGAAAACGTGTTGATGTAGAGGCGGTCGAGAAAGCTGCCGCAATCCGGCCCGACCATCTCGATCTTGCCCAGCGTCGAAACGTCGCACACGCCGACGGCTTGCCGCACCGCGAGGGCTTCCCGACTTGCCGCGGCCAGCCAGTCGGCGTCGCCAGCCCGGGGGAAATGCGAGGCACGCAGCCAGGCGCCCGCCTCGGTGAACACCGCCCCCTGCGCAACCGCCCACGCATGCGCCGGCGTCAGCCGTGTGGGGCGGAAATCGCGCCCTCGGTCATGACCGGCCAGCGCGCCGATGGCGACCGGCGTGTACGGCGGGCGCAGCCGCGTCGTGCCGGTTTGCTCGATGCTTTGCCCGGTCAGTGCCGCCATGATCGCCAGGCCGTTCACGTTGGCGGTGCGGCCCTGGTCGCCCGCCATGCCAAGGGTGGTGTAGCGCTTCAAATGCTCCACGGAGCGAAAGCCTTCACGGTGGGCGAGCGCCACGTCGTCCACCGTGACATCGTGCTGGAAATCGACGAAGCCCTTGCCGCCGGGTTGCGGCAGCCAAAGCGCGGACACGGCCTCCTGACTTGGTTCGGCGCGCAACCGGGCCGGCGGCGGGCCGTCGAAGCCGCAGCAGGCGGCCGCGTCGGCGCCGGCCTGCGCGCCGTCCGCGAGTGCCGCAGCGAGGCCCCATTTCCCCCCCGCCGCACCGGCGACGAGCATGCCGGGCGGCAGCTCGCCAGGGAGGAAGGCGGACACGCTCTCCTGCCAGACCGGCTTGCCGCCAAGATGCGTGGACAGTGCCAGCGCCGGGTTCCAACCGCCGGCCATGGCGAGCACGTCCGCGCTGACCCGATGGACGGCACCGGAGGCGTCGGCGACCTCCACCGAGCGCACCCCGCTTGCCCCGCGTACCGTCGCCACACGGCCGCCGGCAAACACGCGGGCGCCCGCCTGCGCTGCCAGTGCCTGGAGCGGCGCCGGTACGTCTGCGCGCCGGTCGATCACGGTCGCCACGTGCACGCCGTGACGGATACAGTCGGTCAGCGTGCGCCAGCCCTCGTCGCCCGACGTGGCGATGACAATGGTGCGGCCCGGCGCCACGGCGAACCGGTTGAGGTAGGCGCGTACGGCGCCCGCCAGCATCACCCCCGGCCGGTCGTTGCCGGGAAACACCAGCGGCCGCTCCGTGGCGCCCGCGGCGAGCACGGCACGGCGCGAGATGATGTGCCAGCACCGCTGCCGCGGCTCCTGCGTCCGATCGGTTCGGCCATCCGGATGCGGAGTTTCGGACTGCGGACTGCCCGGCTGCGGGCGGTGATCGGCAACGCGTTCCAACGCGCCATAGGTGCCGTGGTCGTAGACGCCGAACACCGTCGTGCGGCGCAGCAGTCGGACCTCCGGTAGGGCAGCCAATTCCGCAACGGCCGCCGCGGCCCAGGCCGCGCCGGGTTGGTCGTCCACCATCCCGTCCTCGGCCAGCAGGCGGCCGCCGGGGGAAAAATCCTCGTCGCACAGGACGACACGGGCGCCGCGCCGGCCGGCCGCCAGTGCAGCGGCAAGGCCCGCGGGACCGGCGCCGATCACCAGCACGTCGCAGAACAACGTCGCCCGTTCATAGCTGTCGGGGTCCGGCAGTCCGGACGCGCGGCCGAGGCCGGCGGCGCGACGGATCAGCGGCTCGTAGACCCGCTCCCAGAAGGCAGCGGGCCACATGAAGGTCTTGTAGTAGAAGCCGGCCTTGAGCAAGGGCGAGACAAGGTTGTTCGCTGCCAGCAGGTCGAAGTGCAATGACGGAAAGTGGTTCTGGCTCTCGGCTTGCAGGCCGGCGAACAACTCCACCATTGTCGCCGGCGTGTTCGGTTCGCGCCGGGCGCCGTCTCGCAACGCTACCAGAGCGTTCGGCTCCTCGGACCCGGCAGTCAGGATGCCGCGCGGGCGGTGATACTTGAACGACCGGCCGACCAGGCGAACGCCGTTGGCGAGCAGAGCGGAGGCGAGCGTGTCGCCTTGCAGGCCGGAGAGGTCGCGGCCGTCGAAGCGGAACGGCAGAGTGATCGTGCGGTCGATCAAGCCGCCGGTGGAGAGGCGCATCATACGAAACCCCGCTCCGCGGGCGAGGTGTTATCAGCGCTCATTCCACCGCATCCCCCAGCCGCAGCCGCTTCGCATCGTGTACACCGGCAATCGCGTGGGAGCGCGTGTCGCGCGTCACCACCAGCCAGCGCCGGCAGCCATGCACGTGTTGCCATAACTCGCGATGCGCGCCGGCCGGATTGTCGCGCAGATAGACGTAATCGTGCCACGCCTGCATCGGCGCGTCGGCCATGGGGCGCTGCGGATCGGCCGCGCCGAGGTAGGAAAACTCCTCGCCGCCACGTTCGCCGCAATGCGGACAGGGAATGCGCATACGCTGCCTCAGTGCCGGTTGGGATAGGGCCCGGCGCCCTTCTCATCGAGCAAGGCGCCGGTGGCGAAGCGGTCCAGCCGCATCGCGGCGTTCAGTGCGTGCGGCGCGTCCTTGGCGATCGTATGCGCGAAACACCAGCCCGAGGCCGGTGTCGCCTTGAAGCCGCCATAGCACCAGCCGCTGTTGAGGTAGAGCCCGTCGATCGGCGAGCGATCGATGATCGGCGAGCCATCCATCGACATGTCCATGATGCCGCCCCAGGAGCGCAGCACGCGCAGCCGTCCGGCCATCGGCAGCATGGCCATGCAGGCTTCCATCACGTTCTCGACCAGCGCCAGGCTGCCGCGCTGGGCGTACGAGTTGTAGCCGTCGATATCGCCGCCGAACACCAGTCCGCCCTTGTCGGACTGGCTGATGTAGAAATGCTCCGCGCCGAAGGTGACCACGCCGTGCAGCAGCGGTTTCACCGCCTCTGAGACGAAGGCTTGCAGCACGTGGCTCTCGATCGGCAGCCGTAGCCCGGCCATCGCCGCGAGCCGTGAGGAGTGGCCGGCGACCGCCAGCCCCACCTTGCGCGCCGCGATTGCGCCGCGCGTCGTCTCGACGCCGGTTACGCGGCCGTCGGCGACGGTGATGCCGGTGACCTCGCAGTTTTGCAGGATGTCCACGCCGCGGCGATCGGCCGCGCGGGCAAAACCCCAGACCACGGCGTCGTGTCGCGCGGTGCCGCCGCGCCGTTGCAGCAGGCCGCCCTTGATCGGGAAGCGCGCGTTGTCGAAGTCGAGATAGGGGTGCATGGCGCGCACCTGCGCAGTGTCGAGCAATTCGGCGTCCACCCCGTGCAGCCGCATCGCATTGCCGCGCCGCGCCGCCGCATCGCGGGCGGCGTCGCTGGAGAACAGGTTCAGCACGCCGCGCTGGCTCACCATCGCGTTGTAGTTCAGGTCCTGCTCCAACCCCTCCCAAAGCTTCATCGCGTGTTCGTAGAACGCTTCATTGCCCGGCAGCAGGTAGTTGGAGCGGATGATCGTGGTGTTGCGCCCGGCATTGCCCGAGCCGATCCAGCCTTTCTCCAGCACGGCCACGTTGCTGATGCCATGCTCGCGCGCGAGATAGTAGGCAGTCGCCAGGCCGTGCCCGCCGCCACCCACCACCAGGACGTCGTAGGCGGGCTTCGGCTCAGGGTCGCGCCAGGCCGGTTGCCATCCGGTATTGCCGCGCAGCGCCTCGGCCGCAAGGCGGAGGAAGGAGTAGGTCATCGGGCCTCCCGGTAGGAAACCTCGCCCGCCTGCGGTGGGAGAGGTCGGCGCGATGCGCCGGGTGAGGGTGCTGCGGTGGTCGTTTGGGCGCTTTACGCGATTGACCGTGCCTTTGCGTCTCTCTGGTAAACCGCGAAGATCGCCTTGCCAATCAACGATGTCTCCGCTTCGACGCACCGTGCATAGACGTCTGCCCGGGCCGCCTGAATCGCCGCAGACCCGGGCGACGCGGCGCTCGCAAACTCGATCAGATGCGCCGCCAGCCTTGTGCGACCGCTTTCGGCAAGCTCCGTGGCACGCCAGGCCAGCTTGTCGGCCCCACCGGCCAGAGCCGCGATCTCAGCCGCCAGCGCTGCGGCAGGGGCGGGCTTGAGATGCGCAGGATCGCCATCGAACCAGCCTGCGTACAGGTGCCAGATGTTGCGAACGACAAACTCGGGATCGTCATACTTCGGCAGCAGATAGGGCTTGGCGATGAGGTCCCGCGGCGTCGCGACACCGTGCAGGATCTCGTCGAGCGCGTGTCCCTGGTTCATCAGAGCTACCGTCTGCGTGACCAGACTCTCCAGCACTTCGGCGCCATCATGCAGGATCTGCGCCACTCGTTCTGCGCCAAAAACCACCGGACCGTGACCGGGAACCAGCACCGCCGGAGCAAGCGCCTGCATGCGTCGGAGCGCGTCCGCCCAGTCAGGTGCGAACCGTTGCACCTTTCTTGGATTGCCCGCGTTGGGGAACACCCAGATCACGAAATCGCCGCTCAGCAAGACGCGCTTGTCAGGCAGCCAAACGAATGTGGCGTCGTCGGTCTCGCCACGGCCGTGCGACAGCTCGATCCGCACACCGCCGATCGTGAGGCTGAGAGCGTCGTCGTAAATCTGGTCGGGGCGACGGTGATGATCGGGGAATGTGTAGCCTGGCTGGTTGAACTGGCGACCCATCACCAGGCTGTTCAGCTCATGTGTCGTGTCATACCGCTGGAAGCGTTGCAGGACATTCCGGTGGGCGACGATGCGCGGTCGCGCGATCCCTTTCGCAGCGGCTTCCTGATCCAGCAACCTTGCCCCCCAGGTATGATCGATATGGCCGTGCGTGTAGATGACGGTATGAACCGGGCTGTCGTCCCAGCGACGGAGGGTGGCGAGCGTCTGGCTCGCGGTTTCCCGGCTTCCCGTGTCGACGAGCACCAGCCCGTTGTTGGTGCGGATGGCAGTCGCGTTGCCAAACAGATAGCCGGTATGGATGGCGATGGCGTCGTCGGAGATCGGCCTGGCAGAGCCGCCGGCAACGGTCGCAGCCCATTCCTCCATCGCCGCGTCGCCATGCCATAGGCGCTCGAATAGCTGATCCGCTTCCGCCGTACTCATACGCCGACCTTTGGCTGCCCGCTGTTTGATAGCACGGTTTGGCTTCGGCGGATAAGGCGACGCCCTGGAACAAACGAGTCATCTTGTGACGTGCACGACCGACCTCACCGTCATGGCGGGCCTTCGCCCGCCATGACGAATTGGGCGGGACCCGTGCGTTATCTGGCACGGCAATTGTTGGGCGTCGCCTAAAGTCGGCAGCGGACGGCGTGACATCACCGGGCCGCCGCGTCCCAGATCATCCGATCGGACTTGCGCGGATGCTGCCGAACGCGCAACGCTCGCCGCCGGGCCACCCTGTCTTGGAGACAATCCATGCGACGACTGATCGCACTCGCCTTGCTGCTGCTCACGGCCTGCCTCGCGGCCTCGCCATCCCGTGCGGAGGACACGCTCGCCGCGGTGAAACAGAAGGGCACGCTGGTGGTCGGCGTGAAGAACGACTACCGGCCCTGGGGTTTCATCGACCCTTCCGGCCAGGTCGTCGGCCTGGAGATCGATCTCGCGCGCGAGGTGGCGGACAAGATCGGCGTCAAGCTGGAACTGGTGCCGGTGACCGCGGTGAACCGGATGGAGTTCCTGCGCCAGGGCCGCATCGACCTGATTATCGCCACGCTGGGCGACACGCCGGAGCGTCGCAAGATCATCGGCATGGTCGAGCCCAACTACTTCGCCGGCGCAACCAATGTGCTGGCGCTGAAATCGGCCGGCCTGAAGCAGTGGTCCGACCTGAAGGGGCGCAAGGTCTGCGCGGTGCAGGGCGCCTATTACAATCGCCGCGTGGCACAGCTCTATGAGCCCGACATGGTGGTGTTCCCGGCGGTGCCGGACGGGCTGAACGCGCTGGCGGCGGGCAACTGCGTCGCCTTCCTGTTCGACGATACGCTGATCGAATCCACGCTCTCCGCCGGCGATCCGAAATGGGCCAACTACGAGATGCCGTTGCCGTCCGAGGACCCGCAGCTTTGGGCGATGGGCGTACGGCTGGACGACCTCGATGGCCCGTTCGGCAAGCTGCTCAGCCAGATGAGCACGGATTGGTTGAAGCGCGGGCACATCATCGCGCTGGAAGCGAAATGGGGCATCAAGCCCAGTCCGTATCTCCAGGAAATGCAGCAGAAGCTGGCTGGGAAGTGACGGCGCCACTAACCTCTCCCGCGTTGCGCGCGGGAGAGGTTTAGCATGACCGGCCGCCTCGCCGATCTGTTCCGCTGGATTAACGACAGGTACGGCCTGAACTTCTCGCCATTCACCGACGCCTTCGACGGGCAGCGCTTCCTGCTCGGCTTGCGCACCACCATCGAGCTATCCCTGACCTGCATTCTGCTCTCGATCCTGCTCGGCATGCTCGGCGCCTGGATGCTGTCCACCCGCTCGGCCCTGGCGCGAGGCGCCGTGCGCGCCTACGTACAGGCGTTTCGCAACACGCCGCCGCTGGTGCAACTCGCGTTCTTCTATTTCGCGGTCGGCAGCCTGTTGCCCACCGTGTCCGACGCCGGCGCGCGGTCGCCGCTGATCGACGGCTATGGCTGGGCGGTGATCTCGTTCAGCCTGCTCGCCGGCGCGTTCAACGTGGAAATCTTCCGCTCCGGCGTCGAGGCGGTGCCGCGCACCATGGTCGAGGCCGCCGAGGGCCTCGGCTTCAGCCGGCTGCAAACCTATCGCTATGTGCTGGCGCCGCTCGGGCTGCGCATCTGCCTGCCGGCGCTGACCAACAACCTGGTCAACCTGGTGAAGACGACCACTCTCGCCTACGCGATCGGCGTGCCGGAACTGCTTTACGCCGCCTCGCAGATCTGGTCCGAGGTGCTGAACGTGCGCGAAATGATGTACCTGTTGCTGGTGATCTATATCGCGCTGGTGGCGATCCTGGTCGGGATCATGGAGCGCTGGGAACGCGCGCTGCGCATTCCTGGCTACGCGCCGTGAGCGGCGACAAGTTGGCGAAGCAGCCTCCCCTTCCCCTTGTGGGAGGGGGTCGGGGGTGGGGTGCGTCCATCCGCCTGCCATGGATG
>JBEKNT010000291.1:0-8702 GCA_049522565.1 Acetobacteraceae bacterium
AGCAGGGCGATCTTGATGTTGGGAACGCGTGCGGCGAGCCAGGCGGCGGAGACGACCGGCGACGGGGTGAGAATGCGCGGGGAATAGTGGTGCTCGGAAACGCTGATCCAGTCGAAGCCGAGTTTTTCGACGAATTGCACGCGCTCGACCATGCCGCGGAAGGCTTCGGCGCCGGTGGCGGGATCGTAGGCGGCCGGCGGTACCGGCCATTCGCGCGGGAGGTCGGGCGGCGGAACGTAGCGTCCGGTTTCGAAGTAGGAGATCTTCATGGGTGTTCCTCCCGGCATGCGCGAGGCGGTGGGGGCCAACTTTGTCGAGCTGTTATCCGACATTCCCGGGGATGTCGATGGCCGTGCGGCTCCGGTCGGCACCCTACCATTGGGAGACCGCACTCCATCAGGCTGCCCTTGGCTTGCTATGCCGCAAACGGCTTCGTCCCGTCCAAGCGGCAACCATTTCTGGTGCAAAAGAGCAGAAAAGCCGCGACAAAAGCCTTGATCGTTGAATTCAAGATGGATAGCGTACGAAACGTACATGGGGCTGAAATGTTACTGAATCGGAGATCAGGCTGTGCCATCGATAGACCGCATACTTGGGATCGTGGGTGTGGTACTTGCTGTGGTTGGGCTGGTGGCGGCTTGGTATTTCTATCGGGCTTCCCTGCCAACACGCATTCCGACTTTTCTGGTTGATCCTGTACGAGCCACACTCGTCGATCGTAGCGATTCGGCCTCCGACATCACAATATTTTATAAAGGACATCCTATTGGCCCAAGAGCGGTAAACGTCGTTAGAATATATTTCTGGAATGGTGGCAATACACCGATAATGAAGACAGACGTACTGCAGACATTGGCCGTGGAAGTGACCGGCACCTCGGAGATACTCGATACCAAAATACTGCAAGTTAGCCGCACTCTGACCGGTGTCGCATTTTCCCCCCAGGGGGGCGCGCCGAACAGTGCTGCCGTTACGTTTGATCTTTTGGAACCCGACGACGGAGCAGCACTACAGATCATCTACGCTGGTCCGAGAGATGCTGAGTTGAAGTTTTCTGGCGTGACCATCGGGGCTGCGCAACCCACAATATTGTCACCAAACGTTCCTTATCAGAAAATTGTCAGACAGTTATCCCCTTGGTTAGGAATGATTGCGAGATTTGCCGGCGTGCTGGCCTATGTGTTCATATTTTTCGCATTTGCCGTGCAGATGATCGCCATGACTCCTCCCGCCGGGCGCTTTGTCTACCGACGAATCTTTCGAAGTCAGCAAACGGATGACGAAATCGAAGAATCCGCCAGGAGGATTCTCCCGTACGCGATGGGTGTAATGATGGTTGGTGTGGCTTATCTGGTGCTGGTGCCAGCTAATCCTCTTCAAGGACAGGTGCCAGCCGCGCTCATTCTAAGCAGCTAAACTGGCAACTGGTTTTTAGCCTGCTTCGGCCATACGAAGGGATCCCGGATGTCGCTAGCTGACTGGCGCGCCGGTCCCACGCAATGCCGGGCGATCGGCCGCTGCTATTGCGTCGCCGCCTCCGGCGCCAGTTCCACCGCCGGCGACGCGGTCAACGTGCTGTCGATCTCCCCGATTGTGCGACCTTTCGTCTCGATCCCGATGAACCAGATCGCGACGGCGGCAACCAGGTACCAGAAGCCGAAGTAATTCATCGCCGGGATCAGCGCGTCGAGCGTCGCCTTCGGCGAAACGAAATTGTCGGAACCGGCGATCACCGCCAGCCCGGCCGGGCCGATGAACTTGCCGAGATTGCCGAAGCCATAGCCGAGCCCCATCCCGCTGGCGCGCAATCTCGACGGCCAGACCTCCGCCATGTACGGACCGACGATCGCGTAGTTGCCGCTGCCGAAGAAGCTCTGCGCCAGGATCATCACGTAGAAGATCGACACGCCGCCGATATAGACATTGTTGAGGTATCCCGCGGCCGACATCGTCGCCGCCCCGATGACGCAGCTTATCACCACCGCGGGCCGGCGCCCCAGCGCGTCGGACATCCAGGAACAGAACAGGCGGCCGAAGATGGAAATCGCGCCGACCCAGATGATCAGATACGATGCCTGGTTGGCATTGATCTTCAGCACCAGCACGAACAACGTGGTCATCCACAGGCTCAGCCCGACGGTGCCGGTCTGGCTGATGCCGGTGAGGCAGGCTGCCGCCAGGCTGCGCGGGTATTTGAACAGCTCACGCCACGCGGTCTTTTGCACCGCCGCCACGGTCGTGGGCAATTGGATCGATGCGGGATCGACCTGCAACGCCCAGGCCAGCGACTTGCGCGCTTCGTCGATGCGCCCCTTGCCGATCAGCCAATGCGGCGACTCCGGCACCCAGGCGCGGATCAGCAGCGTCAGCAGCGCCGGGATCAGGCCAACCACGAACAGGCCGCGCCAGCCGACGGAAGGCTCCAGGAAGGCCCCCGCCAGGGCGCCCAGCAGCGTGCCCGCCGGCAACAGGCTGGTCGTCACCCCGGTGACCCAGCCGCGTTTATAGGCCGGCACGAACTCCTGCACGATCGCGATATCGACGGTGTAGAGACCGGTCACGCCCATGCCGACAAAGAACCGGCAGATCGACAGGAACAGCCAGCCGTGATCCGGGGTGAACGCCATGGCTCCGGTGGCGATGGAGAAGTTCAGTACGGTGAGGATCATTACCGAGCGCCGGCCGATCCGGTCGGCCATCCAACCCCAGAACAGCGAGCCGAGCGGCGCGCCGATGCCGGACGAGAGCAGAATTGCCCCCGACTGCCCATAGGTCAGATGCCAGCCGCCGACGATGAACGCCAGGACGAAGCCGATCAGATAGAAATCGAAGAAGTCGAGCATGTCGCCGATCGTCGCCGCGGCGAAGATCTTCCATTGGTTTGCAGTCAGCGATTTCTGCCGCTCCAGGTATTCCAGCATTACTTTGCCTCCCAGCCAGCGCGTATAACGTTTTTGTTTGTTTGGCACGACGATGACGCTGCGCGGGGCGCATTACTCGGACGGGCGCCCGCTTTTGTTGCAGGTTCGACGGATTGCCGCCGAGCGTCAAGCGTCGATTGCGGCGAAGCGATGCAGCGGCACGTCAAGCCGGATCGCGCATCGCGTTCCGCCGGTGTCCGGACGCAACGCCACTGCCCCGGTCTGGCCGGGCATCAGCGCGGTGCATGCGACAACCAACGCGATCAGGCTCGTCAGCCGGTGGGAGCCTCCGGCACCACGCTATGCCGGTGTCCATAGCCGAAATAGATCGCCAGGCCGATGGCCAGCCACACCACCAGTCGCAGCCAGGTGGCCAGCGGCAGGCCGACCATCAACAGCAGTGAAAAGCCAACGCCAAGCAGGGGCACCCACGGTACAGCCGGGGTGCGGAACGGACGCTTCGTCCTTGGCGCGCTGCGCCGCAGATGGATCACCGCGATGCACACCAGCAGGAACGCAAACAGCGTCCCGATGCTGACCATCTCGCCGAGCAATCCGATCGGAAAGGCCGCCGCGATCAGCGCCACCACGACACCGATCAGCGCCTGGCTGGCGAATGGGGTGCGGAAACGCGGGTGCACCGTGCTGAAGAATTCCGGCAGCAGGCGGTCCTGCGCAATCGAGAACAGGATGCGCGCCTGGCCGAACAGCAGGACGAAGATCACCGTGGTCAGCCCGGCAAGCGCGGCGAATTTCACCAGTACCGAGAGCCAGCCGATGCCGGTCGCGTCGATCGCCACCGCCACCGGATCGGCGACTCCCAGCTTCTGGTAGGGCACCATACCGGTCATCACCAGCGCCATCAGGACGTAGAGGATCGTGCAAATGATCAGCGAGCCGAGGATGCCGATCGGCATGTCGCGCTGCGGATTTTTTGCCTCCTGCGCGGCGGTCGAGACGGCATCGAAACCGATATACGCGAAGAACACCACCGAGGCGCCGCGCAGGATGCCGCTCCAGCCGAAATTGCCGAAGCTGCCGGTGTTTTCCGGGATGAAGGGCGTCCAATGCGCCCGTTCAACGTAGAACGCACCGACGACGATGACGGCGCCGACAACGAACAGTTTGAACGCGACCATGATATTGTTGATGCGTGTCGATTCCCTGGTGCCGAACATCAGCAGGCCGGTGAGGGCGGCAACGATCAGCACGGCAGGCAGATTGAGAATGGCGGTAGTCGCGGTTCCGTCGGCCAGCTTCACGGCCTCGCCGGTCGCCTGCGCCCATTGTGCCGGAATGTGGATGCCGAAACTGCCGAGCAGACTGACGCAATAACCTGACCATCCGACAGCGACCGTGGCGGCGCCCATGCCGTATTCGAGTATCAGGTCCCAGCCGATGATCCAGGCAAATATCTCGCCGACGGTTGCATAGGCGTAGGTGTAGGCGCTCCCCGAAGCCGGGATCATCGCCGCCAGTTCGGCGTAGCAGAGGCCGACGAACGCGCAGGCGATACCGGACAGGATGAAGGACAAGGAGATCGCCGGGCCGGCATAGCTTGCGGCTGCCTTGCCGGTGAGGACGAAGATGCCGGCGCCGATGATGCAGCCGATGCCCAGCCCGACCAGCGAGAGGGGACCGAGCGTCTGCGTCAAACCCTTGCCGTGGCCTTCGGCGCTCGCGGCAATGGCCTGGAGCGATTTGCGGCCGGTATATCGCGCAATCGACATGCGCCGTCCTCTTGGTTGGGAAGGCCGGATTCCAGCGGTGAGTCAACCATGACACACTGGCAACGGCAACGTGCGGCCGGGGGCGATCACAAGGTCAGGATTTGCACCGTAACAATTCAACATTTGCTTACCGAACCGGAAGGGACTAGCGCGCGCCTCGCCGTTGCGTGGCGTTATTGGATCGTTACGCGGCAGCCGGTGACCGCAAACCGGCATCGTTGCTGGCCCATCGCAGCGGGGTCTGCCATCATGGGCAGATCAACCAAGGACCCTGACATGGCATCGCGGGACAGCGCCGTGGCGCGCGCTATGAGCTACTTCGACTCAAACCGCTTCCGCGACCATTTGGCGGAGCTCGTGGCGATTCCCAGCACCTCGCAGGACCCCGGCCACGCAGCCGACGTGGAACGCTATCTGGCCGGCGCGATCCAACCCTGGCTGGAGCGGATGGGCTTTTCCGTGGAAATCCACCCGAACCCGGCTGTCGGCTTCGGCCCGATCCTGCTGGCCGAACGGTTGGAAGACCCTGCGCGGCCAACAGTATTGACCTACGGGCATGGCGACACGGTGCGCGGGCTGCACGATCAGTGGCGTGCGGGCCTGGACCCGTGGGCGCTGGTCGAGGAGGGCGATCGCTGGTACGGCCGCGGCACGGCGGACAACAAGGGCCAGCACGCCTTGAACCTTGCCGCCCTTCAAGCGGTGCAGGAGGAGCGGGGCGGCAAACTGGGGTTCAACCTCAAGCTGGTGCTGGAAACCAGCGAGGAACGCGGCTCGGTCGGTCTGCGCGAGTTCGTCGCCGCGCGGGGGGAAAAACTGGCGGCGGACGTGTTGATCGCCAGCGATGGTCCGCGGGTGATGCCCGATGTGCCCACAATCGCCACCGGCACGCGCGGCACGTTCCATTTCGACCTGGTGGTGGACCTGCGGCCGGGCGGCGTGCATTCAGGCCATTGGGGCGGGTTGACCACCGACCCCGCCGTGGTGCTGACCCACGCGCTGGGCGCGATCATCGACCGGCGGGGCAAGATCCTGGTGCGCGACTGGCTGCCGGCGAATGGCGTGCCGGCCAGCGTTCGCTCTGTGCTGGCCGGCTGCCCGGTGGGCGGCGGCGGCGAGGCAGCAACGATCGATGCCGAGTGGGGTGAGCCCGGGCTGACCTCGGCGGAGAAGATCTTCGGCTGGAACAGCTTCATCGTGCTGGCGATGGTGTCCGGCCGGCCGGAAAACCCGGTGAACGCGGTGGCGCCGAACGCAAGGGCGCACTGCCAGATCCGCTACACGGTGGACAGCGATCCCGCAGTGTTCGAGCCGGCGTTGCGGCGGCATCTGGATGCGGAGGGATTTGCCGATGTGCGGATCGAGAACGCTGGCATCCGCATGCCGGCGAGCCGCACCGACCCGGCGCATGCCTGGGTTGGCTGGACGGTTGCCAGCATGGAACGCACGCTCGGGCGGCACGTGCAGGTCATTCCGAACGCGTCCGGGGGCCTGCCGGGGGACGTGTTCGTCGATCATCTCGGCGTGCCGCTGGTCTGGGTGCCGCACAGCTATAACGGCTGCAAGCAGCACGGCCCGGACGAGCACCTGCTGATCGCCCCGGCGCGCGAGGGGATCGCGGCGTTTGCCGGGATCTGGTGGGATCTGGGCGAAAGCACCCCCTCGCCCGCTTCGCGGGAGAGGGTAGGGTGAGGGCGATGCGTGCGCCCCGTTGCACCCTCACCAGGCGCTTCGCGCCTACCTCTCCTGCGCAGCGGGAGAGGTTTTCTGGCCCGCAGCCCTAGCGACGCACTTCCGCATCACCGACGGCAGCGCCGCCGCGTGCAATTGCTCGACCGGATGCAGGAAGCCCTCTCCTTCGACCTGATCCACCCGCGCCGCGAACAGCTCGATGGTCAGCGCGAAATGGGTGAAGCCGTGGCGCACCTGGCCGGCCGGTCGCCAGGGAGCGGGCATCGGCGCCAGAGCGAGCGCCTCGTCGGGATGCCAGGGTGCGGCGCGCCAGTCGGTGCCCGGCAGCTCCGCCATCCCGCCGAGCAAACCGGCTTCCGGGCGCCGGCGCAGCAGCACGTTGCCGGCGGTGTCTTCCAGCCAGAAATGCACGCCGTGGCGCAGCGGACGTTGCGGCTTTGCTGCGCGCCTCGGCAGCTCCGCCGCGATGTCGGCCAGCCGGCCGGCGCATCCGGTCATCCACGGACACAGGCCGCAGGCCGGGCTCGCCGGCGTGCAGACCGTGGCGCCCAGGTCGAACAGCGCCTGGGCAAAATCCCCCGGCCGCGCAACAGCGTGTGGATCGGTGCCGAGCCGGTCGGCCAACCGCCGCAGCGCCGGCTTGGCGGTGGGTAGTGGCTCGGCGACCGCGAACAGCCGCGCCACCACGCGCTCGACATTGCCATCCACCGGCACCGCCGGGACGTTGAAGGCGATTGCTCCGACAGCGCGGGCGGTGTACTCGCCGATCCCGGGCAGCGCGCCCAGCCCGGCCAAGTCGCGCGGAAACCCGCCGGCGGCCACGACGGCCCGCGCGCAGGCGTGCAGGTTGCGGGCGCGGGCGTAGTACCCCAGGCCCGCCCAGGCCGATAGCACGTCGTCCAACGCCGCGGCGGCCAGCGCCTCGACCGTGGGGAACCGGGCCAGGAAGCGTTCATAGTAGGGAATCACCGCCACCACGGTGGTCTGTTGCAGCATGATCTCGCTGAGCCAGACGTGGTAAGGATCTGGCACCTTGCCCGGCAGCGCGCGCCAGGGCAGACGGCGCCGGTGGCGGTCGTACCAGCGCAGGAGCGACTCGGCGGAGGCGATGGCGGACGAGGGCAACACGAAATCCGGTATGGCAACCCCGGACCGGCACGTCTACGGCCCGCGCCCGCTCGGCGCGCTGGTGCCCAGGATCGCGCGGCCGGCGTTCCGGGCGATGGGCGCCGGCACCGCCCAGGTTATGGCGGACTGGGACTCTATCGTCGGGCCGATGCTGGCTGCGGTCAGCGTGCCGCGCCGCCTGGCCGCCGGCACCTTGACCATCGCCTGTGCCGGCCCGGTGGCGATGGAGTTGCAACACTACGCGACGGAGCTGATCAGCCGGATCAACACCCATCTGGGGACCACGACGGTCCGCAGCCTGCGCTTCGTCCAGACCACGTCGATCGCGCCGCAAGCCGCCCCGCCGCAGCCGATACCGCCCTGGGTCGCCACGGCGGCCGAGGCCGCGGTGGCCACGCTGCCGGAGGGGGAGCTACGCGCCGCGCTTGCCGCGCTTGGCCGTGCCGTGCTGGCCGACGGCGCGCG
Organism: Acetobacteraceae bacterium; assembly: GCA_049522565.1. Lineage (GTDB taxonomy): Bacteria > Pseudomonadota > Alphaproteobacteria > Acetobacterales > Acetobacteraceae > JASHVB01. The sequence goes on from JBEKNT010000291.1 coordinate 7,937, forward strand.
CGGGAAGTCCTCGACAAACCGAACACCCAAGCAGTAATCTACCACATATAGAGGTTCCAATGCCAATTAACCGCCGCGGCCTACTATCTGTTGTTGTCGCCGGAATGGCTGTTCCGGCCGTCCTCCGCCCGCGTCCAGCGCGCGCCGCGGACCCGCATGAAGCCGAGCGAAGCGACGGCAAGCCCGATGCCAAGGTCACCGTGCAGGAGTTCTTCTCCCTCACCTGCACCCATTGCGCCGCCTTCGCGCGCGAGACCTACCCACAAATCAAGTCCGAGCTGGTCGATACCGGCAAGGCGCGCTGGGTGTTCCGCGACTTCCCGCTGGACCAGGTGGCGCTGACCGCCGCCATGGTGGCGCGCTACCTGCCGCCCGAGCGGTACGAGCCGTTCGTCATGGCGTTGTTCGCCAACCAGGACCGCTGGGCCTTCGCCCGCGGGGTGAACACCACGGACGAGTTGTGGAAGACCGCTGCTCTCGCCGGCATGACCCGCCCCACCTTCGACCAGGCCATCGCGGACGATTCGCTGCGTTCCTGGATCCTGCAAGGGCAGGCCGACGACCAGAAGCAATGGAATATCGACTCGACTCCGAGCTTCGTGATCAACGGGCAGAAATACGCCGGGGAGATGAGCTTCGACGCGTTCCGCAAGCTCGTCCCCGACACCTAGCAGGTCAGGATACTCCCCTCCCCTTGAGGGAGGGGGTTGGGGGGAGGGGTCCGTGCCGCGTCGGACCCCTCCCCCCAACCCCCTCCCACAAGGGG
>JBEKNT010000292.1:0-8696 GCA_049522565.1 Acetobacteraceae bacterium
CGTGATACGCTTGCCGGCGATCGGCGGATTATAGCAGTAAAAGGCGCAGCGCGCATTCACCGAACCATTGTCGCGATAGACCATATGGTAGGGCTGCACGTCGACCTTGTGCGAGATGGTGGGGAAGGCGGCCTCGGGGTCCATCACGCCCTGACGATACTCGTCCATCATCTGCTGTGTCAGCACATAGGAGAACGAGGGTAGCTGTTCGCCGACCTCCAGCGCCTCCCAGTCGAGCAGCTTGAGTGTCTCGTCGTGCGCCTGCGCCATGCTGATTTCCTCTCTGTGACCGATCTGATGGCCGGTAAGCTACGCCTTCTCGACTCCCCAGAAAACCGGCGCCGACCCTTTCAGCAACCCAGTCAGGTTCGATCGCCACGCGGCATGCGGCAGATACTGCCCCAGCGGGATGGTCGGCACCGAGTTGAACGCCGCGACCTGATAGTTCTGCTCCAGCGGTCGCCGCGTCGCGTCGTCGGGGGCATCGATCCAGGCCGCGTAGATAGCCTCCAGTTGCGGATCGTCCGGCCAGCCTACCCAGGCCTGGGCGCCGTTGCTGCGGACGGGGCCCTCGACCAGCGGATCGACGAAGTCTCCGCCGGGCGCGCCGCCGGGAAACATCGACCAGCCACCCTTGTCGAGCGGCGCCTTGGAATTGCGCCGTTGCAGAATCGTGCCCCAGTCCACCTGCTGGTCATCGATATTGAGTCCCACCTTGCGGAACGCATCGATCGCCACGGTTGATAGCGCGTCATAGGCGAGTTGGTCGGTCGGATGCATGAAAGCGATGCGGCCGCCGTCATAGCCTGCCTTGTCCAGCATCGCCTTAATCTCATCCACGCTGTGACGCTTGGTCACCGCTTCCATGCCGGCATCGTTGGCGCATTTCGAACTGGGCACAAAATAACCCACCGGCACCCGCCACATCGCCGGGTCGTCGCCCATCGTGGCGATCATCTCGTCCTTCTGGTTGATCGCCGCCACCATGGCCCGTCGCACCCCGGGATTGCTGGTCGGCCCCTGGATGTGATTCGGTCGCAGATGCCCGTAGGTGCCGTAGATATCCAACAACCCTGTGCTCACGCCGCGCTGCTGCTTCAGCATGGCAATCAGGTCGGGCTGCGGCAGCTCCAGCCAGTCCACCTCGCCCGTGGTCAAGGCGTTCGCCGCTGTGGCGGGATCGGGAATGATCCGCCATTCGACGCGATCCAGCTTCACGTGGTGGCCGCCGGCGACATAGGACGGTGGCTCCTGGCGTGGCTTGTACCGATCGAATCGCGCGAAGGCGGCATGACTGCCGGAGATGTACTCGTCGGCCAGGAAGCGGAATGGTCCGCAGCCGACGATCTCGGTTTGTTGGGTGTACGGATCCGTGGCGGCCAGGCGTGCCGGCATGATCACCGGCTGCGGCTGGGCCTTCGACAGGAAAGCGGGCAAGGTGGGGAACGGCTTGTTCAGACGCCACACCAGGGTGCGGTCGTCCGGCGCCTCGATCGCCGCGACGCGTGGTGCGAAAATCGTGTTGGCCTGGTCGCGCTTCAGCCAGCGCTGCAACGATGCGACGCAGTCCCGCGCGAGGACCGGTGTGCCGTCGTGAAACAGCAGTCCCTCGCGCAGCCGCATCGTCCAACGCTTGCCGTCATCGTCGATGACGTGACCTTCGACCATCAACGGCTGTGGCGTGTAGGAGATGTCGCGGGCGTACAACGTCTCGTAAACCATCAGCGCGAAATTGCGGGTGACGGTCGCCGCGGTCCACACCGGATCGAGGCTGGTCAGGTTCGATTGTGGCACGAACTGCAGCGGTTTGGTAGCGGCAGCGATTGCGGGGCGGGCGAGCGCGGTCGCGGCGGCGGCCGCCATGAATGCACGTCGTTTCATTCGTTCCCTCCATGGGTCGGGGATTTCCCCGACGACCGATGCCGTCGCCCGATCGAGAGCAAGCTAGCTGTTCGCGACGAAATCCGGAAGTTTGACGGTGTGACCCGGATGTTGCGGGCCGGCCGAGGCTTTTCCGCGATTTTATCTAATTGCATGACAGACCTGCGTGCATTGCGCATGCCGCCAGTAACGCGGCTTTTGGTGTAAATTATCGTTGCGGCGAACTCCGGCGAGGCCATCGCGGCCACCGCGCCGGGTTTCGCGGTTCCGGGCCGACATTGCGTGCAATTCCGCCAGCGTGCAGATTTACCGGGTTGGGCCTGCCGACCCGGACCGTGGTTCCCGAGGAGATGACAGAAATGCACTTCGCATACACCCCAGAGCAGGAGGCCTTGCGGCGCGAGGTCCGGGCGTTCATCGCCGAGAACGTGACGGAAGAGGTTCTGGCCGCACGGGGATCGTCGGAGTCGAACACTGCGGCCGGTCGCGGCCCCGGCGCCAGCGACGCGATGAAGGAGCTGTATGGCAAGATCTACGAGCGCGGCTGGCTCGGCATCGCCTATCCGAAGGAATACGGCGGCCAGGGCGGCGACCGCATGTCACAGTACATCGTCGAGGAAGAGTTCACCCGGATGGACATCCCCGTCGGCATGGGTGGCAGCGGCGCGCCGGCGATCATGGCGGCGGGCACCGAAGAGCAGAAGCAGTACTACATCCCGCGGCTGATCAAGCGCGAGGTTTCGTTCGCGCTCGGCTTTACCGAACCGCATGCCGGCGCCGACCTGGCGTCGCTGCAATGCCGCGCGGTGCGCGACGGCGACGAGTACGTCATCAACGGGCAGAAGATGTACACGTCATCGGCGCATGTCTCGACGCACATCTACCTGATGGCGCGGACCAATCCGAACCTGCCGAAGCATCGCGGCATCTCGATTTTCCTGTTCCCGATGGACACCCCCGGCATCACCGTGCGGCCGCTATGGACGATCCAGAACGATCCGGCAGCGCCGGTGGGCACCACCTATGGCCACCAGCGCACCAATGAAACCTTTTTCGACGACGTGCGCATTCCGGCATCCTCGCTGCTGGGCAAGGAAAACGAGGGCTGGCGCGTCGGCTCCATGGGCCTGAACCTCGACCGCGTCGGCGCGTCGCGCTACCTGATCTCGGTCCGCCGCGATGAGGACATCGTCAATTTCGTCAAGTCGAACACGTTCGACGGCTATGCCCCGGCGAGCAATCCGGCGATCCGCGACAAGATCGCCGAGCTGTGGATCGAGGCGCAGGTCTGCCGGCTGATGACCATGCGCAGCATGTCCATCGTCAACAACGGCGGCACTTTCACCTACGAAGGATCGGCGGAAAAAGTCTGGGCGCCGGAACACGGCGTGCGGACAACGGAAGCGATCAGCCAGATGCTTGGCCCCTACGGCCAGTTGCTGCACGGCTCGCCGCATGCGGTCGAGGATGGGGTGTTCGCGCACAACCTGATGGGCGCGTTCCAGTCCGGCATCAACCACGGCAGCACGCAGGTGATGCGCGACCAGGTGGCTCGGCGCGGCCTCGACATGCCAAGGAAGTAGTCTGCCGGTCTCGGGGATGTCGAGGATGCGGCGTAGCGTAGCGCGGAACGGCACAGCGCATTCCGCCAAGGCACGACTGTGGCGTCCTGCCTCGCTGACAAGCAGGCGGAGGGCGCCGCGCTGTTGCGTCCCAGGCGGCCTGGAAGAAGTCGGCCACGCGATCGCGCCGCGGCCGACGTGCGGGAGTTAAGCGATGGTGGGGCCTTGGGCGCTTGATGACGTGCGGGTGCTTGATCTCAGCGAGGGAATTGCAGGGCCATTGGCAGCGCGGCTGATCGGCGATTTCGGCGCCGATGTGATCAAGGTCGAACCTCCCCACGGGGAGAGCGGGCGCCGCACGCCGCCGTTCTTCCAGGATGATCCCGACCCGGAGAAGAGCCTGTTCTACCTGATGCTGAATCTGAACAAGCGCGGCATCACCCTGAACCTGGACACCGAGGAAGGGGCGGCGATCCTGCGCCGGCTCGCCAGCGAAGTCGATGTCATCGTGGAAAGTTTTTCACCCGGCTACCTGGCTGCGCGCGGATTGGATTATGCCAGTCTGGCGCAGGAGAATCCGGGCCTGGTGATGACCTCGATCACGCCGTTCGGCCAGACCGGGCCGTACAGCCATTACAAGAGCGACGAGATCATTGCCTATGCCACCAGCGGGATCATGGCGATCAGTGGGACCGTCGATCGCGAACCGCTGAAGCACGGCGGATTTCCCGGCCAGTACGAAGCCGGGATGAACGGCTTCCTGGGGACGCTGGTGGCGCTGGTCACGCGCGACCTGACGGGTGCCGGCCAACAGGTCGATCTCTCGATCCAGGATGTGATCACCTCCAGCCTGGTGCTCAACCAGCCGTACTACAGCTTCGCCGGCGGGGTGCAGGGGCGACGGCATCCGGAGGGCAGCAATTTCGGCCAGGTGATGCCGTGCAAGGACGGGTATTTCGTGGCGCAACCCGGCGGCGGTGTCACCTGGGACGGCATCGCCGACTTCTTCGGCAAGCCGGAACTGAAGGAACACCGTTTCGCCGATCTGGTGGAGCGCGTGCACCATGGTCCCGAGCTGGACGCGATCATTTTGGCTGCGACAAAAGATCGCACCATGGCGGAGATGTTCAAGACCGCGTCGGAGAAATACCGCATGTTGCTTGGCATCGTGCAGACGCCGGAAGACCTCGCGAAGTGCGAACACCTGATGGCCAGAGGCTATTTCGAGGAGGTGGAGCATCCGGTGATCGGCAAGATCAAGGTGCCATTCCATCTGTGGAAAATGTCCGCCAGCAACTCCACCTATCGGCGCCCCGCGCCGTTGCTGGGGCAGCACAATGGCGAGATCTACGGCGCGCTGCTTGCCTGCGATGCCGCGGCGCTGGATGCGCTGCGTGCCCGCGGCGTAATTTGAGGGACGGAGCATGACCGACGATCGTTCCACGCCGGACAGTGGCAAGTTGCCGCTGGCAGGCCTGCGCATCGTTGATATCAGCAACGTTATCTCGTTGCCCTACGCCAGCGGGCTGCTGGCCGACCTTGGCGCCGAGGTGATCAAGGTCGAAGGTCACAGTCGGCTGGACACCTCGCGCGGCGGTGCGCTCACCAGCGTCCTGACCGACAATCTTCTGGGCGACGATCCATGGAACCGGATCGGCAGCTTCAATCTGCTCAATCGCGGCAAAAAATCTGTCGCCCTCGATCTAAGCCGGCCCGAGGGGCGGGTGGTGCTGACCGACCTCATCAAGGTCAGCGACGTGGTGATGGAAAACTTCACGCCGCGCGTGATGCGCAACTGGGGGCTGGACTATCCCAACGCGGTGAAACTGCGCCCCGGGCTGATCATGGTCTCGTGCAGCGGCTTCGGCCACAACGGCCCGTATTCGCAATATCCTGGCCAGGCGACCACGCTGGAGGCGACGCACGGGCTGGCCTATGTCACCGGCTACCGTGGCGATGAGCCGTCGAAGGCCGGGCAATCCTTTGTGGATTTCCTTGCCACCTGGGCACTGGTCAGCGGCACGCTGCTGGGACTGCGCTACCGGCATCGTTTCGGCAAGGGGCTCTGGGTCGATGTCGGCATGTACCAACTTGGCACCTACATGTTGAGCGAGCGTGTGCTGGACTGGGAGGCCAACCACCGGCTTGGCGAGCGCATCGGCAACCGCCATCCGTTCCTGGCGCCGCAGGGATGCTATCGCTGCGCCGGAGACGACGCATGGTGCACCGTTCTGGCGCGTGACGACGAGGAATGGGCGGCGCTCTGCCGGACGATCGGCAGACCGGAGTTGGCAACGGACGAGCGCTTCGCCACGAACGACGCACGCATGACCAACCATGACGCGATCGACGCGATCATCAGCGCGTGGATGGCGGGGCAAACGAAGTTCGCGGCGATGGAATTGCTCCAGGCGGCTGGCGTGCCGGCCGGCGCGGTGTTCGATGCCCGCGACCTGCACCTGAACGCACACGTGAAGGCGCGCGGCCTGCTGGAGACGGTGGCGTATCCGCCCGATCGGGAGATGGGCAAACAACGCACGGTCATAGGCCGGCCCTGGAAACTGTCGAAGCTGCCGCTCGCCGTGCGTGGGCCGGGGCCGCGGCTTGGGGAACACAACCAGGAAATCCTGGGCGGGGTGCTGGGCTACAGTCCGGCGCGGATGGCGGAGTTGGAGGGGGCGGGGATCATCGCCACCCGGCCGACCAATGCGCGCAAACCAGTCTCGATGCCGATGGAAGAACGGGTGAAATCGGGCCGGCTGGCGGCTTGGGATCCGGATTACAAGGAACGGCTCGGCATGGAAGATTGAGAGGTGGGAAGACCAGCCGATTGCACTGGCGAGCGGTCGCGATGTAACACGCGAAAGCGGAGATCGATGTGCAAGTCCCGCTACTCCGAGCGCCTTGAACCATGACCCAAAGCGACGCCGAATCGTGTTTCGACGGACGCGGCCAAGCCGTTCAAAATCGGATCAAGAAATGCACCGTCTGGAACCAGCGCCGCGACCCGGCGCAGTTCTGCAAGGATGGCCTCGTCGCTGTATTCGGCGAGGCGGCGGAGTTCAAAGCGGGAGCCGCTGGTTATCCCGGCCGTCCGGCCCGCGTATGTGGGTGGAATTATCTAGCTTTTCAGTGAGCGGCCAAAGGCCCTCTGCCAGCCGTTTCTGCCTGAACGCCCAATGATATCAACGGTCGCAGCGCCATCCGCACCTCACTGGGGCAGGCAAGGGCCGGAAAGAGGGGAGGGTTCGTCGCCAGGGTTTACGCGGCGAAAGGACTGGCGAAGTCCGGGAGTTCATGGTAAGTTACATGTAACTCCATCGGAGACTTGTCATGGCCTCGGCCTCAAGCGCCAAGCCTTCGCGTATCAAGGTGCGGGAGCACCGCGAGCGCCTGCGCAAGCAAGGTCTGCGCCCGATCCAGATTTGGGTGCCGGACGTGCGCTCCCCTGCGTTCCGGTCTGAAGCGCATCGGCAGTCGGCCGCCATTGCCGCCAGTGCTCACGCGCGGGAGGATCAGGGGTTCATCGACGCCGTGACGGACTGGGGCGATGAATGAGGCGAGGCGACATCTGGACCGTCGCCGGCGGCAAGGATTACGCGGGCAAGCCGCGCCCCGTCGTCGTCGTTCAGGACGATAGTTTCGACGCGACCGACTCGATCACCATCTGCGCCTTCACCACGGATGAGACGGACGCACCGCTGTTCCGTCTGCCGGTGGAGCCGAACGAGCGCAACGGCCTGCGCGCCGCCTGCCGCCTCATGGTGGACAAGATTACCACCGTGCCAAAGATCAAAGTTGGCGCTCGCGTTGGCAGGTTGGACGACGAGGATATCCTGCGGCTCAACCAGGCGGTCCTGGTGTTCCTTGGACTGGCAGTCTCGCCAAGGACCAAGCAGCAGGCGTAACAAGAAATCGCCCAAAGCGCAGCCACGGCTAGGATTAGGCCGAGCATGATGTCTCCATCCCCGACCAGAAGCGGCAGGGTGAAACCTACTGCCAGTCGCGCGGCTACCAGCTCGTCGAGACCAATGTCGAGCCAGGCGCATCGGCCACCAACGACCGCCGCCCCGAATTCCAGCGCATGATCGAGGCGGGAACCGCGCAGCCCGCGCCGTTCGATGTCGTCATCGTCCATTCATTCAGCCGCTCAGAACTCTTGCCGCCGCCTCGGGCGTGAAATCGGTTACGCCCGGCGTTCGCAGTTGTGTTCTGAAGTGGCGGATGGGGTGGGATTCGAACCCACGAGGAGTTGCCCCCTGGCGGTTTTCAAGACCGCTGCCATAGACCGCTCGGCCACCCATCCGAAGCGCGTCGGACCCTAATGCCGTCTGCCGCCGGCCTCAACTTCGCGGGCGGGGCGACCGGTCACTCCGGCCGCCTCACCATTGCCTGCGCGACCGCGCGTGCGGAAAGGAGCCGAGCCGCCTGTGCAAGCACCGCCCGGCGCCGCTGCCGGTAACGTTCCGCAGCCACGGTGGCGTTACGCGCGGTTCGCACCGACCGCCTGGGCGATCTCCGCCTCGGTGATGCCGAGCGTCCCGGCTGCCGCGCAGACGTCACGCCAGGTGGTATCGTCCACCGCTATGCCGTCGCGCCGTCGGGAGTCGGCCGAGCGGCGCTCCGGTTCGCCGGGCAGCAGGATCTCGTCGAACCCGGGCGCCACGCGGCTCGATCGGATATGCGCCTTGGTCGCCTCCACGGCCTCGCCGATCGCGGCCGGATCGCCGAGCTTCGACAGGTCGATCACCGTCGCCAGCATCGAGTTCAGGATGCCGCCCCGCACCGGCTCGTCGACGCGCTGGCCGCCACCGACCGCCGCCGCCATGATCTCGCACAGCACCGCCATGCCGGAGCCCTTGTGCCGCCCGAAGGTGACCAGCGCACCGGTCTGGTCGCGGATGAAGCCGGCGGGATCGGTGGTGGGTTGGCCCGCGGCGTCGATCAGCGTGCCCTCGGGCACCGGCACGCCCTTGTTGAACGCAACGCGCGCCTTGCCGGCGGCGATCGTCGTGGTGGCCATGTCGAGCATCACCGAGTAGCCGTCGGCGCCCGGCACCGCGGTGCAGAACGGATTGGTGCCCAGGCGCGGCTCGGCGCAGGCGAACGGCGCGGCGATGTCGCGATTGTCGGCGACGTTGACGAAGGCGGTGAAGACGCAGCCGGCGCGCGCCGCGAGCTCGCCATAGGTGCCGATGCGGCCGATATGCGATGCGTTGCGCAGCGCCAGCACGCAGGCGCCGATTTCCTTGG
>JBEKNT010000293.1:0-8695 GCA_049522565.1 Acetobacteraceae bacterium
TTCTGGAACACGCTGTTCGACAGCATCCGCCTGGGTGGCGGCAGCATCGCCACTCTGATGCAGGAGAAGGGCCGCCGGCAGGCGGCGTTCAGCCGAGAGCAGGACAGGCAGCCGGCGAGCAATTGGGATTGGCTGGAGCTGACACGGGATGCGCTTCGCCGCGCGCTGGGGTTCTTCATCGGCGAGGCGGCGGACGATCCATTCGATCCGGTAGCGGAACCATACGCGCCGGCCGCGGCGGTCGCCACCGGGCCGCCCTGACCTCTCGCAAGAAACTAACTCCCCCTCCCACAAGGGGAGGGGGAGCCTCTTTCTCGTCCGCAGCCGACGCGGTTTCATTCAGGGCTGGTCGGCCGCCGCCGGCCGGTGGTCAACTCGCACGGATGAACCGAGGCGGACGCACGGGGCCGGGCGGCGGCGGGCCCCGCCGTTGCGATTCGCGATGCCGCGGTCGCCGGCGGGGCGGCCTGCGCCACCCGCGCCGTCCCCCGCCCCGGCCGCCCTACGCCTGTTTCAGTTCGATCAGGCTGCGGCGGATTTTTCTGCCGCGCTCGACCATGTCCTCGATATAGGCCGCGTCGCCCCAGCGCACCGCGCGCGACATCGCCTGCGCGTCCTCCATGAAGCGTGCCAGCATCTCCAGCAGCGCCTCGCGGTTGTTGAGGAAGATGTCGCGCCACATCACCGGGTCGCTCGCCGCGATGCGGGTGAAATCGCGGAACCCGCTGGCCGCGAAGTTCAACACCTCCTGGCGGCTCTCGTCGGCCAGGTCGTCGGCGGTGCCGCAGATGGTGAAGGCGATCAGGTGCGGCAGATGCGACACGATCGCCAGCACCCGATCATGATGCGCCGGCTCCATTTGCTCGATCATCGAGCCGCAACGGCGCCACAGTTCCGCGACCTTTTCCACCGCCGCCTCGTCGGTGCCGGGCGGCGGGGTGAGCAGGGTCCAGCGGCCTTGGAAGAGGGTGGTGAAGCCGGCATCGGGGCCCGAATATTCGGTGCCGGCCACCGGATGCGCCGGCACGAAATGCACGCCCGCCGGCACCAGCGGCCCCACGTCGCGAATGACGGATTGCTTGGTGGACCCCACGTCGGTCAGGATCGCTCCCGGCGCGAGATGCGGCGCGATGTGGGCGGCCAGCTCGGCGAAGGCCCCCACCGGCGCGGCCAGCATCACGCAATCCGCGCCGGCCACGGCGCGCGCCGGGTCGAGTTCCACCCGGTCGGCGAAGCCCAGTTGCACGACGCGGTCCAGCGTCTTCTGGGTGCGCGCGTTGACCACAACCTCGGCCGCCAGGTCGCCGCGTTCACGCGCGATCCGGGCGACGGAGCTGCCGATCAGGCCGATGCCGAGCAGGGTGAGGCGGCGGAAGAGGGGGTCAGACATGAGGGTGCCCGGGTTGCTCCCCCTCTCCTTGAGGAAAGGGGTAGGGGGGAGGGGTGAGTACAGCCGCAGCTCGCGGCTGTGCGCACCCCTCCCCCCGGCCTCGGTCCGCTTCGCGGCCCAAGCCCTCAAGGGGAGGGGGAGGCTCTCTTGCGTCAGCCATGAGTGCCCTGCATGAACGCGGTCAGGCCCTCGACCGCCGCGTGCACTTCTTCCCCCGTGCCGACGGTGACGCGCAGGCAGTTGGGCAGGCCGTAGCCGCGCACGCCGCGCACGATGATGCCGCGCTTGCGCAGAAACGCGTCGGCCGCCTCGGCCTTCTCCGGCGTGCCGAAATCGGCCAGCACGAAGTTGCCCTCGCTCGGCCAGACCTTGATGCCGGCGGCTTGCAGCCCGGCGGCCAGCTTCGGTCGCCATTCGGCGTTGTGGTCGCAGCCCTTCTCCACCCAGCCCGGCTCGGCCAGCGCGGCGATCGCCGCCGCCTGCGCCGCCACCGAGACGTTGAACGGGCCGCGCACCCGGTTCAGCACGTCCACCACGTCGGGCGGCGCATAGCACCAGCCGATGCGCATGCCGCCCAGGCCGAACACCTTGGAGAAGGTGCGGGTCATCACCGTGTTGTCGGTCGCATCGACCAGCTTCACGCCGGCGTCGTAATCGGCGCGGGTGACGTATTCGGCGTAGGCGGAATCGATCACCAGCAACACCTCGGGCGGCAGGCCGGCGCGCAGCCGCGCCACCTCGTCCTGCGGCAGCATGGAGCCGGTGGGGTTGTTCGGATTGGCCAGGAACATCAGCCGTGTCGCCGGCGACACGGCTGCCAACATGGCGTCCACGTCGGCAGTGAGGTTGCGTTCCGGAACCTTGATCACCCGGCTGCCGGCATAGGTACCGGCGATGTAATAGATCGAGAACCCGTGCGCCGACATTACGATGTCCCGCCCCGGTCCCCCGTACGACAGGCAGAGCTGATAGATCAGGTCGTCGGAGCCCGCGCCGCAGACGATGCGCGCCGGGTCCAGTCGCCAGCGCCGTCCGATCGCCTCGCGCAGCGCGTCGGCACCGCCGTCGGGGTAGCGGTACACCTCCTCCGCGGCGTGGCGGATCGCTTCCTGCGCGCCGGGCGGCACGCCGAACGCGCCCTCGTTGGAGGACAGCTTGATGGTGCGGTTGATGCCGGGCAGCGTCGATTCGCCGCCGATATAGGGCGAGATGGTCAACACCTCGGGGCGCGGACGCGGCGTGGTCATGCGGCACCTCCCACCGGCACGGCGTAGCCACCCAGCACAGTCGGGCGGCGCGCGGCGGCCAGCGTGTCCAGGCGTTTGTCGTCCGCGGCCACGTGGCCTTCCACCTCGACCAGCGCGTGCGCCACCGGCGCGCCCGGGTCACGCCGCAGCAGCACCATGCCGGGGGCGAAGCCGGCCGCGGTCAGCGCGGCGGTCAGCTTGGCGCGGCTGACGTCGTCCTCGAGCTCCAACCCGATCAACGAGCGGTCCTGTTCGCTGGGATCCGGCGGGAAGGGGGCGACCACCAGCGCCTGCACCGAGGGGCTGCCCTCCGGCCGCACCGTCCAGAACGGCAGCCGGGCGACCACGTGGATGTCGGGATGCAGCAGCGCGGTCCACCAGCCCTCGGTTTCCGAAGGGAGGGGCAGGACGGCGACCGAGGCGTTGCCGCCGGACAGCTCGCCGATCGCCTGGGACGGGCTGTGATGCGCGCGCAGCGGCGTCAGGGCGCCGTATTGCTCGCGGGCGAGTTGGGTGTAGGCGGCGCCGGGATGCGGGTCGCACACCGCCAGGGCGAACCCGTCCTGCATCCCCGTGGTGGCGGCCAGCAGCTCCCGCCAGATGCGATACAGCGCCTGCGGCGGCAGCGAGCCCTGGTGGCGCGCCAGCAGCCGCCGGATGATGGAGGCCTCGCGCCCCGGCCGCAGCGCGCTGCGCTTGCCGGATTGTGCCACCGCCTCGATCACCCGGGCGCGACGCATCAGCAGGTCGTGCACGGCGTCGTCGATTTCATCCAGCTCGGCCCGCAGCGCGGCGAGGCCGTTGGCGGCCGTGGTGCGCCAGCCCTCGAGCGGCGGGGGTTCCTCGGTTTCCGAGGTCGCGGGCGGGATAGCTTCGATAGGGGCGGAACTCGACATCGCTCTGGCCGGAGGGGGTCGGAACAGATAGCGTCATGCGTGCCGTGCTGCAAACGGTGGCCGGTGGCCAAGAGGTTGCAGGGTGTCGGGACGCGGCCTATGCAATTGGCGCGATGGACCAGATGACCACGCTCGCCGGGGTTGTGCATACTCACGTCACATTCGACGACGGGATGGTGCTGGAGTGCGGCGCCAACCTGCCTCGACTGACGGTGGCGTATCGCACCTACGGCACGCTCAACGCAGCGCGGACCAACGCAGTGCTGGTCTGCCACGCGCTGACCCTCGACCAGTATGTCGCCGAGCCGCATCCGCTCACCGGCAAGGAAGGCTGGTGGGAGCTGGTGGTGGGGCCTGGCCGCCCGGTGGACACCGACCGCTTCTTCGTCATCTGCGCCAACGTGCTGGGCGGCTGCATGGGTTCCACCGGCCCGCGGTCGGAGCGCGAGGACAAGCCCGGCGTGCTCTGGGGCACCGAGTTCCCGGCGGTGACGATCCGCGACATGGTGCGGGCGCAGAAGCGGCTGATCGACCATCTGGGCATCGCGCGGCTGTTCGCGGTGCTGGGCGGTTCGATGGGCGGGATGCAGGTGCTGGAATGGGCGGCGTCGTACCCCGATGCGGTGTTCGCGGCGCTGCCGATCGCGTCCGCCGCGTATCACTCGGCGCAGAACATTGCGTTCCATGAGGTCGGGCGGCAGGCGATCTTCGCCGATCCGGACTGGCTGGGCGGCCGCTACTGGGAGACCGGGCGGGTGCCGGCGCGTGGCTTGGCGGTGGCGCGGATGTGCGCGCACATCACCTACCTGTCGGAGCAGGCGCTGACGCGGAAATTCGGGCGGCGGATTCAGAATGCGCCGAAGGATCCGAGCGAGGCGATGCGGCTGTTCGGCGAGATGTTCGAGGTGGAGAGCTACCTGCGCCACCAGGGCTCGACGTTCGTGCAACGCTTCGACGCGAACTCGTATCTGACGCTGACGCGGGCGATGGATTATTTCGACCTGGCGGCGGACTACCAGGGTGACGTGGCGAACGCGTTCCGCGGGACGAAGACGCGGTTCCTGCTGGTGTCGTTCACCTCGGACTGGCTGTTCCCGACGGCGGAGAGCCGCTCGATCGCGCGGGCGCTGAACCGGGCGGGGGCGAACGTGTCGTTCGTGGAGATCCCGTCGGACAAGGGGCACGACGCGTTCCTGCTGGATGAGCCGGATTTGCACCGGACGCTGGCGGGGTTCCTGGCGGGGTGCGCGGTGCATGCGGGGCTGGCGGGGTAGCGGGCGGGCCTCAGAGCAGCGCGGTCTTGACCCCCCAGCAATGGCCCGGTTTCGCTGAGACGGTGATCGAGCGTGTACAGTGTCGCTCCGAGGTCGGCACAGATCGCCAAGTGCAGCGCGTCACCTGCTCGTATGCCTGTGACGTGCTGGTCGGCGAAACGGGCGGCAGCGCGGAATTGCCCACGTGTTACCGGCAGGACTGCGAAGGTCTACGCAGTGAGCCGGGCGAACTCCGCCAGCGCGGCAGCACGATGCGTGGCCGCAATCTGCCCGGTCCGTAACTTGAGCGACAGCGCAGCCGAGAACTCGGTTATCACCCCGTCACTGATCGCCAGTTCCTCGGGTGACTGTTTGCCAAGCCAGGGTTGCACACGCAACGTTGCGACTTCATTGGTCAGAGCCGCGACCAGCAGAGACGTATCGAGATAGAGGATCAATACCGCTCCGCGTCGCGCATGGCCCGCACAAAGGTCCCGGCGTCCTGCGCCTGGGCCGGCATGCGGCTGGTGATGGCGTTCAGCGCGGCCGGATCGATCGCCTTGCGCTTGGTCGGGATGGCAGTGATCTGTGCGACCGGCTTGCCGCGCCGCAGGATCTGCACCGTCTCGCCGGCGGCTGCCCGTTCGACCAGTGCGCTCAGATGTGCCTTGGCGTCGGCCAGATTGACGGATGGCACGTTGGCCTCCTGACCAATTCGTTGGTCACATATGGCATGACCTGCCCTGCGCACCAAGATCGCAATGGAACCCGCGCATTTCCGCCCCATGCCGTGAGGAGCCCTGCAACGACAAAGTCCCGCCATTGCTGACGGGGCTATCGGCGGTCCCGGTGGGCTTGCCGTCACCCGGTTCCGGAACCGGCCCGCCGCGCAGCGGGTCTTCCATGCCCGGCGCTGCCCTCGGGCAGTGGAGCGGGAACAGGTTCAATCGTGTCCGAGATCCTTCATCCAAACTTCGGCCGGATGAGAGATCGGGCCGCGCAGGCGGGGCGCCTCGAATTCGATATCCGAGGCCTCAGGCATCGCCAGCATGTCGACGATGTTGGCGTGGGCGCTGGTCAACTTCAGGTAGTCCTCGATGGCCAGCAGTACATGCGTTGGCCCGCCACGGCCGGTGATGAACACCGGTCCTTCCGCTGCGGCCCTCATGGCTCGGTTGGCATCTCGGTCGAATTCTTCGCCGGACAGGGTGGTGATCGTCACGGTCGTTCATCCGCGATGAATGCTGCCACCAGCAAACCGTGCCCTGGCCGCGTCCGCAAGAGTGGCAACCCTCTTGTTAGTACAGAGACTAACACCATGTTGATCCGATGGACCCCCGCCGCGGACGCAGCAATCCGAATCTAATGCCGATGTTAGCCTGCCAGGTCCTGCCGCCGCCGCGTCCCACCCCATGGGGTTGAATCTCACGTACCACGAGACGAGACGCATGCGAGATGCTGATGCAGTACCCTGGCCATCGCCTGCGCCAGGATCGCCAAAACCGCCTATCGGGTTCCCGTCAAAGCCGGCGACGCTCGTCTCGCCGCCACTCCTGTCGCGACCCGTCCACACACCCTGCGCCAAGGCAACTGTCCCATGTCGTGGGATTGAAAGTCGTGCACCGCGAAACGAGACAACCGCGAGATTCGAATGAAGTGGCCCCGGCCACCGCCCACGCCGGAACCGCCGGGCTCGTGCGGCGACATCCTCCAAAGTCGGCGATGTCGGTCTCGCCGCCACGTCCGTGAACATCCGGACCCGCACCGATGAGGCCTGGCCAGCCATCCCACGCCATGCGTCATCGTCTCACACGCAGAACGGCGAGACATCCGCGGGACTACGAGACATCAATGAGATCCCACGATCGGTTATGCCACGGAGCCGATCCCGATACCGGTCCACGCGAAACCGCTCTACGCTCCCCGCACGCTCCCCGGAGGCTCCGCCCATGAAGAAGATCCTCAACGACCCGCAAGCCTACGTGGAAGAGATGCTGGAAGGCCTGGTGCTGGCCCACCCGCAGTACTACGAGCGCGCCGGCGACGGCCGGGTGATCAAGCGGCCCGGCGGCCCGACGCCGGGCAAGGTGGGCGTGGTGTCCGGCGGCGGCTCCGGCCACCTGCCGGTGTTCACCGGCTATGTCGGCAAGGGCCTGCTGGATGCCTGCGCCATCGGCGAGGTTTTCTCCTCCCCCTCGGTCGATCAGATGGCGGAGGCGATGCGCGCGGCCAACGGCGGCGCCGGCGTGCTGCGCCTCTACGGCAACTACGGTGGCGACCGGATGAACTTCGACATGGCCGGCGACATGCTGGACATGGAGGACGTGCCCTCCACCACCGTGCTGCTGACCGACGACGTGGCCAGTGCCCCCGCGGCGGAAGCCGAGAAGCGGCGTGGCGTCGCCGGCATGGTGTATGCCTACAAGCTCGCCGGCGCGGCGGCGGAGGCGGGCGCCGACCTGGCCGAGGTCACCCGCGTGGCGCAGAAGGCGGCGGACGCCGTGCGCAGCATCGGCGCCGCGCTGACCGCCTGCATCGTGCCGCAGGCTGGCCGCCCGACCTTCTCCATCGCCGAGGACGAGATGGAGATGGGCATGGGCATCCACGGCGAGCCCGGCGTGTGGAAGGGCAAGCTGCGCCCCGCCGACGCCATCGCCGGCGAGATGCTGGACCATCTGCTGGCCGACCTGCCGGTCGCCCGCGGCGACCGCGTGTCGGTGCTGGTGAACAGCCTGGGCGCCACGCCGCTCGAGGAACTGTATATCCTGTACCGCGTCGTGGCCGCGCGCCTCGCCGGGCTGGGCGCCACGATCGTGATGCCGCTGGTCGGCCGCTACGCCACGTCGATGGAGATGGCGGGCGTCTCCTTCACCCTGTGCAAGCTGGATGACGAGCTGGAAAAGCTGCTGCGCGCCCCGGCGGATTGCGCGTTCTGGAGGGTGTGACATGGCGCTGACCTCGACCGCGCTGGCCGACGGGCTGGCGCGCATCGCCGCGCATATGGACACCGTCGCGGACGAGCTGAACGCGCTGGATGGGCAGTTGGGCGACGGCGACCTGGGCGTCACCATGACCCGCGGCGGCCGAGCGCTGCGCGAGATCCTGCCGGCCCTGCCGGCCGATGTCGGCATGGCGTTGCTGGCCTGCGCGCAGGCGATCACCAAGGTGTCCGGCTCGAGCTACGGCACGCTGCTGGCGACCGGCCTGATGGCTGCCGCCAAGGCGACTCGCGGCCGCACCGAGGTGCCGTGGAACGAAACCGCCGCGCTGCTGCGCGCGGCATTGGCGGCGATGATCGCGCGCGGCAAGGCGTCGCTCGGCGACAAGACGGTGCTGGATGCCCTGGATGCCGCCGCGCAGGGGGCCGAGGGCAGGTCGCAGCCACAGGAGATCCTCGCCGCCGCCGCCGCAGCGGTGGACGCCACGCAGGAGCGAATGCGCGGGATGCAGGCCAAGGTCGGGCGGGCGCGCATCTTCGGCGAGCGCTCGATCGGGCTGGACGATCCGGGCATGCGCGCGTTCCGCGAGATGCTGCGCGGATTGGGAGCTTGAGAACAGGCAGAACGCCACGCAGCGATTGCCGGTCTTGCTGGCGGCGCACGGCAGCCGGCTGCCCGCTGGGGCAGGACCAGCGATAGCACTGGTCTGGTGCCCAGCCCGTTGCATCATGGCTCTGTTGTCAGCCAAGCGATCGCATTTGACGCCGGTCGGTGGCCCGAACTGCGCCAGCTAACCTCGATCATCCGAGCGCATTGCAGCAAGCAAGCAAGCAAGAATCAACACAGATTGCACAGAAAGCAGATCTAGCCACAGATTTTCACAGAAAGCAGGATTACCCATCCAAACAGTCGATATAATGCGAACCATGGAATTCTTACTTTCCGTGAAAATCTGTGGCTAGATCTGCTT
>JBEKNT010000294.1:0-8685 GCA_049522565.1 Acetobacteraceae bacterium
GTGCAGATGGGCGTGCAGCTTTTCGAACAGGCCCGGGTCGTTGAAGTCGCCCTTCAGGTAGGACATTGCGTCGGTGAGGCGCTGCCAGGCCGTGTCGTCCACCGCGTCGATGCGGCTCTCGCTGGCGGCGTTGCCGACGAAGCTTTGCAGCATGTCGCGCAGGCTCTTGCTCCACGCAGCGGCGTCCTGGTCAACCGCGTCCACCCCGACGATGGCGAAATGCTCCGGCAGCAGGCCGGTGCGGCTGAGGTTGTACAGCGCCGGGACGAGCAAGCGCTTGGTCAGGTCGCCGCCGGCGCCGAAGATGACCATGGCGCAGGGGCCGGGCGGCTTTGCCTCGCGCCGCGGCGGGGCGACGACCTTGGTGGTGCGTTGCGGGAGGGAGTCGGGCATGCGGATAAGGTTGTCCGTTCAGGGGGACGCCGCGAGGTTGCACACGGTTTGTTGTACACCTCTCCCGCTTCGCGGGAGAGGTCGAGGCGCGAAGCGACGAGGGTGAGGGGCGAACCGCACGACGCTCCCCCGGCGACCTATCGCTCGCCGACCTCTCCCGGTTCGCGGGCGAGGTGTACCAAGGCATCCACCACCTTGCGGTCGAACACGATGCCCTCGACCCGTCGCCGTTCGCGCTCGCGAAACGCTCGTTCCGACGGAATGCGGATTTCCTCGACGCCCGGCTGCCGCGGCGTCGCCTTGATGCGGGCGACCAACTCCGCCATCTGCGTCGCGAACGTGCCGGGTGCCAGCATCAGGTCCGGGTCGATCGCGATGAACAGAAATCCATAGTCGAGCACGTCGCCGTTCGCCAATGCCGCGCCCGCCAGCAGACCGAGTGCCTGGATAGTGAACGACAGCCCGTAACCCTTGTGCCCCCCGAACGGCGCCACGCCGCCCTGCGCCGCCGCCGCGGCATCGCGCGTCGGCTTGCCGTCGGCGTCGAAGCCGGTGCCCTCCGGCAGTTCCTGGCCGAGCCGGGCCAGCAGCAGCACCTCGCCCCACATCACCGACGCGGTGCCGATGTCGTAGATCACCGGCCCGTCGGCGGACGGGAAGCCGACGCAGAACGGATTGGTGCCGAGGACCGGCGCGCGCGCTCCTGGCGGCAGCACGTGCGGCCGGGCGCTGGCGGAATGGATCGCCACCAGACCGGCGCGCACGATGTGCTCCACGAAATACGCGTTGCGGCCGCTGTAGTAGCTGTTGTGCACGCCGACGATGGCGATGCCGCCGGCCTTCGCTTTCTGCGCGGCAATCTCGGCACCGCGGAACGCGGCGATGTAGCCGACATTGTTGCCGCCATCCAGCAGCGCGGACACCGGCGTCTCCCGCACGATCCGTACCGGTTGGCGCGGGCGCTGCGTGCGTGCGTCGTCGGCGATGGTGAGGATGCGCGGCAGGCTGGCGAAGCGGTAGCCGCACAGCGCGTTGTCGATAAGCTGGTCGGTAATGATCGCGGCCTCGTCGGCGTTGTAGCCGATGCGCTGCAACGCGCCTTCCCCCAGTTGGCGCGCGGCCGCGACGCTGAGGCGCAGCGTGTCGGGACCGTCGGCATCGAGCAGGGAGTTTTGTAGCATGTCAGGCCTGGTGCGCCGGGTCTTGCACCTGCTTCACGGGTTCCGGCAGCTTCTCCTTCAGGATGTCGCGTATCTCGGCGAGCAGTTGTTCCGGCTTGGGACCGGGTTTGGCGTCCTCGCGCACCCGCAGCCTGGTCAGGGCTTTCACCACCCAGAACACGGCGAAGGCGACGATGAGGAACTGGATGATGGCGTTGATGAACAGACCGAAATTCAGCGTCGGGGCACCGGCATGCTGGGCATCCGCCAGCGAGTCGTAATGCTGGCCGTTGAGCGCCCAGAACACATTGGAGAAGTCCACGCCGCCGGTCAGCCGACCGAGCAATGGGTTGAACACGTCCTTCACCAGGCTGGACACGACGCCGGTGAAGGCGGCGCCGATGATGATGCCGACGGCCAGGTCCACGACGTTGCCGCGCATGATGAAGCTGCGGAATTCGCTTATCCAGCCGGGTGCCTTCAGGTCCATCGTATCCTCCCGTGTTGCCGGGGTCACAATAGGACCGGACACGACGGCGGCAAGGCCGCCGATGGTTGGTCAGCCGGGATGATTTCCGATAGAGTGATCGTCTGATGACATAAGGTCGCACGTGGCAGAATTTGGCGAATGGAATCGCAAGGGCGGGACCCTCAGCGATGTAACGGCCCAGAAGGAATATGGGGTGACCCACGATTTCATCGTCGAGGGCATCCGGGCCGGCAAACTCGAATACCGGGAAGCGTCGATATGGGGCAATCCCACTTTTAAGATCCTTAGAAATCAACTTGAACTGTACATCGCGGCACAGCTTGGTGCGGATTGTCTGGCGCGTGGGAAGACCGACGCGGAATTACGCACTGTCAACCGTGAGATTACTGCGACTCGGAAAAAGCTGGCCGCGCTGGAGGCGCGAAAGGCCGAACTTGTGCGCACTATGAAGACATAGCACCACCAACAGCACGGGTGCCGGGCCTGAACTGGCCAGGCGTTCCGCTTTGGGTTCCATGGTGCCGCGGCGCAAGGTTATTTTCGGCGGCAGCCCGGCGCGCTATCCTGCCGGATATTCGGGAGGAAACCCAATGACTGCACCGTCGAGCGCTCGCCTGAAACTGCCGCGCCGGGCCGCGGTCGGCGCTACCGTCGCCGGCCTCGCCGCCACGTTCGCGGCGCCGACGTACGCCGCCGAGGCGCTGTGGAGCCGCGAGTACAGCACGGAAAAGACCCGCAACGGACAGAAGATCGCCCTCGCGATGTATCGCAAGCGCCTCGGCGCGCCGCGGCAGGGCGAGCCCATCAGGCCGGTGCTGTTCCTGGTGCATGGCTCGTCCACCTCGGCGCTTACCAGCTTCGATCTGGTGGTGCCGGGGCGCGGTGAATACTCGATGATGGACGTGTTCGCGCGCGATGGCTTCGACGTGTGGACGATGGACCACGAGGGCTACGGTAAGTCCGCGGTCACCGACGGCAATTCCGACATCGCCAGCGGCGTCGAGGATCTGCGCGCGGCGATGCCGGTGATCGCGCGGGAGACCGGGCAGACGCGGTGCCACTTCATGGGCGAGTCGTCCGGCGCGTTGCGGGCCGGCGCCTTTGCGGTGGCCGAGCCGGATCATGTGCTGCGCATGGTGCTGACCGCGCTGACCTATACCGGCAAGGGCTCGCCGACGCTGGCGAAACGCGCGGAACAGGTCGAGTACTACCGCACGCATAATCGCCGGCCGCGCGACCGGGCGATGATCGAGAGCATCTTCACCCGCGACAAGCCGGGCACCACGGACCCGGCCGTGGGGGCGGCGGTGGCGAACATGGAGCTGGTGCATGGCGACACGGTGCCGACGGGCACCTATCTCGACATGACCGCGCATCTGCCGGTGATCGACCCGACGAAGATCGTCGCGCCCGTCGCGGTGATGCGGGGCGAGTTCGACGGCATCGCGACGATGGAGGATCTGTGGGACTTCTATCGGCAGTTGCCGAACGGCGACAAGCAGTTCTCGGTCATTGCCGCCGCCGCGCACGCGCTGGGAACCTGCCGCAATCGTCACGCTTTCTGGCACGCGGCGCAGGCCTTCCTGACGATGCCGGCACCGCCGACGGCCTGAAAACCACTCACCCATGGCGACGCTACGCGGCAGAGGTTGCTTTACGGCGCCTGCATGCCCTCACTGGCGACCATGCTCATTGCCTCCGACCCGCCGACGCTCTGCATCGCCACCAAAATCTGCAAGCCGAAAATCACGCACATTGTGACGACAGCGAGGAGATCACTGCGCAGCCGCCACTGACCCCGACGCCGTTCGATGCGCTCACCCGACCATACCGCCTGCTGAACACGCATTTCGATCCCCTTCGCCTGAAGTGCCGCCGCTACGCCGCAGCGTCGTGCAACGCGGAACATATCTCAGGCGGGCGAAGACGACTGTGGGATACCTCACAGTCACGCAAACATTCACGCAGCCGCCTCGACCACACAATCAATTGCTGGCGAAAATCGAGTTGGGTCACAAGGACGCAGGACTCACACCAGCCCGTGTCAAGGCTGACTCATCGGTCGCGTCCCCCGTCATGGCGGGCCCCCGGGTCAAGTGCCCGGGGGCAGGCTCCAGCCCGCCATCCACAACTATGTCGCTTGCAACAAGGAAAGTCGTGGATGCCGACCGGAGCCTGCCGCCGGGCGCTTGACCCCGGGGGTCGGCATGACGGCGGCGGCGCCGTTCATGGGTCAATCTCCAGGCGGGCTGGTATCACGCCAGACCGGCGAGTTCGCGCCATTCCTGTTCCGTAATCGTCCGCACGCCAAGCTCGGTCGCCTTGCGCGCCTTTGATCCGGCATCCGCGCCGACCACCACCAGGTCGGTCTTCTTCGATACGCTGTCGGTCACCTTGGCGCCGAGCACCTCGGCACGCGCCTTCGCCTCCGGCCGCGTCATCGTCTCCAGCGTGCCGGTGAACACCAGCGTCTTGCCGGCAATCGCGCTCTCCGCATCCGCCACCCGCGCGGCATCCTCGATCGTCAGTTCCGCCGCCAGTTCGTCGAGCGTCGCGACGTTGCGCGCCTCACCGAAGAAGTCCGCCAGTTCCTGCGCGATCGACGGACCGATGCCGACGATGCTGCCAAGCTCCTCGCGCTCCTCCGAACCCACGACGGTCGCCGCCAGCATCTGCGTCCGCCAATGGGCGAAGCTGCCGTAATGCCGCGCGAGCAATCGCGCGTTCGCCTCGCCGATGCGGCGGATTCCCAGAGCGTAGATGAACCGCTCCAGCGGAATATGCCGCCGCGCCTCGATCGCGCGCGACAGGTTGCGCGCCGACAGCTTGCCCCAGCCATCGCGTTCGGCGATTTCCGCCTCGCGCCGCGGCAGTTTGAACAGGTCGGCGGGGCTGTGCAGCCAGCCTTCGTCATAGAATTCCTGGATGGTTTTTTCCCCCAGCCCGTCGATGTCGAACGCCGGACGCGACACGAAATGGATCAGCCGTTCGACGCGCTGCGCCCCACACACCAGCCCGCCGGTGCAGCGCCGCACCGCTTCGCCCGGCGGACGTACGGCATGGCTGCCGCACACCGGGCATTTGTCGGGATACACATAGGCCCGCGCCGCCGGCGGCCGGCGTTCCAACACCACGGACAGGATCTGCGGAATCACGTCGCCGGCGCGCTGCAGCACCACAGTGTCGCCGATGCGCACGTCCTTGCGGGCGATCTCGTCCTCGTTGTGCAGGCTGGCATTCTGCACCAGCACGCCACCCACATTGACCGGCTCCAGCCGCGCCACCGGGGTCAGCGCACCGGTGCGCCCCACCTGGATGCGGATGTCCTGCAACACCGTCATCGCCTGTTCGGCCGGGAACTTCCAGGCGATCGCCCAACGCGGCGCGCGGCCCACGAAGCCGAGGCGTCGTTGCAGTGCCAGATCGTCGATCTTGTACACCACGCCGTCGATGTCATAACCAAGACCGGACCGTTCGGCCGTCATCTTCGCCTGGAATGCAGCGGCCGCCGCTTCATCGGGAACACGTTTCGACAAGGGATTGACGTCGAACCCCCAGTGCCGCAGCCGCTCGAGATACTCCCAGTGGGTTGCCGCCACCGGTTCGCTCGTCTCGCCCAGCGCGTAGGCGAACAGCGACAACGGCCGCCCGGCGGTGATCTTCGGGTCGAGCTGGCGCAGGCTGCCGGCCGCGGCGTTGCGCGGATTGGCGAACACCTTCTGCCCGGCCTTCGCCTGCGCGTCGTTCATCGCCAGGAAGTCGGCCTTGGTCATGAACACTTCGCCGCGGATCTCGATCAGCGCCGGCGCGTGCCCGCGCAGCTTCACCGGCACCGAGTCCATGGTGCGCAGGTTGGCGGTGACGTCTTCGCCCACCATGCCGTCGCCGCGCGTCGCGCCGTGCACGAAACGGCCGCGTTCGTAGGTCAGGTTGATCGACAGCCCGTCGATCTTCGGCTCGGCC
Source organism: Acetobacteraceae bacterium (assembly GCA_049522565.1). Taxonomy (GTDB): domain Bacteria; phylum Pseudomonadota; class Alphaproteobacteria; order Acetobacterales; family Acetobacteraceae; genus JASHVB01. The sequence goes on from JBEKNT010000294.1 coordinate 6,007, forward strand.
ACGAATTCCAGTTTTTCGCCCGCCGGCAGGCCGAGGAAACGCCGTGCCCGCGCGCAGAATTCGGTGAATTCTTCGGCGTTCATCGCGTTGTCGAGCGACAGCATCGGCAGGCGGTGACGCAGCTTGGCGAAGCCGGTCTCGGGCGCGCCACCGACGCGGTTGGATGGCGAGTCGGGGCGGATCAGATGCGGGAAGCGCGCCTCGATCGCCGCGTTGCGCCGGCGCAACGCGTCATACTCGGCGTCGGAGATCTCCGGCGCGTCCTGCTGGTAGTACAGCCGGTCGTGATGCGCGATCTCCCGCGCCAGGTGCGCGAGTTCGGACGCGGCGTCCGGTTCGGTCAGGTCGGCGACATCTGTGGTGGTCATGCGCCGACCTTAAACCCCTCTCCCACTGCGTGGGAGAGGGGTAGGGTGAGGGTGCCACATCAGCCATTATGTTGAAGGCTTGCTATCCCGACTATCATGCGGCCCCGGGCCGGGCGCACAGGCGATGCGATCGTGGCTCTGCCGCACGCGCGTTAACTCTTTCGGTTGTTTTGACCCAGGTCAAAGCGCCGACCCGCCGGAACTCGGACAAGCGGGCCCGCGGTTCGAACCGGGCCTGCGACCAAAATCCCGCGCACCAGACTCGGACGGGGACGCTGAACCATTTTGGGGCGCAGCATGACCACCTACACCTGGGCGACCGGTGTTGTTTACGGCGATTGGTCCGCGGCGACCGACTGGTCGCCCGCAGGCGGCCCACCGGACTCGACTACCGACGCTGCGCTGATTGATGCCGTGGGCACGTATTCCGTGGAGATCAGCAGCCTCAGCGTAGGCGTGAGCGTCACCGTGAACGAACTGACGCTGAACGACGCGGGCGCCCGTTTGAGGGTATGGGAAACCGGCACGCTCAGCCTGAGTGGCACCGCGCCGACACTCATGATCAGCGCAGGCACGCTCGAGGTCGACGGCGGGCAAGGGGGCCCTACCCAGGGCGCCCCGGGCGGCACGCTGGTCATCGGGTCGGGCGGCACGCTGACCAATGACGCCGTACTCAATCTCCTCGGCGGGGCCGGCAGCTTCAATGAGGACGCAGGCGGAGGCGGCGGTTTCGGCGGCACGCTCTCCATGGAGTCGGACAGCACGCTGACCAACGACGGCACGCTCGATGTCAGCGGTGGGCTCTCCGGCAATGCGCCCGGCGCCAGCGGCGGCTACGGCGCCACCCTGACCATCGGGCTGGGCAGCACCCTGACCAACGCCGGAACGCTTGATATCGGGGGCGGCCAGGTAGGCGGCACGACCCCGGCTTTCGGCAGTGGTCTCAGCAGTTACGGCGGCACGCTGACCATCGGGTCGGGCGGCACGCTGACCGATGACGGCGTGCTCGATGTCGCGGGCGCGGGCGGCGGCCTCTCAGGCGGCACGCTGATCATCGGGTCGGGCGGCATGCTGACCCTGGGCTCGGGTGGCACGCTGGCCAATAGCGGCACGGTCGATGTCGCTGGCGGGGCCGGCGGCGATTATGGCCCCGGCGGTACCGGCGGGACGCTGACCATTGGGGCCGGCGGCACACTGGCCAATTCCGGGGTGCTCGATGTCGCAGGCGGGGCTTGGGGGTTCGAGGGTTCCGGCGGCACCGGCGGCACGCTGACCATTGGGTCGGGCAGCACGATCAGTAATGCCGGCACGATCGAGGTCGCGGGCGGGACCAATGAGCCCGACGGGACAGCCGACGGCGAGGGCGCCACAGGTGGCGCGCTGATCATTGGGTCGGGCAGCACGCTAAGCAATGACGGCGTGCTCGAGGTCGCGGGCGGCGGCAAGGCCGCCAACCCGATCGGCACCGGCGGCTCGCTGGATATCGGGTCGGGCAGCACGCTGACCAATGACGGCACGCTCGATGTCGCGGGCGGGCCGGTCACTGGCAGGGGCGGCACATTGACTGTCGGCGCGAGCAGTACGCTCGCCAATCAGGGCATGCTCGAGATTGGCGGCGGCGCCGGCGGCTATGCGGGATCCAGCATCGGTGGCACGGGTGGCACGCTGACCATTGGATCGGGCAGCACGCTGGCCAATGACGGCTCGCTCGATATCGCGGGCGGGACCGGCGCAAGCGATAATGCCATCCCCGGCGCAGGCGGCACACTGATCGTTGGGACGGGCGCTACGCTAACCAATCAAGCCACGCTCGATATATTCGGCGGCAGCGCCGGTCAGAGTGGCAGCGCCGCCGGCACCGGCGGCGCGCTGAGCCTGGCAGCGGGTAGCGCGCTGATCAATGACGGCACGATCGATATCGCAGGCGGGAGCGGTACAGGCGGCACGCTGACCATCGGCTCGGGTGGCACGCTGATCGACAATGGCCAGCTCAGCGTGAGCGCCGGCGGGGCGCTGCTCGACAACGGCTCGCTCGACGTCGGCAACGGCGGCACCACCGAGGCCACGACTGTATCAAGCAGCGGGACGGAAATCGTCGCCTCCGGCGGCACCGCGAGCGGTGTGTCGATCGCCGGTGGATTGCTCGACTTACAGTCCGGCGCGTCTCTGAGCGGTGTGCTCACCTTCGCGAACGGCGGGACGGTGCAAATCGACAGCACGGCGGCACCGAGCAACACGATCTTCGGCTTCGCCCCCGGCGATACGATCGATCTCACGGCACTGCCATTCAGCAGCGGCGGCACCACCGAAT
>JBEKNT010000295.1:0-8586 GCA_049522565.1 Acetobacteraceae bacterium
CGCGGCGGTGGAGGCGTTGCCGATTTGCAGCGTGCCGCCGCCTTCCGCCACCTCGAAGAACAGGTCGGTGCCGACATAGCTGCCGGTCAGCACCACTGGATCGCCCACGACCAGCGTCACGCCGCCTTTGTTGGCGCTGAGGCCGGTGACCGTGCCGATGTTGTTGGCCGTGCCGTTCAACCCGATGGCACCGCTCGAGGCTGTGGCATCGAACGTGGTGGCGATGATCGTGCCGGTGCCCGCCTCGGCTATCCCCAGGGCGGAGGTCAGGTCCACCGACCCGCCATTCAGCCAGGCCGTGCCGGTCATCCCGATGCCGCCGGCGCTGCTGGTCAGGCTCAGCGAACCCGTGGTGGCGAGCAGTGACCCGCCGCTGCCGATGCCGATGGTGCCGGCGTTGATCGTCACGTTGCCGCCGCTGACCGAGCCGACCGCCAGGATGCTGCCGGTGTCGTTCAACTGAAAATCGCCGGTGCTGACGACGAAACCGCCCAGCGTGCCGATGGTGTTGGTATTGCTCAGCAGGGCGGCCGTGGCGCCGGCGCTGCCGGTCAGGACCGTAGCGATGATCGACCCGTTCGGCTCGGTGATCCCGCCCGCGCCGCTCAGTGCCACCGTGCCGGCGTTCAGCACCGCGACCGTGCCGGTGGCGCCGATCGCCAGGGCGCCCGCCGTCGTGGTCAGGGATAGCGCCCCCGTGCCGCCATTGACCGTGCCCAGCACCGTCAACGCCTGGCCATTCGTCAGCGAGAGGCCGCCAGCCCCGGAATTCGTCGAACTCCCCAGGCCCGACACCATGTTGGTCTTGCCCAGCGCCGCCCCGCCGGAGGAGGTCAGGCTCAGCGTGCCGCCGGTGATGATCCCGCCGGTCTGGCTGATCGTTGAGGTGCCCGCCGTGAGGATGATCGTGTCGCCGGCCGCCGTCCCGCCCGTGACGTTCTGCGTCAGCGCCAGGCCGACGCCTTGCAGCGCCACGTTGGTGCTCGCCGTCACCCCGGCTGTGCTCGTCAGGCTGTTGGTGCCGTCGGTTACGCCGAAGCTGTCAACCTGAAGGGTGCTGCTGACGTCGTTGAGCGCGAAGCTGCCGTTCGAGGCGGTGCCGACCACCAGACCCGGCGTCGCGGTGCCGCTGCTGTTGCCGATCCGGTTGGTCGCCACGTTGAGCGTGACCGACTTCGCCGCCAGGGCCTCGACCCCCGAGGCAAAGATCGTCCCCGTGCTGGTCTGGGTGATGTTCCCCGCGGTTGACTGCAAACCAACCTGACCGGGCGTGGCACCCAGCGTCGTCGCACCGCCGTTGGCGTTGACCGGCTGGTTCAGCGTCAGGTCGCCACTGCTCGTGCTCAGGATGATGCTGCCGGTGCTGCCGGTCTTGCCGGCCACCGTGACCCCGGCCAACGCCCCGGATTGCGTACTCAAGGTGAAGAGGGATGAACTCGCGAGGCCGGTCGTGCCGTTCACCGAGACGCCAAGCTGCTGCGACGGCAATGCGCCGACCGACAGCGCGGCGCTGTTGAAATACGTGAACGTGCCGCTGCCGCCACTGCTCAGCCCGGTGATCGCACCGGCCGTGTTGGCCCCGGCCAGCATCACCGAACCGGCGGCAATCGCCCCCAACGTGCCGTTGTTGAAGGTCAGCGTCTTGCCGGTCGTCTGGGTGACGGTCCCGCCGGTCGCGTCGGCCACCAGCAGCAGCGCCGGGACATTGCTCGAGTTCAGATTGATCGACGTGGCGATGTTGATGTTGCTGCTCACCGACGGATCGCCGATTTGCAACATCCCCGCCACAACGGTGGTCAGGTCGGGATTCCGCAATCCCAGCGTCCCCGTCGAACTCACCGCACCCAACGCGATCGGGTCCGCCTTGGTCGCCGGCGTGAGCACGACCGTGCCGGTGCCGGCGTTGAGCTGCCCGCTGAGGCTCATCGAGTCGGCGACGACCACGATGTTGGCATTCTTGGTCTGGATATTGTTCGTATTGGTGAAGCCGCTGCCCGCCGCTACCGCGATGTCGATCTCGCCGCCGCCGCCGTCAACGGTACTGTTGACCGTCACGCTGCCTGACGTCGTCGTGGACAGGGCAATCGAGCCGCCACCGGTCTTTATGCCGTTCAGGCCGCCGGCGCTGCCGATGGTCAGCGCGTTGGAATCATTGCGGAACTGAAAATTGTTGCCGCTGCCATTCACCAGGGCCGCAAGCGTCGTCACGTCGTTCGCCGCCAGCAGGGTCACCGCGCCTGTCGCGGTTATCCCGAGATTGGCGACGGAAATCGCCCCGTTCGTGGCGTCCTGGCTCACTCCGGCGCCGGCCGTCAGGCTCAGCGTGGCGCCGGAATTGGTTGCGGAGATCGGCGCATCGATGATGATGTTGTTCGCCGCCTTCATCGTCAGCGTCGCGGCGGTGGTCCAGGCGAGCGTTGCTCCGGTATCGACCGTGATGTCGCCGTTCGCCGATCCGGTCGTGCCCTGGGTCGTCAGGACGACATCGGTCCCGCCGTTGAGCTGACCGTCGATGGTGGCGTTGCTGATCTGCGCCCCGGCCTTGTTCGGGGTGACCGTGAACGGATTAGCGGGGGGGTCGGTGACGTTGGTGTCCGTGCTTCCGTTCACCACGTCGAGGTTGAGCGGGTCGAGCAACCAGGTGCCGGCCGCGCCGTTCGGTGCGCTGGCGTTGATGGTCGCGCTGCTGCCGATGGCGAGCGACGGTCCCGAGGTCTCGATAAACCCGCCATCCCCGCCCTGCGGCCCGCCCTTGGCGGTAATCACCCCGTTCACCGTGGTAGTGCCGCCCGACAGCACGGTCACCCGCCCGCCATCGCCCTTCTTCGTGGCATTCGCCGCGATCGTCGCGCCCTTTTGCACGCTGACATTCGCCGCGGTCTGCGTCGCGGTGACGCTCGGCCCGCCGGCGGCCCGCTGCAACGTCGTGCCGATCGCCACCACGCCGCCGCCGGCCTGGCCGGACGCATTGATCCGCGCGCTGGATGCGACCGACACGTTGCCGGTGGCGTTGACCGCGATCGCACCGCCCATCGTGCCGGGCGCCGTGCCCGCCGCATCCAACTGCCCCACCACGGTGACCGAGCCGCCGACCGCGTTCAGCGTGACCGTGCCGGACTGGCTGCCGACGCTGTTCGCCCGGATCTTGCCGCCCGCGTTCACCAGCGACTGCACCAGCCCGTCCGCCACCGTCGCGGTCAACTGCACCGTGCCGCCATCCGCCACGATCAGCCCGCGGTTGGTCACCAGCGCCAGCGCCCCGTTCGGCGCCTGCACCACCTGCCCGGTGACGTCGATCGACAGCATGCCGTCGCCGTACAGGTCGAGCGTCGCCTTGGTCGCGCCGCCCGCCAGCACCACCGTCCCGAGCCGCGCCGTTATCACGCCCGAATTGACCACCTGCGGCGCCACCAGTGCCGCCAGCCCGGCCTGCTTGATGGTGATCTGGCCCTGGTTCACCACCACCGCGTTGGCGTGCGCCGCCTGGTCCAGCGCCAACTGCCCGCCATTGATGAACGCCTGCGTCGCCGCGTCGCCGCTCGCCGCCGCCGTCACCATCAGCCCGGCGGTGTTGACCTGCGAGCCCTTGTAGAAAATGACGCCCGACTGGTTCTCGATGATGATCTGGCCGTTGGCGTCGATCTTGCCGGCGATCTGCGACGGATCGCCTCCCACCACCCGGTTCAGCATGACCGCGCTGGGGCCCGGCTGAACGAACTGCACCTGCGCCTGGCTGCCGACACTGAAGCTCTGGTAGTCCGCCGCGCCGCGCTGCACCGTCTCGGTGACGGTCAGCTTGTTGCCGCTGGTGCTGGCCGAGACGCCGGGGCTGCGCGCAACGAAGCCGGTCGGCAAGGTATTCGGCGCCGGCTGCCCCGCCGCCGGCAGCGCCACCACCATCGTAACGGTGGCGCACAGCGCCGTGCTGACCAGCAGCGCCGCGCGCCGCCGTCGCACGACTCCCAGCAGCTTCACGTTCGCCCTGCGCCGCGGCTTAGCCATCGTCTCTTACCCCCGTCGTCCGTGCCGCCGTTGCGGCGGCCGGCGTGTCGTTCTCAGAAGTGACCCAGTACGTGCCAGTACAAGCCGATCCCGTTCAGGGCCCCGACATTGCCGGCCCCGCCCGTTGGATAAAGGTTGAACCGGTCCAGCGCCTCGAAATCCACCTCGGTGTAGCGCGTCACCTGCAAGCGCACGCCGCCGCCCGCCGAGTTGACCACGTGTCCAAGATCCGTCGACAGGTTCTGCCAGACCTCGCCCCAGTCGTAGAACAGGTAGAACTGCGTGGAGACCTCCGGCGACAGCCCCCACATCGACAGGTTCGTGCCGGTGTTGAATTGCAGCTCGACGGTTGCCGCCAGTGCCTTGTCGCCGGGGATCTGCCCGGAATAGTAGCCGCGGGTGTATTGCGAGCCGCCGAGGTAGAATTGTTCCGCCGGCGGCAGGATGTTGTCGCTCCATTGCCCGGCCAGCAATCCCATCAGGGCGACGCTGCTGCCTTCAAACGGCGTGAACAGCGTCTGCGTCCGGGAGACCTGGAAGTTCATCTTGAAGAAGTCGCTGCGCTCGCCCTGCCGCGCGGCGTACTGCGCCGTGCCGTTGGTTTCCGCGCCCAGGATCCGCAGGCCCTGCGACAGCCGCACCGACACCACATTGTTCGCCGGCCGAGGGGCGCCGAGCCACAGGTCCGACATCGCGTAGTCTTCGCCCAGCCGCAGCACGCGCAGCGAATCGTAGCTCGCGGTGGCCAGCGGCACCCCGTCGCGCACGTTGGATTCCAGCGCGTCGAACGAGGTATAGACGTTCAGCGTCTGCTGCCGCGACCGGATGACCGGGTAGGTCAGCACGACGCCCGCGACGTTGGTGGTGCCGTGGTAGTTCTCCTCGGCGAGCCCGCTGGTGCCGCCGCCCTCCGGCACCGCATTGCCGTGCCCGGCATACAGCCGCAGCTTCAGCCCCGAACCGCCGAGGAACATCTCTTCGGCGATCTGGCCGAAATTCTGGCTGTTGGGAAAGGTGTGATAGAAGGTGCCCTCGGTCTTCTCGCCCAGTTCGGTGAAGCTGTTGAAGTCCAGCACCCCGAGGCCCTCGATCGGACCGGTCTGCACGAACGCGCGGTTGTCGAAACTGGCCAGGCCGGACACCGCCTGGCGGCTCACCTGCGCAATGAGGTTGAGCGCCCCGGGATCGTCCGCCGAGGGCTGCAATATGGCGTGCAGCGTCACCCCGGGCACGTCCTGCGCCAGCAGCAGGTAGCGCTCCAAGGTGACCGAATCGATCGGCGTCACCTGGGTCAGCCGATTCAGGAAGCGCAGCACCTGCACGCCGGCCGGGCCGATGTCGCCATCCAGCTTGACGCTGGCGATCCGCCCCTCGGTGATGACGAAACGCAGGTGGGCGCCGGCGTCCAGGTTGGCGGAGACGGTGCTGAGCACATAGCCGGCGGACCGGTAGTATTGCAGGATCGCCTGCCGCGCCGCGTCGATCTTCGGCAGCGGCACCGCCGGACCGGTGAGGTCCTGGGTGAAGCGCGCGATGTCGGCGGTCGGGAAAGCGGTGACGCCGTCCACCGAGACGTCGGCAACCCGCACGGTGCGGTTGGGCACCTCGCCGCCGGGTGGCGGCAGGGCCGGCAACGCCGTGCCGGGCGCACTGGCCGGCGGCGCCGGCGGCAGCGCGCGCGGTATCGGCGAGCCTTCCGGCACCTGGCGCAGGTTCGCCGGGGCTTGCGCCATCGCGGGCGCCGCCACGCAGGCTACGCCCAACACCATACTGACTGTCGCGATGCGTCGCACCCAGGCCGGTGCGTTGCGCCCAGCATCCGCCAACCGCCGGCCGGACAGCCGGGCTTCCCCCCAAAACTGCACCATTCCGCCCCTGCTCTGCGCGATCCGCGACCGCCATCTGGGACAGCTATCCCGAGTCATTCCGAATACGTCAATAGTCAAAGCTGAATATGCCACCCGGATGCGGCCGGGGAAAGAACAATCTCGCCGCCTGAGCGACACGCCGCCGTCGCATGTTTTTAAATCGAGACCGGACCGAAGTCGCTACGGTTGACTCGTCGCGGCATCGGCGTCCAGTGGAGACCGGTTTCGCAGGGAGGTGTCGAATGCCTGAATGGGAAAAGCGTCGCGTCGGCAGAACGGACCTGGCGGTGACATGTCTCGGCCTGGGCACCGCCACGATGGGCGGCAGCCGCATTCCGGTCACGCGCGAGGCAAGCGAGGCGATGGTGCGCGCCGCGTGGGATGCCGGCGTGCGCTATGTCGATACCGCACCGTTCTACGGCGTCGGCGCGGCCGAACGCCGGGTTGGCGATGCGCTGCGTGATCAACCGCGCGACGCATGGGTGATGTCCACCAAGGTGGGGCGGCTGTTGCAGCCGCAGCGCCGGCCGCGGGCTGCCACCGACGGCAGGCTGGCGCCGATGCCGTTCGAAGTGGCGTACGACTACACCTATGACGGCATCATGCGATCGGTGGAGGATTCCTACCAGCGCCTCGGCTTGGCGAAGCTCGATATCCTGTTCGTGCATGACATCGGCGTTTATCAGCATGGCGCCGAGGGCAACCCGCCGCACATGCGCGCGCTGCGCGACAGCGGCTATCGCGCGTTGCAGGCACTCAAGGCCGACGGCACGGCGAGCGCGATCGGCATTGGCGTGAACGAGAAGGCGGTGCTGATCGAGGCGTTGGGCTTCGCCGACTGGGACGTGTTCCTGCTGGCCGGGCGCTACACGCTGCTGGAGCAGGATCCAGTGGACGATCTGCTGCCGATGTGCGTGACGCGGGGGACGTCGATCGTGGTCGGTGGGCCGCTGAACTCCGGCATCCTGGCCGGGCGCGAGACGTGGAACTACGCCGCCGCGCCGCCGCAGGTGGTCGAGCGGGTGAAGCGAATCGAGGCAGTGTGCGATGCGCACAAGGTGCCGCTGGCGGCCGCCGCGCTGCAATTCCCGCTGGCGCATCCGGCGGTCTGCGCGATCATTCCGGGGCCGCGCAATGCGGCGGAATTCGCGGCGAATGTGAAGCTGCTGGAGATGAAGCTTCCGCCGGGCTTGTGGGGTGATCTGCGCACGGCAGGGCTGCTGCATCCCGAGGCGCCGACGCCATGATCGTCCACCTCTCCCGCTGCGCGGGAGAGGTGGACTCTCACCCCTTCACCGCCCCCAGCGCCAGGCCGCGCACCAGATGGCGCTGCAACAGCATCATGAACACCACGATCGGCAGCATGATGCCGACCGCGGCGGCGGCGGACAGCGACCAGTAGTTGATGTCCTCCCCGCCATATTCGGCAATCGCCACCGGCAGGGTCTTGGTGTCGGGCCCGGTCAGCACCAGCGCGAACAGGAACTCGTTGTAGGCCAGCAGCAGGCTGAACAGCGCGGTCACCCACAGGCCGGGCCGCACCACCGGCAGCGCGACGCGGGTGAACACCTGCCAGGCGTTGCAACCGTCGATCGCCGCGGCCTCGTACAGCTCGTGCGGGACATCGAGGAAGAAGCTGCGCATCAACCAGATGGTGAATGGCTGGTTGATCGCCACCAGCGCGAGGATCATCGCCGCATAGGTGTTGATCAGACCCAGCGTCTGCGCCAGCACGAAGAATGGGATCGCCAGCAGGATGTGCGGGAACATGCGCATCGACAGCAGCGCGAACAGCAGCCCGCGCGAGGCGCCGCTGGACAGCCGCGACAGCCCGTAGGCGGCCATGGTGCCGACCGAGACTGAGCTCACGACGGTGCCGGCCGAGATCACCGCGCTGTTGATCAGGAACCGCCAGAAACCCTTGTCCACCCAGATCTGCTCGTGGAATTCCCAGGTCGGCGTGAAGAACAGCCGCGGCGGTATCGCGAAGGCATCGACCGGTTGCTTGAAGGAGGTCAGCACGCCCCAGATCACCGGCGTCAGGTTCACCGCGGTGAAGCCGCACAGCAGCAGGAACAGCGGCAGTTGGCGGCTCAGGTTGCGGCGCATCAGAAGGCGCCTCGATCGCGCCGGTACACGATGCGGATCATCAGCGCGGTCGATGCGGCGACGACCAGCAAGGTCAGCACGCCGAGCGCCGAAGCCTTGCCCACCTGCAACAGACGAAAGGCCAGCGCGTAGGTGTACAGCGTGATCGTCTCGGTCGCGGTGCCCGGCCCGCCGCCGGTGAGCACGTAGATCGTGTCGAAAAACCGGAACGCATCCATCAGCCGGATCGCCAGGACGAAAACGATCAGGGCGCGGATCGAGGGCAGCATGATGCGGAACAGCAGCGTCCACGGGCCGGCACCGTCGATCTGCGCCGCCTCGATCTGGCTGTGGTCAACGGTGTTGAGGCCGGCATACAGCACCAGGATCATGAATGGGGTAAACTGCCAGGCATCCGCCAGCACGACGGTGGCACGCGCCCAGGACGGATTGCCGAGGAAGTCGGGTGGAAATACCCCAAGTCCGATCAGCACGCCGGACACCAGCCCCCAACGGCCGATGAAGATCCAACGCAGGAACAGCGCCGCCACCACCGGGGTGACGATACTCGGCAGGAACAACAGCAGATTCAACACGCGGGTGCCAAAGGTCAGGTGATACAGCCCGT
>JBEKNT010000296.1:0-8566 GCA_049522565.1 Acetobacteraceae bacterium
CGTTTCCACCGTCCCCCGATCTGCTCTAGGCTCCCAGGCAGCCCGCGTGGCCAGCCTGCCGCCCGGGACGCAAACCAAGTGCAAGGGCAATCACGAGGAGTCGGCCATGCTGTCACGCGAGGAGAACGAACTCGTCACCCGGGTCGGACCGGGAACCCCCATGGGCAATACCCTGCGCCGCTACTGGATCCCCGCACTGTTGTCGCGCGAGATCGCCGAACCCGACGGCCCGCCGACCCGCGTCCGCTTGCTCAACGAGGACCTCGTCGCCTTCCGCGACAGCGAAGGCCGCATCGGCTTGCTCGACGAACTCTGTCCGCACCGCCGCGCGTCGCTGTTCTTCGGACGCAACGAGGACTGCGGCCTGCGCTGCGTCTATCATGGCTGGAAGTTCGACGTGTCCGGCGCCTGCACCGACATGATGAACGAGCCGGAAGAGAACGACTTCAAGCACAAGGTGCGGCTGACCGCGTATCCCACCGCCGAGTTGGGCGGCATCATCTGGGCCTATCTCGGCCCGGTGGAGCATATGCCGCCGCTGCCGAAATTCGCCTGGACGCAGGCGCCGGAATCGCATCGCCACGTCACCAAGGTGATCCAGGAGTGCAACTGGCTGCAAGGGCTGGAAGGCGGCATCGACACCTCGCACGCGCCGATCATGCACCGTTTATTGAGCGAAACGTCTACCCGCGGCGGCTTCAAGCCGTCCAGCCCGTTCGTGCGCGGCAAGGCGCCCAAGCTGGTGGTGGACATCACCGACTACGGCTACCAGTACGCCGGCATCCGCCCGCTCGGCGACAGCGAGATGCACATCCGCACCTACCAGTTCATTCTGCCATTCCACCAGATCCGCCCGTCGAAGTCGGAGACCGGGCTGCCGCTCGATGCCGGGCATATCTGGGTGCCGATCGATGACGAGAACACCGCCGTGTACAACTGGGGCTACTGCCCCGACGGTCCGCTGGGCGAGGAGGACCGGCTGGAGCGCGGCCTCGGCAACGGCCCGCTGCACGTCGATCCGGTGACGTTCCGTTCGAAGGCCAACCGGTCGAACAACTACATGCTGGATCGCCTGGTGCAGAAGGAAGAAAGCTACACCGGCATCGACGGCATCAACGTGCAGGACCGCGCGATCCAGGAAAGCATGGGGCGCATCGTCGATCGCTCCAAGGAGCATCTGGGGCCGGCCGACAAGGCGATCATCCAGGCGCGCAAGCTGCTGCGCCAGGCGGTGAAGACGGTGGAGGCCGGCGGCAATCCCGACGGCACCAGCACCAGCTATTACCCGCTGCGCGCGCACGAGGCGGTGCTGCCGCGCGACGCCGACTGGCGCCGTGAGATGACGCCGGAGATGCAGGCGGAGGCGATTCTACAGACGGTGTGAGCAGGTGGCGAGGGCGGCCGATGACTCCGACCCGACTCGGAGTCAGCCTGGCTCGATGTCGAAACGGCGAATGATCCCGGAGAACGTGAGCAGGGCCAGCGAAGTCACGATCCAGCCCAGCACGGTGTAGCCGGCTCGCAGCAGGCGGAGGTAGTGCCAATCCGGAGCGAGTTCGCACTTCGTCTCCTGGCGCAGGGGAATGAACGGCAACACGGTGTCAGCCGCGTAGACGATGGCATCCGGCAGTTCGCTCAGATCGATGCAGGCGAGATGCGGGCGTGTCTTCGACGGGTCGGGGGCAAGTGCGAAGGCGCGCTTCGCTAGATCTTGCTCCACCGTGTAGGTGGAGGCGGCGATCTGCGGTGTCTCGACCATCCAGCCATTATGCAAAGCCAGCCACGCAAGACCCGTGCCCAGCGCGACATACACGATAAGCGTGATCAGGGCCCGGCGGGGGCGCATCGCAAACCCGAAACACACGCCATAGGACCAGTATACCGGGTAACTCCACCAGGTGCGGGGCGTCGCCCACTGTTCAGCTATGGCCACTGAATGCGCCTCTTCTTCCAGGCCCTGGGCACGCAGAACGCCCGCCAGATGGCGGAACGGTTGCGGCCTGAAATAGGTTTCCCACGTGCCGTTTCCGGCAGGGCGCTCGTCGAACCGGACGTCCGGCGCTTGGCTACAGCGCAGCAGCCAATCGATCAGACGATCGGAGAGCGCGCGTCGCGGTGGACCGAACCACCGCGTCGCACCAGTCGGGATCCCTGCGCGGCGGCGCAAAGCGTGGCTCGGATTATAATTCCCCAGGTTGGGCAACGCGATTCGCTCATACAGAAGGCCGTCGAGTCGGAGTGGATAATAATCGTCGGACGACCGTGTCGCGCGGGTGACCCGGCCCCAACCGTTGGGGTGTGCCACCTCGATCGTGGTGACGCGCATGCCGGTCAGGTCAATTCTGCACGGACTGACACAGGTGACATCGCCGCAAATCAGCCGTGCGCCGATCCTCGCATGCATCAGGTCGAGCCGGGATCCACGGTCGTCGGGCGGGTCGGCCGCGAGGCCCAGCGTCAACTGGTCCCAGACGACGGCGCCCGTGACAACGATGCGGGCGAACCGAAGATGCCCCTCGATGGTGGATTTCCTGAGGGTGAGGTCATCGCCGATCTCGATATCCTTGGCATAAATCGCGCTCTGGCCCGGGTTCCGTATCGTCGCGTCGTCGATACGCAAGTCGCGGCCGATCGTCGTCCCGGACAGCAGCACCGCACCCTCCGCGGTAAATCCATTATCGAGCGCAATGCTGCCTTGCACCTTGGCTCGGCGGGCGACGATCGCCACGCCCTCGCCGCCCGGCGTTGCGTTCTGAACGCTACTGTGGGCGAAGCTGAGATCGCCGCCGATCTGTGCTCCGGTCAGGTTGACCACACCGAACCAGGCCGAGCCGCGTTGCTCGCGGCCGAATTCGGCGTTTCCACCCACCGATACGTTGGCCGCCTCCAGGGCCTGCCCACCGCGGTCCGTTGTGCAGTTCGACAATCGGGCGTCGAGGAAAGACAACTTACCGCCGATCCTGGCGCCGGCGATATCGATCCGGCCGGTTGCAATGGCGCCATCCAACAACAGATTTGCGCCAATCTCCGCATTGGTGGCGTCCAGCGCACGGGCACGGCCACTCTCGACCATGTTGTGAAACTCGGCGCCCGTCGCATCGATGCTGCCACGGACTCGGGACGCAGCAAGATTGACCGAGCCGTGGGCCACGAAGCCTCTGGTGAGGCGCAATGAGGCACCGACGTCGGTGTCTGCAATCACCAGAGCTTTGCGCGCCCAGTGTGGATCGTTGCGCTCCCGTGGATTGACGTCGGGGACCTCCCAGGGATCGATCGTCCCGTAAATTGTCGTATCGCTGAATTCAACGCTGCCGCCAGTCCGCAGGCCCATCAACCAGGCGACGCCGTAAAGAACGCAGCGGCGAATGTACAGAACGCCGCCGATCGTGGCACTGCGCGCGTTGAAGGCGTCAGCCTCGGCAGAGCACATCGCGCCGCCGTCCAACCGAACATCGCCACGCACGCGCGCCGCATCGATCGACACCCCACCATCTGCGGAAAATCCATCAACCAGACGTACGCTGCCATCGATTGTAGCCCCGGCCAGCCACAACGCAGCGCGACGATCGCCATCCCGCAATTGCTCGCTCGGACGCGTGGCAGGCGCGCGCAACATGGCGCGTTCGCCCAGCACGTCGCCGCCAATCGATGCCGCCCGGGCATCGATCCAACATTCGTCCACATCGAAGCCAGAAACGTCGGAGAAATTGAACGGGCCGTCGATCCTCGCACTGCGCAGACTGACACATCGGACGCGGCTACCCGCCAGGGAAAAACGCGACAGATGCGCGGCGGACAGATCGATGTTTCCCGCAATGTCGCACGTCTCGAGGGCGAGCACTGGCAGAGGCCGCGTCAGGCGCGTGCTGTCAGCCAGTTGCAGCGCCCCCTCGATGCAGGCCCCGCTGATACGCACGCCGGGTGGGCGAAACGAGCCGGTGTCAGGCTCTGCGTCCGTCGCCAGCCCGACCAGCAGGCTCCGGATCAGCTCGGCTCGGATTTGCGGCTTGCGGCCGCCATCCTCGCGGAATGCCACCGGCTCCCCGCGCGAGACGAGCTGGATCACATGGCGTTCGTACGTGTTCAGCCGTCCGAGGTTGTTGTGCGGCATCGGATGTTCCCTCCGGCTGCCGAACGATGTCATGGCCGCGCCGGAACGACAACGCCGCGGGCGACGCCGGCATAGCGAGGTAGTTCCGGCTCGGTAATGCGCATCAGCAGGCGGACGCGGTTCAATCGCCGCGCCGCCTGCCGCGTGCCAGCCCCCGGCTCCCGCGCAGCTACTCCGCGGCGGCGGCCACCGGGTCGCCCAACTTCACGCCGCGCACCGCGTATTCAGCGGCGACACGTACCGCCTCGATCATGCTGACCGCGCTGGCCTTGCCGGTGCCGGCGATGTCGAACGCCGTCCCGTGGTCCACGCTGGTGCGCAGGATTGGCAAACCCAATGTCACGCTCACAGTCTTCTCGAAGTCCATCATCTTCGCCGCGATGTGCCCTTGATCGTGGTACAGCGACAGCACCGCGTCGTAGCGGCCGATGCGCGCCATGTGGAACACCGAGTCCGCCGGCACGGGCCCGCTGACCTGCATCCCCTGCGCGCGCGCCGCGGCGATCGCCGGCTGCATGGCATCCATCTCCTCGCGGCCGAACAGGCCATCCTCGCCGCCATGCGGGTTGAGCGCGGCCACCGCCAGATGCGGGTGCTCCAACCCAAGCTGGTGCAGCGCCTTGACGCACTTGTCGATGCCCTTGGCCACCCGCTCCTGGGTGATCTGCCGGCATGCCTCGATCAGCGACACGTGACGGGTCAGGAAGAAGATCTTCAGGCCCTTGATGGTGAACATCGTCATCTCTTCGCGCGCGCCGGTGTACTCGGCGAACATCTCGGTATGGCCGATGAACGGGATCTTCGCCGCCTTCAGCGACTCCTTGTTGATCGGCGCGGTCACCACGCCGGCGACGCGCCCGGCCATCGCCAGCGCGATCGACTCGCGAATCGCGGCGAAGGCGGCCTCGCCACCCAGCGCCTGCACCTTGCCCATCTCCAGCACGTCGGGATCGGCGCTGTCCTGGTGCAGCACGTCGATCGTGCCCTCGCGGTCGGCGAGCGCTTCCGGCGCCGTGATGCGGTGCAGCGGCGCGGTCAGGCCGCAGGTCTTCAGCGCACGTTCCAGCACCCGCGCGTCGCCGATGGCGAAGCAGCGGGCGATCGGCCGCACATCCGGCGAGAGCAGGGCACGGACGGTGATCTCGGGGCCGATGCCGGCAGGGTCACCCATGGTCAGAGCCAGAACGGGCCGTTCGGTCATGTCGGGTCTCTCCTGCATGTCGCGGTCAGTATAGGACGACCCGCGGGCCTTGTCGCGGCAACGCTACTCGTGGTCGCTGGGGGCGGTGGTCGGCGGTCCCCACAACTCAACGCGCGGGCCGTTGCCATCGCGATTGGTGACCACCCCGCCGTTCGGCCAACCGTTCGGGCCGCAACTGACCGGAGCAACCGCCGACGCTGTCACCGAGGACGGGCAGGACGCCGACTGCTGCATGCCGGAAGTGTCGGCACAGCCAGCGCAAAGCGCGACGGCGAGAAATGCAGGAAAGCGCAGGCTGCGCATGAGGGTGTGTCTCCGGAACTACCGCTGGTTCACACGTGCGGCGGCATCCAGTACGAAATGGGCAAATATCAAACCAATTACCCCGGCTCGCTTCTGGACGCAGACCTGCGCCGGATTCATGCAGCCGCTGCCGTTCCGAAGCGGGGTCGGCAGGCTGGTTCAGCCGCCCGCGCGCCGGTAGAGCGTGGTGCTCTCACGCGTTGCCCGACGTACAGCATCACCGGATCGACATCCTGGACCGGCGCCTCGACGACGCGCGGCGCGCTGCCGTCATCGGCGCGAAACGTGCCAGTCAACCACGGCACGATCCGGATCGCCGCGAGGTCGCCGCGGTGCCGTTGTGCTGCGCGTGCGCGGGAACCGCGGCGAGGGCGATCGCCACGGCGAGCAAAGCGGCGCGCGCGATCACTCTGCCGCGTTCAGGAACGCCGGCACGCGCCGCAGCGCATCCTGCCGTGCCGGCTCGTTGGTGCCGGCATGGATACCGCCAATGCCGTGGTCCGTCGCCATGCCATATCGTACTGTCACCGGTCGATCTGGTGCATCGAAGTCGTGATACGCGCCGGGATAAGCGACGAAGTCGATCCGCCCGGGGAACCGCGCGGCCAGTTCCCGGCACGGCGGGGCCGGGGTCCAATCATCGTTCTCGCCGATCAGGATCAGCAGCGGCGCCGACGGCTGCCAGGCGGTGTTGCTCACCAGCGCGGCGCAGCCGGGGTAGGACGCGACGAAACGGCGGAACAACCCGGGCGGCAGATCCGCCCTCTGTGCCGCCGTGTACAGCACCGTGCTGCCGCCGTTCGACCAGCCGATCAGGTCCACACCGCCGGGCGGCGTGCCTGGCCGATGCGTCAGCCAGGTGGCGGCGGCAATCGCATCGAGCCGCCGCTCCCGGCCCGGGCTCACGCTGCGCTGCCTCACGCTGCATTGCGAGCCAAGCCCACGCGAGCCGAAACTGTCCGGCAGCAGCACGATGTGGCCGGCGTGGGCCAGCACCACCGCCCAGCTTCCGTCGCGGCTGGGAAACGGCCCGCCGCAGCCGTGCAGCGCCACCACGGCAGGACCGTGCGGCGCCCCGTCCGGCAGCACCAGGGCGGCGTCCAGCGCGACGCCATCCGGCGCGGGAATGCTGACGCGTTCCACCTGTAGTCCCGCGTGCGTCAGGAACGCGAGCAGGGCGAGGAATGACTTCATCGCGTCAGCAGGCCGGATGCGCGCATGCGCGTGCGTGCCTCGGCCATCGCCTCGCTGACCGCCAGCGCGGCGGCGAGCGCGCGACGGCCGGCAGCGGCATCCACCAGCACCGGCGCCCCGTCCAGCACCGAGGTGACGAACGCGGCATGTTCGGCGGCGAGCGAGTCATGCTCCTCCCAGGAGGTTTCCTCCATGCCGAAGCCGTCAACACCCGGCACCGGCTTGCCGCGGCCACGCGCGATCACGGTGAGCCGCCGGTGGGCGAAGTCCACGCCCAGGTAGCCGTCCTGCGCGAACACCCGCATGCGCCGCTCGGTCCGGGCAGAGATGCGGCTGGCGGTGATCGTCGCCACCGCGCCGCTGTCGAACCGGATGCGCGCGTTGGCGATATCCTCATGCGCGCTGGCCACCGCGGCGCCGACCGCATCGACATGCGCGATCGGGCTGTCCACCAAGGCCAGGACCAGGTCCAGGTCGTGGATCATCAGGTCGAGGATGACCGAGACGTCGGTGCCGCGCGGCTTGAACGGCGCGATGCGGGTGGCCTCGATATACAGCGGCGCGCCGATGCGGCCCGACAGCGCGCCGTGCGCGGCCGAGAAGCGCTCGAGATGGCCGACCTGGAGCACGCGGTTCGCGGCGGCGGCCAGGGCGGCCAAGTCGTCGGCCTCTGCCAGGGTGGCGGCGATCGGCTTTTCCACCAGCACGTGCTTGCCGGCCCGCAGCGCCGCGGCGGCGAGCAAGTGGTGCGCCTCGGCCGGGGCGGCGACGATCAGCGCGTCGCAGGCCGCCAGCAGGGCGGGGAAATCCATATCGGGCGCGCCGGCTTCCCAGCCGACGGTGCGGGCACGCTCGGTGTCGGGGTCGTGGATGCCGACCAGGCGGGCGCGCGGCGAGGCAGCGACCTTCAGCGCGTGGTAGCGGCCGAAATGGCCGGCACCGGCGATGCCGATGCGGAGGCGGTCATGGGTCATCGGCCGATTCTACCGGATCTCGGGGCGTTCGGTGTAGGGCGGAAAAGCACAGGGCACTCCACCGTGGGAGTCCTGGCGGAATGCGCCGTGCTTCTCCGCCCTGCGCCCGGTTTGTCCGAACCGCGCATGCGGCCACCGGACCTACCGACAAATTGCCCGTAATGCCAACCACTCCTGCGCGCCGAGCAATTCTGGCCCGGACGCCGTCGCGTCTTCCTCCGCAAGCCGGCGCGCGCGCTCGGGCGTCAGCGGATGGTCGCTCAGAAGGGGTGCCGGTGGAAACAGCCCCATCTTGCCGGGCCACCGCACGAGCCAATCCATCGGGCCAATCCATCGGGCAAGCCTCGCTGCCGGCGCGGCGCATGTGCATATATCTAACAAGTTCAGTTATTATAATTGACAAGCGCGCTCCGCTGTGCTAGACGCCGTGCGCTGTACGCAACCCGCCAGGAAAGGCCGCTCCGTCTCCGTCCCGCCATGATGCGCGATCCACTCACAACGCCGGCCGGCGCCTGTTCCCCCGATGCCGATCGGGCCGGTTCTGACGCGTCCGCGCGCCTGCCCGAGTGGGTCGTCCATCTCATCGCGCTGGTCATCCACTTCATGCTCAAGCGCATGCTTGCCGCGCAGTTGCGCCGCTCCGGGCTGCCGTACTGGCGGGACGACCGGCCGGACCTGCCGGCGGGCTCGACGCAGGCCGAGGCCGCGTCGATCCGCGGCCCGTTCGGTCGCTCGATCGCCTGGATGTGCCGCCGCCGCGGCATCGGGCCGGGGCATCCGGAG
>JBEKNT010000297.1:0-8544 GCA_049522565.1 Acetobacteraceae bacterium
CCCGATCGCCCTCACCCGGCGCTTCGCGCCGACCTCTCCCGCTATTGGCGGGAGAGGTTTTCAAGTTTCGATCCAGCCGATATTGCCGTCGCTGCGCCGATACACCACGTTCAATGCGCCGCTCGTGCGGTTGCGGAACATCAGCAGCGGCTGGTCGGCGAGGTCCATTCGCATCACCGCCTCGTCCACCGAGAGCGAACTGATCTCGGCCGGTTGCTCGGCAATTACCGTCGCAATCGCGCCGCTCACCATCGCGCCGTCGAGTGCCGTGCCATTCACCTCGTCAGCTTCGCTGTCCGTCTCGGCTGGCTCCAGCACGAATTGCCGCGCCGCCTCCGGCCGTTCGCGATTGGCCAGGTCCCGCGCATGCTCGTTCACCCGGCGGCGATAGCGGCGCAGCCGCTTGGCGATATGCTCGGCCGCGTCATCGAAGGCTGTGTTGGCGTCCAACGCCTCGCCCTCGCCGCGCAGGCGCAGGCCGCGCCCCGCGTGCAGGTTGATGTCGCAGGTGAAAAAGCTGCGCGCGCGGCTGAAGGTGACATTCGCCTCCTGCGCATGGCCGAAATACTTCGTGGCGATGTTTTCCAGGTGCGCCGACACCCGGACGCACAATGCGTCGGACAGGTCGAGTTGCTTGCCGGAAACCGTGATCTGCATATGCCTCTCCCCTTGGCTGGAAATGACGCGAGAGACGCACCCGGGGCGCCTGTCCCGGTCTTGAGCCGGGCATCAGGCCGGCACGGCTTTCTCCCGCCGGCGCTGCACCGAATTGGGGATGTGCAGCGCCTCCCGGTATTTGGCCACGGTCCGGCGGGCAATGTCCACGCCTTCCCGCCGCAGCACGACGACGATCGCGTCATCGGACAACACGTCTTCCGGACCTTCCGCGTCGATCATGCCGCGAATCCGGTGACGCACCGCTTCGGCGCTGTGTTCCTCGCCGTCGGTACCATGCAGCGCCGTCGTGAAGAAATACTTAAGCTCGTAGGTGCCGCGTGGCGTGGCGATGTATTTGCTCGAGGTGACGCGGCTGACGGTGCTTTCGTGCATCTCCACCGCTTCGGCGATGTCGCGCAGGATCAGCGGACGCAGATGCGCCACACCGTGTTGCAGGAAGCCATCCTGCTGGCGCACGATCTCGGCGGCGACCCGCAGGATGGTCTGCGCGCGCTGTTGCAGCGAGCGCACCAGCCAGTTGGCGTTGGCCAGGCGCTCGGTCAGGAACACCCGCTCCTCCTTTTTCGCGCGCGGGGCGACGCGGGCATAAAACCGCTCGTTGACCAGCACGCGCGGCATGGTGAGGGGATTCAATTCGATCAGCCACGTGCCGTCCGGGCCGGCGCGCATCAGGATATCGGGGATGATGAGCTGGGCAGGCTGGCTGTCCCAGGTGGCGGCGGGCTTCGGATCGAGCGCGCGGATCTCGCCGATCATGTCGGCGAGATCCTCGGAATCGACGCCGCACAGGGCCATCAGCTTGCGGGTTTCGCGCCGCGCCAGCAGTTCCAGGTTGTCGAGCAGGACCTGCATCGCCGGATCGAGGCGATTGAGGTCGGCGAGCTGGGCGGCGAGGCATTCCTTCAGGTCGCGCGCGAACAGCCCGGGCGGATCGAAGCGCATCATGCGCCCGCGCACCGCCTCCACCTGCTCCAGCGGCAGCGCCATTGCCTCGGCGATCGCCGCGGGCTCCGCGGTCAGCCGGCCGGCCGGGCAAAGCAGGGCGATCAGGTGCGCGCCGATCATCCGGTCCACCGGATCGGCGAAGGACAGCCGGAGCTGTTCGCCGAGATAGTCGCGCAGCGGGCGGCGGCCGTCCTCCAGGTCTTCGATCCCGCGGTCGTCGGTTTCGAACCCCGGATCGCCGCCGCGGCCATCGATCCGCCCGAGCATCCCGGCGCCGTCGGCCACCCCACCGGCGTCGTAGGTTTCGGCGTTGTCGGTATCGAGCGGCGCGGCGCTCTCGGACGGCAGGGTGCCGGCGTTCGCCGCCTCGACGGCATCCGCCGGCGCCGCGTCCGGAAGGACGACCTGGTCCAGCGCCGCCTGCTCGCGGGGCGGCTCGTCGCGGGCCTCATCGCGCTCCAGCAGCGGGTTGCGCTCCAGCTCCTCCTCGACGAAGGCGGCGACCTCGATGTTGGAGTATTGCAGCAGCTTGATCGCCTGACGCAGTTGCGGCGTCATGACCAAGGTCTGGCTTTGGCGCAGATCGAGACGAGGGGCGATCGCCATGGCCAGCAGCTATCGGGCGGGGACGGATGGGGTCAACGGGATCAGGCGCCTACTCTTGGGATACAGATGCAAGAAGCGTGCAACTGTGCACCGGCACCTTATAGACTGAATCTTTCCCCCAGGTAAACGCGGCGCACGTCCTCATGCGCCACCACCTCGTCCGGCCGGCCCTCCATCAGCACCTTGCCGTCGTGCATGATATAGGCGCGGTCGATGATCTCCAGCGTCTCGCGCACGTTGTGGTCGGTGATCAGCACGCCGATGCCGCGGTGCTTCAGATGGCCGACCAGGTCGCGGATCTCGTTGACGGCGATCGGGTCGATGCCGGCCAGCGGTTCGTCGAGCAGAATGTAGGAGGGCTGGGTGGCCAGGGCGCGGGCGATCTCGACCCGGCGCCGCTCGCCGCCGGACAGCGCCAGGGAGGGAGTGCGGCGCAGGTGGCCGATGCCGAACTCCGCCAGCAGCTCGTCGCACATCAGGTCGCGGGTGTCCGGGTCGGGCTCGACCACCTCCAGCGCGGCCTTGATGTTTTGCTCGACGTTGAGGCCGCGGAACACGCTGGCTTCCTGCGGCAGGTAGCCGATGCCGAGCCGGGCGCGGCGATACATCGGCAGCGAGGTGATATCGGCCCCGTCCAGGCTGATCGAGCCGGTATCGGGCTTCACCAACCCGACGATCATATAGAAGGTGGTGGTCTTGCCGGCCCCGTTGGGCCCCAGCAGTCCGACGACCTCGCCCCGCCGCAGCTCGATCGAGACGTTCCGCACCACCGGGCGCTTGCGGTAGGTCTTGCCGACGCCGCGCGCCACCAGGCCGCCGCCGCCCAGCAACACGCGGAAGTCACGCTGCCCGCTGCGTTCCACGCCGGCCTTTTCACCGCCGCCTCGGTCGGCGCCGCTTCGGTCGCTGCTGCTTCGGTCGGCGCCGCTTCGGTCGGCGCCAATCCTGTCGCCGCCGAGTCTGTCACCGCCCAGTGTGTCACCGCCGAGTCTGTCACCGCCCAGTCGGTCGCTGCCGGCTCGGTCCCCGGGACGGCGGCTCATGGCGGTTTTCCCGCGCCCGGCGAGGGATGGGTCGGCGCGACCCCGGCCTGGTTGGTCTGATCATTCGGAGTCACCAGGCCCTGCACCCGTCCGGTGTTGCCCGCGAGCAAGCGCGAAATGCCTGTCTTCAGGTCAACCTCGGCCTCCGACCCGTCGAGTTGGTTCTGGCCGCGGGTGATCCGCACCTTGCCGGCGACTCGGGCGATGCCGGTGTCCGGGACGTAAACCGCCCGGTCGCCGGTGACCACGTCGGTGACGGTGCGCACCACCACGTGGCCATAGGCCTCGACCTTCTCCAGCTTGCCTGAACTCGCCAGC
The DNA here is from genome assembly GCA_049522565.1 of Acetobacteraceae bacterium. GTDB lineage: Bacteria > Pseudomonadota > Alphaproteobacteria > Acetobacterales > Acetobacteraceae > JASHVB01. Next base: position 3,591 of record JBEKNT010000297.1, read on the forward strand.
GGATCCTGGGCCGCGGCGGGCGCCGCGGGCTTCGCCGCCACCTGCGTCGCCGCCGGGGACGGCGCGGCCGGTGCCGCGGTGGTGTAGGCCACCAGCGTATCCGCCTGGAGCCGGCGGCCGTCGTTGGTCACCGCCACCGCGTCGCCCCGCGCCACGGCCATGTGCCGCTGCGACCAGTACTCCATGTCGTCGCGCGCGGTGAGGATTTGCGTTGGCGTGGTCAGCTTGAGGTTGTGCCCGGTGATCACCAGGACCGCCTGGTCCAGGTCATAGGTCGCCTCGTCGCCCTGAATCCGGTCGGTCTGGGTGAAGATGTGCACGTTGCCCTCGGCCCGCACCCGGTACACCTCGTTGCCGCCGGTGTCGGTGTCCCCGGTCAGGCCCGGTTGTGCCGGTTGGGCGGCGCCGGAGGCCGCGGTCCCGCCCTTCTTGCGATACCAGGCGATCAGCCGGTCCGCCGTGACGGTGACGTTGTCCCGCACCGCCTTGGCGTTGCCGACGGCGACGACCTCCTGCTGCACCTGGTGCCATTCGATGCCATCGTCGGCGGTGACGGCGAGCGGCCCGCCATGCGAGAGGTCGATCTGCTGCGCCGCAAGCGGGGTCGCCACGAGGCAAGCGGCGAGACAGGCCAGCAGCGCCTTGCCGGCCCCCCTGCCCGCCCCCGCCGCGCGTCCGTTCTGCGCAGCCCTCACCGCGGAGCCACCGCCGGTGATGCCGCGGAAGGTGCCACTGGCGGAGCCGCCGCCGGGGTCGTCTCGGGGGACGCCGACGACGACGCCTCCGGGGCCGGCCCCGAGGATGCTGCATTCAGCAGGAGGTGAGCCGGGCCGGCGAATTGAATCGTGGCTCCCTTGTCGAGCAAGGTGAAGCCTCCCTGGGCGTCCAGGGTGCCGAACGGACCCTCGGCATGCACCGGCTCGGCGCCGGCAGCGGCGCCGTTTTTCATGTCGATGGAGGCGCTGGCGGTGACCAGCGTCGTCCCGTCGTCGCGATACAGGGTGACGTCGTGCGACAGGTCGAGCTGGTTGCTGTGCTGGATGAACACGCCCTGCTTGGCCTGGAGCATGAGCCAGGTGCCGTCCTGGAGCGTAATGTCGCCCTTCGGTGTCGTGAGATTGACGCGTTCCGGACCGGCCTTCTGCGCGGTCGCCGCGGTCAGCGTGTAGGGGCGGCCCCGCTCGTCGGTCCCGTGGTAGCGCGCGTCGATCAACTGCGCGCCTTCGATCTCACTGCTGACGCGCCGGAAGGCCAGGCGGGCCTCGTCCTTGGCGCGGTCGAACTCCGGCCAGAGCGCGATGCTGGCCAGCAGCGCCAGCGCGAGCGCCGGCAGCAGGAACTTGGTGAGGGTGATCGCGATGTGCCGGCGGGCCAGGTGGCGCGAGGTCGGCAGCCGCCGCATGCGCGCCGCCGCGGCGACGGCCAGCTTCGCGGCCGGGCGGCGTTGCGTGGTCACCGTGCTGGCGGGTTGCAGGCTCATGCCAGCCCCGCGCGTAGCAAGTCGTGGATATGCAGGATACCGACCGGCCGACGGGCGGCGTCAACGACGAACAGCGCGGTGATCGGCCGCTCGCGGGCGTTCATCGCGTGCAGCGCCTCGGCGGCGAGCGCATCGGGGCCGATGGTGCGCGGGGCCGGGGTCATGATCTCTCCCAGCTGGCGGGACAGCAGGTCGGGACCCATGGCGCGGCGCAGGTCGCCGTCCGTCAGGATGCCGGCCAGCCGGCCATCCGTGCCGCGAACGCCGAGGCAGCCGAAGCGCTTCTCGGTCATCAGCAGCAAGGCGCGATCCATCGGCATGTCGGGCGGTCCCAGCGGCACGGCGTCGCCGGTATGCATCAGCTCGCGCACGCGCCGGAGGCGGGAGCCCAGCTTGCCGCCCGGGTGGAATTGGCGGAAATCGGCGGCGGTGAAGCCGCGGCGCGTGAACAGGGCGACGGCGAGAGCGTCGCCGAGCGCCATTTGCATGGTGGTGGAGGTGGTCGGCGCCAGGCCCATCGGGCAGGCCTCGGCCGCCGCGGGGAGCAATAACGCAACGTCGGCGGCGGCGGCGAGGGTGGAGCCGGCCCGGGTCGTGATCGCCACCAGCGGCAGGGCGAAGCGGCGGGTGTGATCGACCAGGTCGGCGAGTTCCGCGGTCTCGCCGGAGTTGGACAGCGCCAGGACCGCGTCGCCGGCGACGATCATGCCCAGATCGCCGTGCGAGGCCTCCGCGGGATGCACGAACAGCGCGGGCGTGCCGGTGGAAGCCAGGGTGGCGGCGATCTTGCGCGCCACATGGCCGGATTTGCCCATGCCGGACACCACGACCCGGCCGGTGACCCCGTCCAGCAGATCGACCGCGCGGGTGAAGCTGGCGTCCAGCGCGGCCGCGAGCGCGCGCAGGCCGGCCGCCTCGGTACCGAGCACCGAGCGGGCGACGTCCAGATCGGCCCCGTCGGAAAAAACGGCGGCGGCAACAGCGGCGGTCATCAGTGACGGAATCCCCCGAAGTGTTGCGACGCAGCGATCTCTATGGCCCTCGGCGGCGGGCAGGGTCAACCGTCAGAGCATGTCAAAGCGTTACTTGGCGTCGCGGCAGCGGACAGGCTGGTATTCTCATGGCAGGTGGCTCCGGACTGTCATTCCACACAGCATACCGACCCGACAAATCCCCGGACGAGACGCCGGTGTGAGCGCGGCGTCATTGCGCGGCGCGGTGTGACGGCCGTTGCGGTCGCCCATGCCGTCGCGCTGTCCGACGGGGCGCGGGATCATCGGGCGCGTTCACTTTCCGTTCACCATTTTGAGGTAGGCTGATTCTGCCGACCAAAAATGGCGGCTCCCCAAGGGGATCGCGCTCCGCACGATCAGGCCTGGCGAAAAACTCGTGACTCCGATGCCCTGCGAAACGGCGCGGATGCCGCCTTTCGCATGAAGCGCGAGACGTGGCATGGACGGAATTGCGACCAATGGGATCAGCCCGACAGCCGGCTCCAACCGAGCCCATCAGTCGCGCGCGGCAGGCGGCGGGACAGCCGGCGGCTCTGCCGCGAATGGAACGAGCGCGCCGCCCGGCGGTTCCGGGGCGGCGGCGGGGGGCGGCGGGGTCGTCCATGCCTACCAGGCATTCTCGGGTCGTTACCATGGCGGCGCTTATGGGCTGTCCGCCAACCTCGATGAGCTGACGTTCGCTTCACAAGACGACGCGGGCGGATCCGGTCAGTCCGACACGGCCGGCTTCGAGTCCGCCGCGATGCAGATCGCTGTCTTCGATCCGGGCGCCGCGACACCAGCGGTGCGGTCCGCGATGGGTGCGACGCCGCCCAGCCACCCTGCCCCAGATGCGCTGCCGGCCTCGGCGTTTCAGGACGCCGTAGACCCGACAACGAGCACCAGCGTCGCCTTCTGGAGCAATCAGATGCCGGCCCCATGGGCGGTTGCCGACAGCGGCACCACGTTCGGCGCGGCGTCACCCAAGGCTTGCGCCACGGTCAACGCGGCGAGCCCCAGCCTGGTGTCGGCGTCCGGCTCATTTTCGGTCACCGTCGCTCCGGTGGCCACGGCGACGGCGACGCTGGTCGATGTACTTTACCTGCAAGAGACCGGCACTTCCTCGCTGATCAGCGTTTACGACATCAACCAGGGACAGATCGGCGACTGCTTCCTGCTGTCGTCGATCGGTGAGATCGCGCTGTGGCACCCCAGCGCGATCATGAACATGATCCAGGCCAACGCCAACGGTACCGAAACGGTCACGCTCCACCTCGCCGCGAACGGCTCCCTGCCGACCTTCGGCACCACATCCTTCGAAACGACGTACGTCACCGTCACCAACACGTTCCCGAGTGACGCCGTGAACAACGGTGCCACGCAGGATGTGCTGAACGGCGAGAAAGAGATCTGGGTGCAGGTGCTGGAAAAAGCGGTGGCGACGCTGGGCGGCGGCTACAGCTCCATCGCCAACGGCGGCAACCCGATGATCGCGATGGAGGAGCTCACCGGCCAGTCCGCGACGGACATGTCGCCCGCCTCGGTCACCGTACAGAACCTGCAAAGCGAGATGGCGGCCGGCGACCTGATCGTGATGGACACGCCGGCGTCGGGCAGCCTGTCGTTCGGCCTGTACAACGACCACGCCTACATGTTCGAGAGCGTCAGCGGGAGCGGCAGCTCGGCCACGGTGCAATTGCTCAACCCGTGGGGGTTCGACGAGCCCAGCGCGATCCCGCTGGCGGACCTTGCGGCGAACATCGTCGAAGTCGATATCGGCAGCTTCGCCAATCCGCAGACGATCAACGGCACATCCGGCAACGACTCGATCACGCTGACCTACGACCTCACCAACGGCTCGGTCGATTTGGGGGCGGGCAATGACAGTCTGACATTGGCGAACGGCAACAACTCCGCGACCGTCGCCAACACCGAGACCATCATCGGCGGCACCGGCAACGACATCATCACCCTGGGCGCCGCCACATCCAACGCCTCGATCGACCTGGGATCCGGCAACGACGTCCTGAACCTGGCGACGTTCGCCTACGCCGCCACCGTCGCCAACACCGAGACCATTATCGGGGGCGCCGTCAACGACACGATCACTCTGGCCACCGCCTTGACCACCGGGATGCACGTGGATCTTGGCGGCGGCGCCAACAAGCTCACGCTCGCCAATGTCGCGAATACCGGCACGGTGGGCAACGTCAACACCCTGATCGGCGGCACGGGCAACGACGTCATCACCTTGAGCACCGCCATGGTCAGCGGCTCGGTCGATCTCGGCGCCGGCAACGACAGCCTCGCTTTGGCCAATGGCGGCAACATCGTCACCGTCGCCAACACCGAGACGATCACCGGCGGCACCGGCAACGACGCAGTGACGCTCGGCACCGCTGACAGCAACGCCTCCATCGACCTGGGCGCCGGCAGCGACAAGCTGACCTTCGGCAACTTCAGCAATACCGCGACCGTCGCC
>JBEKNT010000298.1:0-8531 GCA_049522565.1 Acetobacteraceae bacterium
AATAAATTGCTGCATTCGCCCAAGGGAACCACAAAAATGGAAAATCCCTTAGCGATAGAGGGCAACAACAGAAAAATGTACTGCGGTCCAGACGCGAAGTTGAGTTTTTACACAGCCTCGGTCGCATGCGGCGGTTCAGGCGAAGCGGCCCGGCTACCGCTGCTTTGGGTCGGCCGGTGACAGTGAAACCGACCCACGACCCAACCCTGCCGACAGTTGAGTCTGCGGCGAGTGACCGCCGCCCGATCGATTGCGACCGGCAATCCCCAGCCACGATCCGTCACCGCCCCGCAGCGGAGCCGGCGATTTGCCGCCGGCCGCCACGATGACCGTCCTGGTCTTTTTTCCTAGGAAATGATACTTTACCGCTCCGGAAGCCTGCCAGGAGCGCGTCCCATGTCTCGCCCGTCGTCTCTCGCCTGCACAACCACCGCCCCGGCCGGCCCGCCGGCGGCCCAACCCGAGCCGCCCCCACAAGCGGCCAAAGGCCGCGGCAATCCCAGCCTCGCCCTTGTCCCGCGTTGCGGCGCCCGCACCCGTGCCGGCTGCCCCTGCCGCGCCCCGGCCATCCACGGCAAGCTGCGGTGCCGCATGCATGGCGGCCGCAGCACCGGCCCGCGCACTCCGGAGGGCCGCGCCCGCGTCGCCGCCGCCCGCACGACCCATGGCGGCTACAGCGCCGACTCGCGCGCCTTCAACCGTCACCACGTCACCTTCCTCGGCCGCAGCAGCATGCGGACGTTGGCGATGATTCATCACGAGAGCCTGCCGCCCGAGCTCGCCGCTCGCATGGCGCCGATCGCGCCGGAGTTGTTGTGGCCGCCCCGGCCGACACGCGGGATCACGCGGGCGGAGGACCGCGCGATGTTGCGGGCGGAGACAGAAGCCCTTGCACCATGGAAGCAGGCCATCGCCCTGGCCCGGCAGGCGAAGCGCCCGGGCCGCGGCGGCCCGGCCGCACTGGGTGGCGCGTTGACGGCAGCGCAGGCAAGACCCCTTGCACCAGAATTTGTGGCGGACGCGGCTGGCACAGCCTCGCCGGCGTCGCCTGCCGTCCCGCCGGCAGCGCAGGCAGAACCCCATGCACCAATTCGGCCGGCGCCCACGCGGGCTGCGGCTCGACCGGCACCGGGAAACACCAGTTCGCACGTGGCGGCAGAACCCCATGCAGCAATTCCGCCGGCCCCCACCCGGAGTGCTCCGGGCCAGGCGCCGGCCAGCATCCGTGCGAAGCCGCCGGCAGAACCCCTTGCACCAGAACGCGCCGCATGCGGCGTGCGCGGCACCCCGGCGCCGGCCCGGTTGGCGGCGCTGCCAGAAGCCCATGCACCAGAACGGCCGGCCGGCGCAGCTGCCATCGCCCCGGCGGCGGCGGCCGGCGCTCCGGCGTCAACGCGGGCAGAACCCCATGCAGCAATTCCGCCGGCCCCCGCCCGGAGTGCTCCGGGCCTGGCGCCGGCTGGCACCCGTGCGAAGCCGCCGGCAAAACCCCATGCACCAGAACGCCCCGGCCGCGGCGGGAGCGGCGCCCCGGTGCCGGCCCGGTTGACCACGCAGCCAAAAGCCCATGCACCAGAACGCGCCCCAGCGACGCATACCGGCAGCCGGACCATACCGGTCGGCCGCGCAGCGCGCCGCTGGCGGCGTCAGCAGAAGCTCATGCAGCAGAACCAGCGCGAAGGCCGCCAGCCATGACGCAAGCCGCAAGGTTTTGGGCCAAGCGACCCGGCCGAAGCTGCCTTGCGTCTGGCGGTGACCGGCAAACTGACCCACGACTGCCGAACGCTGGAGCTTGACAGCCCACCGCGCCGGGCCGAACCCACCACCAAACCGCAGGAACCGCCCGATGACCGCATCCCCATTGCTCATCCAATTCCGCGCCGCGCGGGTCGTGCCGGTGGTGCGCACGCACAGCACGCAGCATGCCGCCACCGTGGTGCAATGGCTGCGCGACGCGGGCCTGCGCATCTTCGAGATCACCATGACGGTGCCCGACGCGCCGGCGCTGATCCGCGAACTCGCCTCGGACCCGGCGCTGCTGATCGGCGCGGGCACCGTGCCCGACCGCGCCGCGGCGGCGGTGTGTCTTGCCGCCGGCGCGCGCTTCATCGTCGCCCCCTGGGTCGATGCGACGCTGGCCGAACCCTGTCGCGCGGCTGAAGCCGTGCTGATGCTCGGCGCGCTCACGCCGACCGAGGTGCGCGCGGCGCGCGTTGCGGGAGCCGACGTGGTGAAGGTGTTCCCCGCGTCGTCGGTCGGTGGCCCGGCGCATATCCGGGCGCTGCGCAGCGTGTTTCCGGATGTGGCGTTCTGCCCCACCGGTGGCGTCGAACCCGGTAACGTCGCGGCGTATCTCTCGGCGGGTGCGGCGTTTGTCGGGATCGGCGGCGCACTGGTGGACGAGAAGCGCATCGCGGCCGGCGACCGTGCGGCCATCGAAGCCGCGGCGCGCCAGGTGATGGGGTCAGCGTGATGGTCGATCTGCTGTGCATGGGCGAGCCGATGCTGGAATTCAACCAGCTTCCGCCGCAGCCGGATGGCGCGGTGCATTACCTCGAGGGCCATGGCGGCGACACCTCGAACGCCGCGGTCGCGGCGTCGCGGCACGGCGCGTCGGTGGGCTACATTACCGCGATCGGCCAGGACGCGCCGGGCGACAGCTTCATGGCGATGTGGCTGCGCGAGAAGGTCGATAGCACGACGGTGGTTCGCACCGACCGCGCACAGACCGGCGTCTATTTCGTCACCCACGACGCGGGTGGCCACCACTTCCTGCATTACCGCACGAACTCGCCGGCGGCGCTGTATACGGCCGCCGACCTGCCGCGGGCGGCGATCGCCGCGGCGAAGCTGTTCTTCGTGTCGGGCATCAGCCAGGGCATTTCCAGCGCCGCGACCGATGCGGTGTTCGCGGCGATCGATGTCGCCCGGGAGCATGGGGTGAAGGTCGCCTACGACACCAACTACCGGCCGAAGCTGTGGCCGCCGGCGCGCGCCGCAGCGGTGATGCATGCGGCGATCGCCCATGCGGACTACGTGTTTCCGGGCATGGAGGACGCGCTGGTGCTGACCGGCCTGTCCGATCCGGACGCAATCCTGGACTTCTACCTGGGGCTCGGTTGTCCGGTCGTCGTGTTGAAGATGGGTGAGGCCGGCGCGTATCTCGCGGTCGGCGAGCACCGCGTGCACATCGCGCCGCATGTCGTGACGTCGGTGGATGCGACCGGCGCGGGCGACACGTTCTGCGGCTCGTTTCTTGCCCGTATCCTTGCCGGCGACACGGCGGAGCAGGCGGCACGCTATGCCAACGTGGCGGCGGCGCTGAAATGCACCGGCTATGGGGCGGTGGCGCCAATCCCCCGGCCGGCCGAGGTGTTGCGCATCCTGCGGCTCGGCGCGTGAGCCACAGCGCGCCGCGCAGAATGGTCGGCACGGTCAGCGGGGTGCCGATGCAGACATAGTCCCGCACGCCGATCACGATGCCGCGCCGCATCCTCCGGCACGATCAGGTTGGCGATCGAGGCGCCGCGTCGGCTACCCCGGGCTTTCCGTCGCCGTCCCCCGCAGCACGTCCAGCGGCTGCAACGTGCCGTCGCGCTCGAAATGCCAGAAGGTCCAGCCGTTGCAGGACGGTGCGTTCTGCACCAGCGCGCCAACCTTGTGGATCGAGCCGCGCAGCTCTCCCGCCACCACCGTGCCGTCGGCGGCCACCACTGCCGTCACCCGGCGCTGGCGGTCGTGCAGCTTGGTGCCGGGCGGCAGCAGGCCGCGCTCCACCAGGCTGCCGAACGGGATGCGCGGGGTGTCGCGCCGGGACATCGTCGTTCCCACGCCGTCGAGCGGCGCCGGCTTGGTGTGGCGGATGCGGCCGATCGCCGCCTCGGCGTAGGCCGGGTGGCGCTCCAGACCGATGAAGTGGCGGTGCAGCCGTTTGGCCACCACCGCTGACGTGCCGGTGCCGAGGAAAGGGTCCAGCACGATCTCCCCCGGCGCGGTGGAGGCCAGCAGCACGCGGTGCAGCAGGGCTTCCGGCTTCTGCGTCGGGTGCAGCTTCAGGCCGTGCTGGTTGCGCAGCCGCTCCGCCCCGGTGCACAGCGGGATGAACCAGTCGCTGCGCATCTGGATGTCGTCGTTCAGCGCCTTCATCGCCTGGTAGTTGAAGCGGTGGCGCGAGTCCCGCTGCCGCGCCGCCCAGATCAGCGTCTCGTGCGCGTTGGTGAAGCGGCGGCCGCGGAAGTTGGGCATCGGGTTGGCCTTGCGCCAGACCACGTCGTTCAGCACCCAGAACCCCAGGTCCTGGAGGATCGCGCCGATGCGGAAGATGTTGTGGTAGGCGCCGATCACCCACAGCGTGCCGTCCTTGCGCAGCAGCCGGCGGCATTCCGTCAGCCACTCGCGGGTGAAGGCGTCGTAGGCGGGGAAGTCGATGAAGCGGTCCCAGTCTTCGTCCACCCCATCGACCAGACTGTCGTCGGGGCGGCGCAGCTCGCCGCGGAGCTGGAGGTTGTATGGGGGGTCGGCGAACACGCAATGCACCGAGGCCGGCGGCAGCATGCGCATCAGCGGCACGCAGTCGCCCAGCAGGACCTGATCCAGCGGCAGTTCGCGGATGATTTCCACGCGGCTCCGGGGGTGGGGGGGTGGTCGAGGCTTGGTTGGCCTATCGTGACGGGCGGGCCGGAGCCGCGTCAATCGGATATGGCTGGGGCGCCCTGAACCATGATCGCCTGGACGGCACCTGGTGCCGATGCGGACAGCAGATCCAGCGTGAGCTGCGCCACGCTGGCGAAGGCCGGGCGGTGGTGGCGGGTGGGGCCGAGGCGCAGTAGCGCCGCCCGGTGGTATTCGGTGGCGTAGCCGACATTGGTCTCCCAGCCGTAGCCGGGCCAGCGCACCGCCAGCCGGGCCATGGCGCGGTCTCGCACGACCTTGGCGACGATCGAGGCGGCGGCGATCGACAGGCAGCGCCCGTCGCCGCCCACCACGCAGCGCACCGCGCAGGGCAGCGCCGGCGCGATATTGCCGTCCACCAGCGCCAGGTCGGGCGGCGTCGGCAGGCGGGCGACGGCGCGGCACATGGCCAGCAGCGCGGCGCGCAGGATGTTGAGCCGGTCGATCTCGGCCACCGACGCGGCGGCGACGGCGATCTCCGCCCGCCCCGATCCGCGCAGCGCCTCGAAGGCGGCGAGGCGTTGGTCGGCGGTGAGCTTCTTGGAGTCGTCGAGCATGGCGGCGAGCTTGCGCGGGACGCCGGTGGGGAAGACCACGGCGGCGGCAACCACCGGCCCGGCGAGGGGGCCTCGGCCCACCTCGTCCACCCCTGCGACGCGCCCCCCGGCGGCCTTCTCCAACGCGAAGTTCGGCATGGGCGGGACGATAGCAGGATGTGGAGGAGTCGGGCGAGCAGGTTTGCGGGCGGCGTTGCAGCGGGCTGGCCGGCGGTCCGCGCCGCTTTGCATGGTTGTTCCTATGAGAACCCCTTGCTTTGCCGCGGCCTCGCACCAAATCCCGCGGTCGGCCCCCGGGGCATGGGCGGCAAGCGTTTCAGCCGGTACACTGGGAGGATGCATCACGCGACGGTCAAGCAATGTGCCGTGCTGGTCGGCGGCCTGGGCACCCGGCTCGGCAGCCTCACCGCCAGCACCCCGAAGCCGCTGCTGCCGTGCGGCGACCGGCCGTTCCTTGCCTGGCTGCTGCGCGAATTCGTGCGCTTCGGGGTCACCGACATCCTGCTGCTGACCGGCCATCTGTCGGACCAGGTCACGGCTGCGGCGGCAACCATCGAGGCCGGCCTGCCTCGCCCGGCGCGCATCACGATCTCCCGGGAGCCGTTCCGTGCCGGCACCGGCGGCGCCGTGTTCCACGCGCGCGACCGCCTGCACGAGCGCTTCCTGCTGTGCAACGGCGACTCGCTGCTGGATTGCAACCTGGCCAACCTGCTGGCCGCCGCCACCGCGGACGACGACAGCGTGACCGGCCGCATGGTGCTGCGCGCGCTGCCGGATGCCTCGCGCTACGGCGTGGTGGAACGACAGGGCGATCGCGTTACCGGCTTCCACGAGCGCCCGGTTGCCGGATCGACAACCCCGGGCCGGCCCGGGACCGCCGGGCTGATCAACGCCGGCATCTACCTGTTCAGCCGCCGCCTGATCGACGCACTGTCGCCCGACTGTTCGCTCGAAGCCGAGGTGATGCCGAAGCTGGCCGCCGCCGGCACGCTGCGCGGCACGGTCGCCGGCGGCTATTTCCGCGACATCGGCGTGCCCGAGGATTTTTCCCGTGCCCAGACGGAGATCCCCGCGCTGCTGCACCGCCGCGCCCTGTTCCTCGACCGAGACGGCGTGCTGAACGTCGATCACGGCCATGTCGGCACGCGCGAACGGTTCGAATGGATACCGGGCGCGCTGGACGCGATCCGCACCGCCACCCAGGCGGGCTGGCACGTGTTCGTCGTCACCAACCAGTCCGGCGTCGCCCGCGGCTACTACGACGAGGATGCGGTGCGCCGGCTGCTGGACTGGATGGCCGACGAGGCCAGGCGCACCGGCGGGACGATCGACGACACGCGCTACTGCCCGTTCCACGAGGCGGCGGACGTGCCGGCGTATCGCCAGGCGAGTGACTGGCGCAAGCCGGCTCCCGGCATGCTGCTGGACTTGATGCGCGCCTGGGAACTCGATCCGGCGCGCTGCGTGATGATCGGCGACCAGCCGAGCGACATGGAAGCCGCGGCGGCGGCCGGTGTTGCCGGCCACCTGTTTCGCGGGGGCAATCTCATGCAGTTCGTGCAGCCTATGCTGGGCGCGTAATCCCAACCGGCCGAGAGGGTGACGTACCGCACCGCCGCTCCGCACGTCCGGGCCGGGTTTGCGCCGGCCATCTATCGGATACGGTGCCGCGAGGGACGGCCGGGCCGAGCCTTGCCCCGGGCACGTGGCCGGATGGCCGGCGCCGGCCCGGATCGATCCGCGCCAGAGCGCGGCGTGACCAACGCACTTCCTTTCGATCCGCCCCGATCCGCACTACGTTGGGGCCAGCATGAAGAGGGGTGCCCCCCATGAACGACCTCGCCATTCCCACCGACACCCTGCTGGCCACCGACCAGCGCTATCTGGTTCACCCGCTGCACCACCCCAGCGACCACGCCCAGGCGCGCATCTTCACGGAAGGTCGCGGCGCCATGCTGTACACCAACGACGGCAAGGAGTGGATCGACGGCCTGTCCTGCCTGTGGAACGTCAATATCGGCCACGGCCGCAAGGAACTGGCCGATGCGGCGCAGGCGCAGATGGCCAAGCTCGCCTATGCCAGCGCCTATGCCGGCTTCTCCAACGAACCGGCGATCCGTCTGGCCGAACGCATCGTGTCGCTCGCCTACAACAACAGCGCGGCGGTCTACTTCACCACCGGCGGCGCGGAATCCAACGAGAGTGCCTTCAAGTTCGCCCGCTACCACTGGAAGCGGCTGGGCAAGCCGAACAAGGTCAAGATCATCTCGCGGGTCTATGGCTATCACGGCGTCACCTTCGCCGCGATGAGCGCCACCAGCCTGCCCGGCTATCAGAAGATGTTCGGCCCCATGGTGCCGAACTTCATCCAGGTCGCCCCGCCCTATCCGTATCGCTGGCCCGGCAACGGCGACGCCGGCATCGGTGCGGCGGACGCGGTGGAGGAAGCCATCCTGGCGAACGGCGCCGACACCGTCGCCGCGGTGATCGCCGAGCCGGTGATGGGCGCCGGCGGTGTCATCGTGCCACCCGCCAGCTACTTCCCCCGACTGCGCGAGATCTGTGACCGTCACGACGTGCTGCTGATCGCCGACGAGGTCATCACCGGCTTCGGCCGCACCGGCCGCTGGTTCGCGCTCGGCCATTGGGGGGTGGAACCGGACCTGGTGTCGTTCGCCAAGGGCGTGACCAGCGGCTACCTGCCGCTCGGCGGCGTCATCGTGTCGAAGCGCGTGCACAAGGTGATCGAGGACGCGCCGGCCGACGAAAAGTTCATGCACGCGGCCACGTACTCCGGGCATCCGACCTGCTGCGCCGTCGGCCTGGCGAACATCGACATCATCGAGAAGGAGGGTCTGCCGGAGCGCGCCGCCGTCATGGGCCGGCGCCTGCTGGAGGGTCTGGAGACGCTGCGCAGCCTGCCGGCGGTGGGTGACGTGCGCGGCCTCGGCATGATGGCGGCGGTCGAATTGGTCGAGGACCAGGGCAGCCGCAAACCGGCGATCGGCCTCGGCGGCAGGGTGGTGGCCGAGTGCGGCAAGCGCGGCCTGATCATCCGCCAGCGTGGCGGCGGCGGAGGCCCGCCCCCGAGCGGCGATTCGCTCTGCCTGGCGCCGCCGCTGATGACGCCGGAGGCGACGCTCGATCGCATCGTGCAGATCGTGGGGGAGTCGATCGTCGCCGCAAGCGGCTGAAGGAGCGCCAGGGGCTTTGCCCCTGAAACCCCACCAAGGGGCTCTGCCCCTTGGATCCCCGCCAAGGGCGGAGCCCTTGGGACCCTTCAGTTGGCTGGGTGGACGGGAG
>JBEKNT010000299.1:0-8530 GCA_049522565.1 Acetobacteraceae bacterium
ACATGCAGCCTAGCGGCCGCACCCGGGAATCCTCACAAGAAACCAACTCCCCATCCCACAAAACTGGCCCACCTTTGAGGAAAGGCGCTGGCCCGGGGCGGGATGCCGGGTGCCATGCACCGCCCGCGCCGGCGGCGGGCGGATGCGGACCAGGGGTTTCCACCCATGGCCGGCAGGAAGTCCTAACCTTCCGCGTGGTCGCCGGTCCTTGCCGAAGTACGCCCCTTGCCGAGGCGCCGGCGGAGTGTCGGCAGCCGGATTGCGCCCGGGGACCACGTGCCGCGCTGCAACGACTCTCGGCACTAGACCGCCATTGCCATCCCCCCGGTGGCCGGATCGGCGCCGCCGTCCAGCCGGCCGTCGATGCAACGGATCGCGTGCACCCAGGCGAACTGGTAACTCTGCGCATGCCGCAACGTGCCGTACCCCTGCGCCTGCAACGCCCGTTCCGTCGCATGCAGAATCCGGTTCGACACCTCGATCGTATCCGACACCGCGGCAAACCGAGGCGCCGACACCGCCTGCTGCGCGTCCATGCCGAATTCGATCGCGTTCAGCATCACTTGCAGATTGCCCATCGTGATATAAGTCGCGCCCGGCGCCCCCAGCACCAGGAACGGCTTTTCCCCCGGCCCGAACACGATGGTTGGCGACAGCGCCGAAAACCGCGCCTTGCCCGGTTCCAGCGAGCCGGCATGACCCGGCCGCGGATCGAACACCGCCATGGCGCCGTTATACATAAAACCCAAACCTTCGGTAACGACGCCGGACGGCTGCCCCAGCGTATGCGTCATCGTCACCGCATTCCCCTCGGTATCGACCACGCACACCTGCGTGGTGTGCTTGCTCTCCGCCCCGCCGCTGTTGAAGCGCGGCACGTGGGTCTTCTCGCCGCGCCGGATGCGTTCCGCCATGCGCGCCGCGTAATCCTTCGAGGCCAGCACATCGACCGGCACGCGCAGGAAGCGCGGATCGCCGACCTTGGCATCCTTGTCGACGGTGGCGATTTTCATCGCCTCCGCCACGACGCGGATATACTCCGGCGAATTATGCCCCAGCGCGCGCAGGTCGAATTGCTCCAGGATGTTCAGCATCTCGATCAGCATGATGCCGCCGCCGGGCGGGTTGTTGGTGGCAATGCGATAGCCGCGATAGCTGCCCCAGAGCGGCGGATTTTCTTCCGGCGCGCAGGCCGCAAGATCGTCCAGCGTGATCAGCCCGCCATGCTCCGCCATATCGACGGCGATACGGCTGGCGATCTCGCCGGCATAGAAATCCTCCGCGCCGTGGCTGGCGATGCGGCGATAGGTGCGGCCCATGTCCGGATTGCGCAGCAGTTCGCCGACGGCATAGGGATGCCCGCTGGACTTGGTGTAGATCTTCCGTGTCGCGGGATACCGCGTGACGATGCCGATATTGCCGGCCCGCCCGGCCCGAGGGGGATAATGCCAGAACTCGCTGACATGCGGCCGCACCAGGAAGCCCGTCTCGCAATACGCGATGGCCGGCTGAAGCAGTTCGCCCAGACTCCGCGTGCCAAACCGGGACAACGCGGCATCGAACGCGCGCAGCGTCATCGGCGTGGTGATCGACTGGTAGCCGATCTCGTTGACCCGGCCTTCCAGGATGAAGCCCCAGCCATCGTCGGCCTCGCGGACGATCAGGTCCTGCCACATGTCGGTCCGCGTCGCCCCCGGCGATCGGCCATGGAAATCGATCGTGGTGTGGACACCGCGCGTCGGCAGATACAGATGCAGGCACCCCATGCCGGCGATGCCGCACATCTGCGGATCGACCGCGGTCTGCACCAGAGCAGCGCCGATCGCCGCATCCACCACGTTCCCCCCGGCACGCAATATGTCGATGCCGGCTTCGACGGCTTCCGGCTGCGCGGCGGAAACCATGCCGTGCGTCATGGCGTATGCTCCCTGCGATGACTCGCTGCTCGAACCTTCTCCCGAGCGTGCTACTGCTGTTGGCGCACACCGTCCAGGCGGCGACGCTGCCGGCGGTGGAGGCCGCCAACGGCATGGTCGTCTCCGCGCATCGCCTGGCCTCGGAGGCGGGCATCGCGATCCTGCAACAGGGCGGCAACGCGATCGATGCCGCGGTCGCGGTCGGCTATGCCGAGGCGGTGGTGAACCCGTGCTGCGGCAATATCGGCGGCGGCGGCTTCATGGTCGCGCACCTGGCGGACGGGCGGAACGTGTTCGTCAATTTCCGCGAGACCGCGCCGGCCGCCGCCACGCCCGGCATGTACCTGGACCCGCAAGGCAACGTGGTCCCCGGTGCCAGCCTGGATGGCTGGCGCGCGGTCGCGGTGCCCGGCACGGTGCTGGGGCTCGACACCGCGCTGACGCAATACGGCTCGCTGCCGCGATCGGTGGTGATGGCGCCGGCGATCCGCCTGGCGCGCGAGGGTTTCGTGCTGACCCGCTTCGACACCGATATCATGCAGCACGCCACTGCATTGTTTCATAAAGAGCAGAGTGTCGCGCGGATCTTCCTGCATGCGGACGGATCGGCGCTGCAACCGGGCGAACGGCTGGTGCAGCCGGACCTCGGCGCCACGCTGCAGGCGATCGCCGCAGACGGTCCGGATGCGTTCTATCGCGGCCGCATCCCGCAGGCCGTCGAGGCGGCGGCACGTTCCGGCGGCGGCATCATCACGGCCGCCGACTTTGCCGCCTATCGCATCACCCAGTCCGCGCCATTGTCCTGCACCTATCGCGGTTTTCTCTTCCTGGCCGCGCCACCACCGTCGTCCGGCGGCGTAACCATGTGCGAGATTCTACAGATCCTCGAGGGCTACGACATGCGCGCCCTGGGCTTCCATTCCGCCCGGGCGGTGCATGTGATGACCGAGGCGATGCGGCACGCCTATTTCGATCGCAACACCGATCTGGGTGATCCGGCCTTCATCACCAACCCGCTCGAGCGCCTGCTATCGCCGGAGCACATCGCGGCGATCCGCGCGCAGATCGGCGACCGCGCGACGCCGTCGCGCACGCTGACACCGGACGTCACGCCGCGCGAACACGCGGAAACCACGCATTATTCCGTGCTCGACAAGGCTGGCAACGCGGTGGCGGTGACCTATACGATCAATGGCGGCTTCGGCGCCGGAGTCATCGCCGGCGACACCGGATTCCTGCTGAACGACGAGATGGACGACTTCACCATCAAGCCCGGCGCGGCGAACCACTACGGCCTGGTGCAAGGCGAGGCCAACGCCATCGCCCCGGGCAAGCGGCCGCTATCGTCGATGGCGCCGACGCTGGTGCTGCGCGACGGCCACGTGTTCCTGGTGCTCGGCTCGCCGGGGGGCGCACGCATCATCACCATCACGCTGGAAGCCGCACTGAACATTCTGGACTACAACATGGCGCCGCAGGAGGCAGTGGACGCGCCGCGCCTGCACCACCAATGGCTGCCGGATGAAATATTCGCCGAGCCATTTGCGTTGTCCCCCGATACGCAGGCGCTGCTGCAAGCGATGGGCTATCGGATCACCGAACAAACGCCCTGGGGCGCGACGGAGTTGATCGAGGTCGCGCCGCCGCAAGTCGCGGGCGAGCATGCGGCCTCTTCGGGCAATGACGCCGCGGCATCAGGCACGCTGCGGCCCGGATGGTATTACGGCGCCAACGATGCGCGTCGCCCGGCCGGCGCCGCGATCGGCTATTAGACCAAGCGCCCACCGTGTCATTGCGGGTGAGGCGAAGCAATCTGCTGCCCGGCGACCGACGGTGGCTCCCCGGGCAGGAGATTGCTTCGCTTCGCGCGCAATGACACGGTGCGGCCCCGCCCAAGCGAGGCACCGCACATGATCTCGCCCGCCCTGCTCGACGAAGCCGCCGCCTTGCTCGATGCCTGCCGTGCGCGCGGCGTCATGCTCGCAACAGCAGAAAGCTGCACGGGCGGCCTGATCGCCGCGGCACTGACCGCCATCTCCGGTTCCTCCGACGTGGTGGACCGCGGCTTCGTTACTTACTCGAATGAATCGAAGACCGACCTTGTCGGCGTCCCCGCAATGCTGATCGCCCGCCTCGGCGCCGTCAGCGAAGAAGTCGCGCGGGCCATGGCCGAGGGTGCCTTGGTTCGCTCGCGCGCCGGCATCGCGGTGTCGGTGACCGGCGTCGCCGGTCCGGGCGGTGGCAGCGCGGAGAAACCGGTCGGCCTGGTGTGCTTCGGCCTCGCCCAGCGCGACCGCGATGTCGCCAGCGAACACCTGATTTTCCCCGGCGACCGCGCCGCCATCCGCGCCGCCGCAGTCGCACACTCCTTCGCCATGATCCGCGCCCGGCTTTGAGTGCAACGGCTGAAGGGTAGATCTGCATTGCAACCATCAGCGAATTCAGGAGTCCAGGGCTGAGCACACACCCCCATCGTCTGCTCGTCGTGCAGCCGTTGCCCGGCATCGGCGACATGGTCTGGCATCTGCAGCACATCCGCGCCCTGGCACGCCACGCCGGCGCGCCGGTCACGCTGCTCGCCAAGCCTCGCTCCCGCGCCGACGAGATCTTCGCCGCCGAGGACACCGTGCGCGACATCATCTGGATGGATCGCGGCGCAAAAGGTGCGAGCGGCACGCATGACGGCCTGCGCGGGCTGTGGCGGCTGATCCGCACGCTGCGCGCCGGCCGATTCGATGCGGCAGTGCTGTTGCATCACAGCGCGTCATTGGCCTTCGCCACGCTGGCTGCGCGGATTCCCTTGCGGCAAGGCTACGGCATTGGCGCGCAGCGCTGGTTCCTCAATCGGGGACCGTACCTGCCGAAAGCGGTGTGGCAGCAACATCGTCCGTTGCAGCGTGCCACGCTGTTCTTGCAGGCCGCTCGCATCGCGATGGATGAATCGGAGCCGCGGCTGCCGATAGCACCGGCCACACGACTGACGGTGCAGCACCGGTTGCGCGAGGTGAAGCGGCCGCTGGTGGTGCTCGGCATCGGCAGTTCCGAGCCGACGCGGCAATGGGGGGCGCCGCGCTTTGCCGCCCTGGCGCGTGCCCTGATCGATGCCGGATGGCCGAGCCTGGCGCTGGTCGGCGGATCGGGCGAGGCGACGCTGCAACGCGAGATTTGCGCCGCGCTCGGCGACGATGCCGCGCGCGTGGTGCCGGCGCTGGATTGGCACCTGGCGGAGACGGCCGCGCTGCTGGCCGAGGCGTCATTCTACGTCGGAAACGACACCGGGGTGATGAACATGGCAGCCGCCGTCGGCACCCGCACCTATGCGCTGTTCGGCACCACGCCGGCGCTGCATCACAGCGCGCAGATCGTGCCGATCGTTTCTCCGCCAGGTGGGCCGATCGATGGCGTGGCGCGGGTATCGCTGGAGGCCGTCCTGGCCGCGGTGGTGGACGATCGCGGATTGCTGGGACCGGGAGAGAATAGCGGCGGCGCCCACCAATGCGAGCGACGGGCCCCGGCTTAAGTCGGGATTGTGCGCATTGTCGTAGCCCGTACCCGCGGCGCAGGCGAGGTATTCAGTTCTGCCGCAACATGAAATCGCGGCCCAACAGTTTCATGCCGACCCCAACCAGCACAAACGTGATCGCCAGCAATATGCCGCCCAGCGCGGCCAGCACCTCGAAATTCCCCGCCTCGCTGAGATCGTACAGCAAGACCGCCATGGTGCGGGTGTTCGGTCCGACCAGGAATATCGCGGTGGAAAGTTCGCGCGTCGCGACGATGAACACGATCAGCCAGCCACCCAGCAGCGTCTTCTTCAGCAGCGGCACAGTAATACGCGCGATGGTCGTAAGCCGGCCACAACCAAGAATCCGCGCTGCCTCCTCCATCTCCGGATGCAATGTGCCCATCGCGGCGGAGGCGTTGGTGAAGGCGATCGGCAGGAAGCGCGCGGTGAACGCGAAGATGATGATCCACGCCGTCCCGTACAGCGACAGCGGCGGCGCCGCATAGCTGGCGTAGAAGCCGATCGCCATGACCAGTCCGGGAATGACGAAGGGCGCCATCGCCAGGAAGCTCAGCACGCCGCCAAACCGCACGAGCCGCCGCCGCACGACATAGGCCACCAGCAACGCGATCGCCACGGCGAATGTCGCGGCCGTGGCCGAAAACCACAGCGTGTTCCAGACGTCGAACATCGCGGTCTCGTGCTCGAACAGCAGGAAGCGGTAGTTGCGCAGCGTCAGGTTCCGCAGGCTCAGTCCCCTGCCCCAGGCCTGCGCGAACGATGCCTCCAGCAACACCAGCAGCGGCATCAGCACCGAGACGATGCCGACCAGCGCACACCAGGCCAGCAACACCCAGCGCCAGCCGCCCAGCACGATCGGCCGGCGCTCGCCGCCCTTGCCGGTCTGCGACACGAAGCCCTTGCGCGACAGCAACAGTCGTTGCAGGCCGATCATCGCCAGCGTGATCAGCAGCAGCGGCATGGAGTAGGCGGCGGCGACCTCGACGCGCACCGGATATTCGAAGAACTGCCAGAGCTGGGTGGCGGCAACGTTGATGCGCGCCGGGATGCCGATGATGGCCGGCGGGCCGAACAGCGCCACCGCCTCCAGGAACACCACGATGGCGCCGCCGATGATCGAGGGCCACACCATCGGCAACGTCACCTTCCACGTCGCCTTCCAGGTGCCCGCGCCGAGAATGTTGGCGGCGTCTTCCATTTCCGACGACACCAGGTCGAGTGCCGACTTCACGAAAATGAAGATCAGCGGGTAGGATTGTAGCGCGATCACCGCGGTCAGGCCGGTGAAGGTATAGATATTCACCAGGTGATCGTGCGCCCCGGTGAGCCAGCGCCACAACTGGTTGATGAAACCGGCGTTCGGACCGGCCAGCAGGATCCAGCCGATCGCGGTGAGATAAGGCGGCAGGATGAACGCCCCGAGCACGCTGGCCCAGACCAGGCTCTTGCCCGGCATGTCGGTGCGCGACACCGCCCAGGCAAGCGGCACCGCCAGCACGACGCAAACGCCCGCCACCGCAACGCCGAGCAATAGCGAGTTCATCAGCGCGGCGACATAACGCTCGCGGCCGTAGGCGACGGCGTAGTTGGCGAACGTGAAGGCGCCGGCGTGGGTTTCGAAGCTGACGATCAGCAGCCTGGCGATCGGCAGCGCAACGAGGAACAACAGGACGGCGATCAGCGCCGCCCAGAGGAGGTTGGCGGGTTCGAAGCGGATGCGAATGCGTTGGGCAGCCACGGCGTCTCGCGTGATTGCCGGCGCGCTGTTCGTCATGGCCGGACTTGACTTGGCCATCCGCCCCGGAGCGTGCGTGCATGGCTGGCCGCCATGACGATCGACGCACCAGCCATGCCAAGGCGTGCGCCAGCCATGACGCGCACGTCCATCACACCCCGAACGTGTCGCGCCACATCTCTTTCACCTCCGGCACGCCCTGTTCGATTTCCGCAGGGGTGGCGCTGATCAGCGTCACCTGGTCCAGCGGCTTGGCGCCGTCGGGCGGCGGGACCTCGGGGCGAACCGGCATGATGAAATACTTGCGCATGATATCGGCATAGAGTGGCCCGGCGGCAAACTCCATGAACAGCTTCGCTGCGTTCGGGTGCGGCGCGTTCTTCGGTATGGCGCTGGGAGAATACACCGCCAGCGTGCCATCGGTCGGATAGACGATTGCCAGCGGATTGCCGCGTGACATCGACAGCAATGGCATCGACAGCGACACGCCCAAGCCGACATTGCGCTCGCCGGCGTTCAGCAGCGTGACCGGATCGTCGGCCGAACGGCCGATCTGCGGATTGTTCTTGTTCAGCGCTGTGAAGTAGTCCCAGCCATACATTTTGCGCAATACCACAGCCATCACGCCGATCGCGCCGGAATAGCCCGGATGGCCGACAGCAAGCTGGTCCTTCCATTTCGGATCCAGCAGATCCTTCCAGCTCCTGGGCGCATCCGCCGCCGTGACGTGCTGCGTGTTGTACGCCAGCAGGTAGATCCCGAGATAGAAGATCTGCCACATGTTGTCGGGATCGGGATCGCGTACCGCCGGGATCATGCCGTCGGCGTTGCTCGGCCGATACGCCAGCAGCCTGGCTTCGCGCTTCAGGTACAGATAGTGGCCATAATCGGTGGAGCTGAACATGTCGCATTCGGCCACGCCGGCCTGCATGTCCTGCGACAGACGCTGGAACGCGACCTGCGAGGTGCTGCGCACCACGTTCGCCGTGATGCCGGGATAGCGTTGCATGAAGGCGCGGCCGACGGCTTCGCCGGTTTCCGCCTGGACCTGACCGGAATACCAGGTCAGCGCGCCTTCCTTTTTCGCCGCTTCGTACAGCTCGCGCTCATGTGGCGACAGATCGTCGGCGGCGGTGGCGGCAAACGGGGCAAGCGCCGCGCCAGCCGCGGTGGCGGCGATGAACCGGCGTCTGGTGATCGATGGCATCTGGCAATTTCCTCGGACGTTTCATCTGCCGCGCCGGTCCCGTAGCATCGCGTTTCCAGGCTGTAAACAACGCAACACGGGATGGCGCCATGCACCAAAACCTGCTTGATCGGATCGGTATCGATATCGGCCGCAAGCTGAAACTC
>JBEKNT010000300.1:0-16740 GCA_049522565.1 Acetobacteraceae bacterium
GGAGACGGTGGAGATAGAAGTGGAATGAGGGGCGGGGCCGACAAAACCTCTCCCGCTGCGCGGGGTTGGGCCGCGAAGCGGACCGACGCGCCGCGCCCTGGCGCGGCGGGTGAGGGTGCCGCGGCGCGCACCCATCTTCCACCAAACCGCACTGCTGCTGCGTTATAAGCGTGCTCAATACCCTCCCCCGCGGCGCTCTCGCGCCTCGCGTCGGTCCGCTTCGTGGCCCAACCCCGATTTGCGGGAGAGGTTTTTTTGCCCTGGCGTTCATCCTTCTGGCCACCCCGTCCCATGCGGCGGACAATCGCTCCGGCTACGACGACGCCAGCCCCGCGACGCGCGCCATGCAGGACGACGACGCAAGCAATCCCGGCTTCCTCTGGGTCCAGCAAGGCGAATCCCTGTGGTCGGAACGCGCCGTCGACACCGCGCGCAGTTGCGCCGATTGCCACGCTGATGCCGCACGCTCGATGCGCGGCGTGGCGGCACGCTACCCGCTGTTCGACGCCAGGCTCGGCCGGCCGATCACACTCGAACAGCGCATCAACCAGTGCCGCACCGAACGCCAGAACGTCGCGAAACTCTCGCCGGACAGTGACGCCATGCTGGCCTTGACCGCCTATGTCGGCCTGCAATCCCGCGGCTTGCCGATCCAGGTGTCGATCGACGGTCCGGCCCGGTCATTCTTCGCGGCCGGAGCGGCGCAGTTCAACGCGCGGCAGGGCCAGCTCAACCTGTCATGCAGCCAGTGCCATGACGCGCTGGCCGGGCAGCGCCTTGGCGGCAGCGTGATCCCGCAAGGCCAGCCGAACGGCTATCCGGAATACCGGCTGGAATGGCAGGGGATGGGCTCGCTGTATCGCCGCATCCGCAACTGCCTGGTCGGCATCCGCGCCGAGCCGTTCGATCCCGACTCGCCGGAACTCGTCGCGCTGGAATTCTATCTCGGCTGGCGCGCCAACGGCCTGAAGGTGGAGACCCCAGCGGTGCGACCGTAAGCGCCCGCCGAGGAATGACTGCGTCAGTTGACGTGCGGACCGTGCCCAATTCGTCATCGTCCGCGCAGGCGGACCATCCACGACTTGCCTTGTTGCGAGCAACAAAGTCGTGGATGGCGGGCCGGAGCCTGCCCCCAGGCACTTGACCCGGAGGCCCACCATGACGAGACGGACGATGCTGCGCCGCATGCTGATTCGTTTATTGCTCGGCGAACCCTAACGGCGACAACCGATGCCCGCCCGGCCCCCATCGTGCCGTCCCAGTCCCCCTGCTCAAAACACCTGCTCGCCGTGCAGCACGACGTCCAACCCCTCGCGCTCCGCTTCGCGCGACACCCGCAGCCCGATCACGAGATCGGTCAGCTTCAACAGCAGAAAACTGCCCAGCGCGCTGTAGCCGAGCGTCGCCGCAACGCCCACCGCTTGCACCGACAGCAACGCCCCACCGCCGATCGCGGTGCCCTCCGGATGCGTCGCCGTCGCGGTCAGCGGACCGAACGCCAGCACGCCCGTCGCCAGCATGCCGATGATGCCGCCCACGCCGTGCACGCCGAACACGTCCAGGCTGTCGTCGTAGCCAAGCCTCGGCTTCAGCACCGTCACCGCCCAGAAGCACACCGCGCCGGCGACGATGCCGATCGCCAGGGCCGGCCCCGGCAGCACGAATCCCGCCGCCGGGGTGATCGCCACCAGCCCGGCAACCGCGCCGGAGATCGCACCCAGCACCGACGGCTTGTCATGCAGCAACCACTCCGCCAGGCTCCAGGACAGCGTCGCCCCGGCCGCCGCCATCTGCGTCGCCAGCACCGCCATGCCGGCACGGCCATTGGCACCCAGCGCGCCACCCGAGTTGAAGCCCAGCCAGCCGACCCACAGCAGCGAGGCGCCGACCACCGCATAGGACAGGTTCCACGGCGCCATGTTCTCCTGCCCGTAGCCGATCCGCCGGCCGAGCATCAACGCGCAGACCAGGCCGGTGACGCCCGAGTTGATCTCCACCACCGTGCCCCCGGCGAAATCGGCGATGCCCAGCATGTTCAGCCAGCCGTTGGGACCCCACACCCAATGCGCGATCGGCGCATAGACCAGCAGCGACCACAGCGTCATGAACAGCAGCAGCGCTGAGAATTTCATGCGGTCGGCAAAAGCGCCGGTGACCACCGCGGGGGTGATGATGGCGAAGGCCATCTGGAACAACAGGAACACGCTCTCGGGAATGCTGGTAGGCAGCGGATTGTCACTGCCGGCGCCCAGCGTGAACGGCTTGTCCCAATCGGCGCCCAACCCGTTCAGCAACAGCCGCGAGGCGTCGCCGATCCAGGCATTGCCGTTGGTGAAAGCGAGCGAATAGCCGGCGACCATCCACACCACGCTCATCAGCGCGCACAGGCTGAACGACTGCATCATGGTGGCGAGCACGTTCTTCTTGCGCACCATGCCGGCGTAGAACAGCGCCAGGCCGGGAATGGTCATCAGCAGCACCAGGGCGGTGCTCATCAGCACCCAGGCGACGTCGCCCGGTTCGACATGCGGCATTGCGGGGGGTGTCCTTGCGCCTCGCGTCGCCGGCTCGCCACGCGCGGATAGCGTTACGAATAACAAGATCCGTGCCATCCGGTGCGGCTTGCCGCGAGCCGCCCCGGAGGCCAGTGTGCCGCGCGATTGGGCAGGCCGGGGTTGCCCCCGACGGCGGCATTTGCCCGGCCGCACGGCGATACGCGCAACGAATCGGCTGCCCGTTTTCCAGGCAGCGGCGGAGAAGGCGGACATGAGCAATACGATCACGGCCGAGGTCTGCGTGATGGGCGCCGGACCGGTGGGCGGCACGCTGGCCTGCCGGCTGGCCGCCGCCGGCGTCTCCACCGTCGTGGTGGATCGTGCCGCGCTGCCGCCGATGGAAAACCCCGCGTTCGACGGCCGCGCCTACGCCATCGCCGCCGGTTCGCGCGACCTGCTGGCGGCGGCCGGGCTATGGGAGAGGCTGCCGGTCCCGCCCAGCCCGATCCTGGACATCCGTGTGAGCGACGGCCGGCTGGGGCGGCGGGCATCGCGGCTGCATCTGCATTTCGACCATCACGAGGCGGGCGAGGACGCCGGACCGTTCGGCTGGATGGTGGAAGCGCGCAGCCTGCGCATGGCCTTGAACAGCTACTTCCCGACCCTGCCGGCGCTGCGCGTGTTCGCCCCCGCGACCGCAACGGTGGAGCGGCGCGAGGATGGCGCCCTCGTGCGTATCGCCGGTGGCCCGGCGTTGCAGTGCCGCCTGGTGGTCGCCGCCGAGGGCCGTCAGTCGCCGTTGCGCGAGGCCGCCGGCATTCCGGTGACCCGCCTGCCCTACGGACAGACCGGCATCGTCTGCGCCATCAGCCACGACAAGCCGCACCACAACCTGGCGCTGGAACATTTCCTGCCGTCCGGTCCGTTTGCCGCGTTGCCGATGGGGCCGAGCGCGGATGCCGAACTGGGTGGCGCGCCGAACGTCTCCGCCATCGTCTGGAGCGAACGCACGCACATCGCGGACCAGATGCTGCGGCTGGACGATGCGCGCTTCGCACGCGAAATCGGGCGGCGGCTGGGCGACCACCTCGGCGCCGTGCGCACGGTGGGGCGGCGCTGGTCCTATCCGCTGTCGGCCATGCTGGCGCACCGCTATGTCGATACGCGCCTGGCGCTGGCCGGCGACGCCGCGCACGGCATCCACCCGATCGCCGGCCAGGGGCTGAACCTTGGCTTCCGCGACGTGATCGCCCTGGCGGATCTGCTGATCGAGGCGGCGGGGCATGGCGACGATCCGGGCGCGCCGGCGCTGCTGGCGCGGTATCAACGGATGCGCCGGCCGGACAACATGCTGATGCTGGCAATGACCGACGGGCTGGACCGGCTGTTCAGCAACGACAACCGGCTGCTGCGGCTGGCGCGCGATGTCGGTATCGCCGCAGTGGACCGCACGCCGCCGCTGAAGCGGCTGTTCATGCGGCGGGCGATGGGGCTGGCAGGTTGATCCGGGACGCCTGAAGAGATTCCGACGCCCGACGACCCGCCCAGCGCGTCCCTCACCGCGCGCCCCCTCTGGGCCGATCGCACCCCGCCCGCTATCCTGCCGCCAACCAGGACCGCAACACACCGGAGGAGGGGAACAGAGCATGGCGCCCAAGATCATCGTCGCCGACAACCCGATGAACGACAACGACATCTGCCGAGAGCTGGCGCCGCCCGGCTTCGACCTGGTCATCACCCGTCCCGACACCCCGGAATTCAACGCCGCACTGCCCGACGCCGAATACATCGTCGGCTTCGGCTCGCCCACGATGAACGACGCATTCTACCGGACCGCGTCGAAGCTGAAGCTCGTGCAACTGACCTCCGCCGGCTACGACCGTTGCGATATCGAGGCCGCGCGCCGCGCCGGCGTGCCGATCTGCAACAACGGCGGCGCCAACGCGATCGCCGTGGCCGAACACGCGATGCTGCTGATGCTGGCGGTGTCGCGCCGGCTGATCTGGCAGCATGACAACGTCGCCTCCGGCCGCTGGCGCGGCAACAACTGGGCCGAGGTGAAGCTGTACGAACTCGACGGCCGCAAGCTCGGCATCATCGGCCTCGGCCGGATCGGCAAGAAGGTCGCGCGGATGGCGCAGGCTTTCAACATGTCGGTGCAGTATTTCGACATCGCCCGGCTGACCGAGGATCAGGCGGACGCGCTCGGCGTGCGTTTCCGGCTGATGGACGAGATTCTCCGCACCTCCGACATCGTGTCGTTGCACGTGCCGCTGTCGCCGCTGACCCGGCACATGATCGGCGCGGCGCAGTTCAAGCTGATGAAGCCGACCGCGTATCTGATCAACACCTGCCGCGGCCCGGTGGTGGACGAGCCGGCGCTGTACGAGGCGCTGGCCAACAACACCATCGCCGGGGCCGGACTGGACGTGTTCGACCAGGAGCCGCCGCCGCCGGACAACAAGCTGTTCGGGCTGCCCAACGTGGTGCTGACCGCGCATTTCGCCGGACCGACCTGGGACAACCAGTACGCCCGCTTCCGCAACGCGTTCGACAATGTGCAGCGTGTGGCCCGCGGCGAGAAGCCGCTATGGGTGATTCCCGAACTGCGGGAGTAGGTCATCAGGAAACCTCTCCCGCCTGCGGCGGGAGAGGTCGCCGCCAAGCGGCGGGTGAGGGTGATCGGGTCGCCCCGTCGCTGGTCTTCGTTGGCGCGGGCGGACAGCGGGAATGCAGTCTGCCGCACCGGTCACCCTCACCCTCGGTGCTTCGCACCTCGCGTCGGTCCGCTTCGCGCCCCAACCCCGCGCGTAGCGCGGGAGAGGTTAAGCGACGCGCCGCTGCGCCAGGGCGCTGGGCAGTTGGGTGATCGCCCGATCGATCAGCCGCGCATCGGCGTCGGCCGACAGGCCATCCGCAATCACCTGCCGTGCCGCGACAGTGGCGATCTCGACCGCGGTCAGCCGCACCTCATCCACCGCCGCCTTCTCCGCCGCCGCGATCCGGTCCACCGCCATCTGCTCTCGTCGCCTGGCCGAGGCTTCCGCCTCCGCCATCGCCGCAGCGGAGACTCGCGTGGCCTCGGCCTTGGCACCCTCGATCAGCGCCTTCGCCTCGGCCAACGCCTCGGCACGGCGTTGCTCGGCGTCGCGCAGCATCGCCTCCGCCTCGCTGCGCAAGCGCGCGGCTTCCTCCAGTTCGGCGCGCACGGCGGCACTCCGAGCGTCCAGCATGCCGGTCAGCGCCGACCATAGCTTGCGGCCGAACAGCACGAAGAACAGGATAAAGGCGATCGCGACCCAGAGGCGCGGCTCGGCGAACAAGCTTTCCTCGTGCATGGCGACTCCGCCCCTTTCAGCCGACGCCGCGCGCCGACAGCGCTTGGGCGATCGCGCCGTCCAGCCGTGCTTGCTCCGGCGGCGCCCCGGTCAGGCGGGCGATCACGGTGCCGGCTGTCTCGGTGGCGACCTGGCGCAGCGCGCCCATCGCCGACGCCCGCGCCGCCGCGATGCGCGATTCCGCTTCCACGAGCTGCTTCTCCAGCCGCTCGTTCAGCGTCGCGGTCTGCTTGGCAGCGACCGCCTTCGCCTCGTCCAAAGCGACATTGATCGCCGCCTGTGCCTCGGCCCGAGCCTTGGCGGTGGCCTGCACCACGTCCGCCGCCGCCGCGTCCGACTTCTGCTTGGACTGCTGCGCGTCCTGCAGGTCGCTGGCGATGTGCTTCGCCCGGTCCTCCAGCACCGCGGCCACCCGCGGCAACGCCAAACGCGACGCCAGGATGTAGAGCACGATGAAGATGATCGCGCCCCAGATCACCTGCCAGAGGGTCAGCGGGGTCTTGAAGTCGAGCTGCGGCATGCCCTCCGCCATGGCGGCGGTGGGCAGCAGCAGCAGCGCGGCAAGCAGCAGCCGCATGGCGATCAGACGAACAGGATGATGAAGGCGATGACCAGCGCGTACAGCGCCACGGCCTCGGTCAGCGCGAAGCCCAGGATCGCCAGGCCGAACACGCGGTCGCGCGCGGCGGGATTGCGCGCCACGCTGCTGACCAGCGCGGCGAAGATGTAGCCGATGCCGACGCCCACGCCCGAGAGCGCGATCACGGCGAGGCCGGCACCAATTTCCTTGGCGGAAGCGAGATCCATCAGTCGGGTTCCTTTCGTTGCGTCCATCGCGCCGGGGCGGTCCGTGCCGCCGGCGCCGATCGGGTTGACGTGCGTTAGTGCAGGTGCACCGCGTCGTGCAGGTAGATGCAGGTGAGGATGGCGAACACGTAGGCCTGTAGCGTCGCGACCAGAATCTCGAAGCCGATCAGCGCGATATTGACCGCAAGCGACAGCCCGGCGGGAATCCAGAAGATCACCCCGGCGGTACCCAGCATGATGACGAAGGCGCCGAACACCTCCAGCATCACGTGGCCGGCCATCATGTTGGCGAACAGCCGCACCGACAGCGAGATGATGCGCGAGACGTAGGACAGCACCTCGATCGGCACCAGCAGCGGCAGCAGCGGCTTGGGCACGCCCTGCGGCACGAAGTAGCTGAACCAGTGCAGGCCGTGGATGCGCAGGCCGACCACGGTGCTCATGACGAACACCGCCAGGGTCAGCGCCAGCGTCACGACGATATGGCTGGTGAAGGTGAAGTCGTACGGCCAGACCCCGAGCAAGTTGCCGAACAGGATGAAGAAGAACAGGGTGAAGACGAAGGGGAAGAAGCCGCGTCCCTCCGGCCCGATGGTATCCACGCACATCGAATAGACGAATTCGTAGGCCATCTCGGCGGCGGATTGCAGGCGGCCCGGCACCATGGCGCGCGGCCGCATGCCGATCCACAGCAGGCCGAGCGTCAGCACCCCGGCGACGATCATGAACAGGTTGGACTGGGAAAAATTGACCGCGGCCCCGAGCGGTCCCAGCGCGGTGTGGAGCTGGAACTGGCTCAGCGCGTCAATGCTGGATCCTTGCGCTGCCACCGTGTCGTGTCCCCTGTCCGCTCGCCGTCGTATTTGTGGTCGCAGGCCTGGTGGCCCTAGTCCTGGTGATCCTTTGGCGCGAAGCTGCGCCAGACGTTCAACACTCCCGCCGCGCCGCCGAGCAGGACGAATACCGCGAGGAAGATGGGGCGGGCGCCGAACAACAGGCTCAGCCCGTAGCCGATGGCAACAGCCACCACCAGGGCGGAAACCAGTTCGATGCCGACCCGCAGGCCGATCCCCCAGGGGGACTGGCCGAGACCGCCGGGGTCCATGCCCGGGGATCTCGGTGGGGCGTCGAGCCCCTGCCTGCTTCGGGCCGCCTTCAACCGCTCCTCGAAGGAGGGGCCGTCGTCGCCCGGATCGTCGCTCATATTCGCTCCTGGCAACGGCTTGCCGGAAAGCGCGCGCTTGCTACAGGCGAGGTTACCGTGTGTCAAGAATGGCTGACCGCTCGCATATTTCTCCCCCTCCCCTTGAGGGCTTGGGCCGCGAAGCGGACCAAGGTTGGGGGGGAGGGGTGCGTACAGCCGCTGGCCGGCCGTCGTCCGACCCCGCGTCAGCTTCAGTAATGCCGTGCGGACGGGTCAGGGCGGGCCGGTGGCTACCGCCGCGACCGGCGCAGTCTGTTGCGGTATCGGATCGAGAGGATCACCCGCCACTTCGCCGATGAAAAACCCCAGCACCCGGCGGAGCGCCTCCCGTCCCATCTTCTGCCAATCCCAGTTGCTCCCCGGCTTCCCGTCCTGCTCCCGGCAGAACGCCTCCTCCCGGCGGCCAGCACCCGGCGGAGCGCCTCCCGTCCCATCTTCTGCCAATCCCAGTTGCTCCCCGGCTTCCCGTCCTGCTCCCGGCAGAACGCCTCCTCCCGGCGGGTCTTCTCCCGCATCAGGGTGGCGATACTGCCGCCACGCAAGCGGATGCTGTCGAACAGCGTGTTCCAGAACGGACCGGTGCAGAAGCCGGGCACCACCGCAAGGTCGAGGCAGATATCGACCAGCGTGCGGCCGAGCGGGCGGCGGCGCACCTGCGCCTCGAGTTCCTCCAGTGTCGGCATGAACAGTTCCGGATCGTTCCAACCGGCCGGACGGGAGGGCCGCGCTACGGGCTTCCGCGTGGCTTGTGCCTCGGCCGATTGCTCCGGCGGCGGATCGGCTGGCGTGGCCGGTGGCGCGGCGGCGCGCTCGCGCGGTGCGGCGAAGTGGATGTCCCGGCCCCGTGCCGCGCGTGCGAGCAACACGTTCTCCAGCGCGATGGCGCGCAGGATGCCGCGTTGCAGGTGGGCGAGGATCGCATAAACCCGTCCGGTGCCGAAGCAGGCTGCAATGGCGTTGAAGTCCGTGCTGGCGGAGCGGTGCTTCGCGGTCTCGGCGAGATGACGGCCGAAGCCCAGCAGAATGCGCACGGTGTGGAGGAGTGCGGCGATGGAAGCTGGCATGGTTGGGCCGGGCCGATCCGGTTGGGGATCGTGGGCAGGGGACGGACAGGGAGTGGCGGCGGCGGGGCGCTCCATGGCAGTATCAATAACACGCGTTAGCTTCTCTGTCAAAAGAAATATCGGCCGGACCGGCTCCAGGCGAGTCTCGCCGGCGTCTCATTACGCTATGGGTGAGACGGTGGCGGCGCCGGCCGGGCAACGGCTTCTGGTGCATGGGGTATTGTCAGGTACCCTGCTGACGAGGCGCCCACAGCCGATCGCGCAGCCCTCGCTATCCTGTCGTACGCGACCCAGCATCGGCCGCCGCCACGCCGTCTCACGAGCGTCTCGTTTTGTGCCGGGGGAGACTCTGCGTCGCCGCGTGAGAGTTTGCATTGGTGCATGGGGTCTTGCCGCGTGTCTGCGGTCTATCGCGGTCGGCTCGCCCCGGCAGTGCCGGGTTGCTGTGCCTGAGATGCCGCCGAGTTTCTCGTGCATGGGGTTTTGGCAGGCGACGCGCCAGCCGGAAGCAAGCAAGAAATCTGGAACCACAGATGCACACCGATGCACACCGATGGGACAGTGACCACCGCATCGGCACGGCTGCCCGGGCTTGGTCGTGGGGTTCCGGCCGTGAACGAGCCAGCCGGACTCCGGCCCATCCGTGTGCATCTGTGTGCATCTGTGGTTCCAGATTTCTTGCTTGCTTCCTCGGGTGTCGCACCGCTCCGCACTGCAGAGGTGCGCTGTGGCACCGCGTCTTGCCGTGGCGCGACGTGCCTCACGGTGTATGGGATGTTCCTCACCACAGCTTCCGGCCCGCCGCGCGCATCGCCGGCGAATAGGTGCATGGGGTCTTTGCTCCACATTGCATCCTGCGGTTTGGCTGAGGCGGCAACAGACAGACCGCACCGCTGGACTTCGGGTGTTGTCGCCTCGGATTGCATCTGCCCGGCCTGCTGCTCGGCGCGCTGGTCCGTTCTGGTGCATGGGCTCTTGCCGCCGTTCCACAGGCTGATCGACACCGGGCGAACCGGCGCTGAGCCGCTGGTGCCTTGTGCGACGGCTCCTACCCGCCATCGTCGTGCCGCGCCGAATTGGTGCATGGGCTTTTGGCCGCACGTGGCACGGCGCTCGCCAGCAGCTTGGAGACGCCGGCGAGGCCGTACCGCTGGACATGGGGTGTTGCCGCCGAACAACTGCTGGACGGGTCGGACCCGCCGTCTCGGCCCTCGTCATAGGGTGCAAGGGAATTCTGTTTGGGGGTAGCGACCGGGCAACCTTGCAGATCGGTGCGGCGCGCGGCCCCGTGCGGAATTCTTGATATATGCAACTAACGCACGCCTCTACGCGATGACCCGCCCGTCACGCATGCACCATCGGACAGCCACCATCACCCAGCGGGCGGAACGCATGCGCCGCGTCCACCGTGCGGACCAGCTTGTAATAGTCCCACGGATACTTGCTCTCAGCCGGCGACTTCACCTCGAACAGATACATCGGGTGCAGCACGCGCCCGTCGGCACGCACCTCGCCCTTGCCGAACAGCGGATCGTCGGTCGGCATCGCCTTCATCTGCTGCACCACCGCCCGGCCGCTCACCTTCGCCTTGTCGAGGCCCAATGCCAGCATCGCCTTCAGGCAGTGCGTATTGGCGCTGTAGTCGCCGGCCTGGATCATCGACGGCATCCAGCCCTTCATCCGCGCGCCGAAGCGTTTCCCATAAGCGCGGGTTTGCTCGTTCATGTCCCAGTAGAACGCCTCGCTGAGCATCAGCCCCTGCGCGGTCTCCAGCCCGACGCCGTGCAGGTCCGGTATCATCATCAGCAGCGCCGCGAGTTTGGCGCCCTTCTGGGTCAGCCCGAACTCGTGCGCCTGCTTCACGCAGTTGACCGTATCGGCGCCGCTGTTGGCCAGGCCGATCACCTTCGCGCCGGAGGATGCCGCCTGCACCAGGAAGGCGGAAAAGTCGGTGGTCTCCGGGAACGGCGTGAACACGGTGCCCAGCACCTTGCCGCCGGCGCCGGTGACGAAGGAGGCGGTGTCGCCGGCCAACTGCTTGCCAAAGGCGTAGTCGGCGGCAACGAAGTACCAGGAGTCGCCGCCCGTGGCCACCAGCGCGCCGCCGGTGGTGTGGCCGATCGCCCAGGTGTCGTACACCCAGTGCACGTGGTTCGGCCCGCATGCCGCCCCGGTCAGCGCCGAGCTGGCCGGACCGGTCAGCAACGCGACCTTGTCCTTCTCCTTCACCAGGTTGGCGATCGCCAGCGCGGCAGCCGAGTTGTTGACGTTGGAGACGATGTCCACGCCCTGCCGGTCGAACCAGTCGCGCGCCACCGACACGGCGATGTCGGGCTTCGACTGGTAGTCGGCCGAGAGCACGTCCACCCGCGTACCGGGATGCGCGGCCATGAAGTCCTCGGCGGCCAGTTGCGTGCCGACCACCGAGCCAGCGCCGGTGGAGGCGGAATTAGGCCCGCTGAGGTCGGTCAGCACGCCGATGCGGACGGTCTGCGCGGCGGTCTGGGCTTGGGCAGGCCGCCACAGCGGCAAAGCGGCAGTGGCAGCGGCGGCGGCGAGGACGCTACGGCGGCGGATCATCTTGGCTGGCTCCCGGATGCAACGGCGGCGGAGATTGCCGCACGGTGCGGGACGGGTCCATCCGGCGGATATGCGACCATGCGTCATGCTCGCCGCCTGCCACCCACCGGCACATCGGGGGGATCATCAGGAGTCGCCACGGAATGACCGCGTCAGGTGTGGGGCGGCCCATGCCCACTCCGTCATGGCGGGCCCCCGGGTCAAGTGCCCGGCGGCAGGCCCCGGCCGGCCATCCACGGCTTGCGGCTCACAGAGAGGAAAGTCCCGGATGGTCCGGCTGCCCGGACCATGACGAATTGGGCGGGGTCCGCACGTCAACGGACGCGGTGCTGCCTCGGCGATCCCTTATTGACGACAGCGGGCCGGCGCAGCCGGCATCACGTCGCAACGAACAGGCGCTGGCCGATGAACTCGCCCGCACGCGCGCCGCCCGGACAGGCAAACAAACCGCCGCCGGTATGCGTCACGAACTGGTTGAGCATGTCGAACTTCGCCATGTTTTCGAAGATCCTGATGAACCCGGTCCGCGGGTCGCGCTGGTAGCATACGAACAACAGGCCGGCGTCGTACTCCATGCCCTGCCGCCACGGTGGCCAACGCTCCGCCGTAAAGTTCACCCCGTCATTGTAGGAGTAGCCCCGGCGCAGCACCTCCGCGCCGCCATTGGTCACGGCATTGGCAAGCCGCACATGGGCGTTTTCCGCGATGATCGGGTTCTCGTCCTTGTCGGTCCGGTCCAGGCCCAGCGGCGCGAACTCGTCCTTCAGCCCCAGCGGCGCCCCGGACAATTTCTCCCGCCCCATCGTCTGCTCCTGGAAGCCGACATTGGTGCGGTCCCAGTGCTCCAACGCCATGCGGATGCGGCGAACCACCATGTAGCTGCCGCCGCGCATCCAGGCCGGCCCGTCGTCGCCCACCCACACGACCTTGTCGATCTGCTGCGGGGTCTGCGTGCCGTCCTTGAAACCCATCAGGTTGCGCGGCGTCCCCCCATCGGCGGGCCGGGACATGAATCCGATCTGCGCCCATCGCATCTCCGCGGCGCCATACGCGAGGCGCGCGAGCTGGCGCACGGCGTGGAACGCCACCAGCGGGTCGTCCGCACAGGCCTGCACCGACAGGTCGCCGCCGGTGCGCGCCGGCACCAACTGGTCGCCATTGAAGCGCGGCAGATCCACCAGTGCCTCCGGCCGAAGAGCAGCCAGGCCGTAGCGATCCTTGCCCGCTTTCTCAAACAGTCCCGCACCAAACCCGAAGGTCACGGTCAGCCGCGCCGGGTCCAGCCCCAGCGTCTCCGACGAATCCAAAATGGGGGACTGCGTGTCCGACGCCGGAGCATAGCCGTCCGCTGCCTGGCCACCCGAAGCCGGCGCACCCGATGCCTGGCCACCCGGAGCCGGCGCATCCGATGCCGCTGCGTAGGCGTCCGGCGCGGCGGGCGCCACAGGTTGGCCGGCCGTCATCCGGGCGGCGGCGGCGGTCCACGTTTGCAGCAGCGCCACCAGGTCGTCCCGCTTCCCGGTGGTCAGATCGAACGCGGCGAAATAGGTATGCTGTTGTGCCGGCGTTACGATACCGGCCTGATGGACGCCCCAGAAATCCTCGGCGGCACTGCGTGGCTTCGGGGCAGCGGCCTCCGGCACGGCGGCGCGGGCGGTGAAGCCGACCGCGGCCGCCAGCCCGCCGGCCGCGGCAAGCAACCCGCGGCGCGACGCGCGGGGACCCGTGTCGTGCTGCATGGTCAGCGTGCCTCCATCACCGTATTCATGTCGTCCTCGACATAATAGAACCCCTTGCCGTCCGGCTTCAGCGCAATGCCGAACAGGTCACCGTTGCCCGGTGGCGACTGCGCCTGGTTGGTATCGATCCACTGCGCGTAGAGCTGCTTGCCGGTCGCGGGGTCCAGCTCCACCACCTGGCCGTTGCGGGCGTTGCAGGCGAGCAAGTGACCGTTGGGCAGCATGATGAGGGCGAGCGGGCGTTGCAGCAGGCCGCCCTGGGTCACCTCGCGGCCGGTGCCGGCGCTGCCGGTCCGCGTCATGGCGTCCGCGATGGCGACGATGCGGTTGCCGAGCGCATCAGAGACATACAGCGTGTTGTCGGCGCCGAGTGCCAGCCCGGTCGGACCGATCAGGAACACGTCCCGGTCGGCGCGCTGGCCGAACCCGTCCGCCACCACGGTCCGGCTTTTGATCGCCGGCGGCTTGCCTGGCGGAATGGCAAGCTCGATGCGCAGCACGGTGGCTTTGGCAATGGTCACCGGATAGCCGGTGGCGGGATCGCGCACCTGCGGACCCGGCACATCGAAGCCGGCCATGCTGACGAACAAGGTGGCGGTGCTGCCGTTATCGGTCACCGCCATGTTGCCCCACGGGCCGTTGATGTCGGCACCGGCCCAGCTATCGACAAGCTGACCATTGGCATCGAGCACCAGCAAGCAGCCGTTGCCCTTGGTGCGGGTGGTGCCGTCATTGCTGGGCGTGCTGCCGACGATCACCCAGCCGCTCTTGAGCATGGTCATCGCCGTGCTCAGGCCCACCCCGCCGGGACATTGCGGGAGTTGCCGCGGCAGCTTGGCGAACAGCGTCGTCTGCCGACTGGACGGGTTGAAGTCGACGATCGTGGTGCCAAGCCCCTGCAAGTTCGACAGGTCGTTGAAATTGTCCACCAGCACGTCGCCCGCCTGGATCTTGCCGGCCGAAACCGGCGCCACCACCAGGGCGTAGGGGTTCTGATCGCCATTGTCCGGCACGGTGGTCGTCAGGGTGATGTGCTTGTGCACGGTTTCCAGGAAACCGCGCGGTTCATCTGCTCCTGCGCGACCGGCCGGCAGCGCGGCGGCAAGCGACACAACCGCAACGATGGCGGCGCGGATCGGCATGCATCGGGTTCGGGACACCATGGCGGAAGCCTCTTTGCGCTGTCGCGGGGGCGGGCACGGCCGCGGCACCGATCGCTGAAAATGCGAATGACTCGCAATATCGCAACGCTCTGCCGCGGTCAAGGCCGCCGGTGAAACGGCTCGCATCGTGCCGCCTCAAAACAGGATGTTGGTGCGCACGCCGAGCACCAGCTCATTGCCGACGCGCTGGGTGGGCGCGTTCGGATTGGCGATGCCGCCGCCCGGATTGAACACGTACTGGATGTCCGGCTGGAGCTGCCACCAGGGCGTGGCCTGGTATTGGTAGGTCACCTCCAGGTAGGTCTCGCCGCCGCGCGTCGGGACGACGGTGTTGGTGTAGTACGCGACGGCCTTGTCCAGCGCGGCGGCACTGCCGCTGACCTTGGCATAGCCCATGCCGATACCGAACGTGTCGTCGTCGCGATGCAGGAAGGGCTCGTGGAACGTCAGCCCCGCATTCATGCTGAAGGTGACCAGGTTGCGATCGACCTGCGGCGCGCCCATGATCCGACCGAACAGGTTGATAGTCCGGTCGCCTTCCTGCGGGTCCACCCACACCAGTTGGTCGGCCACGGCATAGATGCCGAAATCGCCGCGATGGCTCATGGGAATGCCGCTGCTGACGGGATTGGCGAGCGACCCGCCGGCGGCGTCGAACTGCTGGTCCGCGAAACTTTCCGTATCGTACCAGATGCCCAGCTTGTAGGTGCGCGCGAGCGGCTCCGCCTGGTCCGCGTACAGCATGGTGCCGAGCGACGGGTAACTGTATTGCATCTCGGCGACCGCCAGCACGCCGCCGTTCAGCGGGAAGCTGGTGCCCGACGGGTTCTGCATCTGCGGATCGCCGCTGTCGAAGCTGTTGTTGCGCACCGGGCTGCCGTTGAACACACCCACCAGGAAGGTCAGCGGATCGATCGGGCGTGCCTTCACCCGCACGCCGAGCGCCGACAGCGGATAGGCCGGCCCGCCGCCCGGCAGGTCCGCCGAGGGCAGCATGGGCCAGCCGAACATGGTGTTGACGAAGTAGCTGGCGTTCTGGCTGACCATGAACTCCTGGTCGAGGCTTTGCTGGCCGAGCCGGATGTCCAGCCGATCCTCTTCGAGGAATTTCTGGTCGTACCACAGCTCCCACAGGCGCGTGGCGCGATCCGCCTCGATGCCGCTCGCGGTCTGCAAGCTCAGCAGGTTGTTCGAGCTCAGGTTGGTGCCGTGGATTTGCAGGGCGCTGACGTTGAAGGTGCCGCCGTACCAGCCGAACGCCCGCCTGGTGTCCAGTTGCAAGAGCATCTGGGTGAGGCCGTCATAGGCGGCACCCTGCCTTGCCCCGCCGGTCAGGTTGCCGAGCACCTCGCTGGTCTCCTGCAAAGCGAAGGAGATGCCATACTTGCTCAGCTCCGTGCGCAGCCCCCACATGTCGCCGAGCATGTAGCCGCTGCGCGAAATGCCGTTCAGGAAGCCGAACGGCCCGGTGGCGGGAGCCGCCGCCTCGCCCGGCTGGAGCTGTTCTTCCGTGGGCACCTGGATAACGGGCGGAGCGGCCAGCGCCGGGCTGATCCAGTGGCCGGAAAGCACGCAGGCGGCAGCGGTTGCGTCGCGCAGCTTGCATCCCCACCAGCGCGGCGGGCGCCGCGCCGGTGGGGCCGGTCTGCCGCGTTTGGTCACCGTCCTGCCGCTGGCTGCCCCGCTGATCGGCTGCATCGTTCTGCCACTCCCCCGCGTGTTGCGGGCAGGATAACCGCAATTGCAAATCAGTCGCAAGTAAGGATGCGATTGCGAGCGATTTGCAGCCCGCTGCCCGGCCGGTTACCATGCCGCGGCGCCGGCCGCCTGCCGCTTGAGGCGAGCCCGGCTGCCAACGGGGAGCAAGGTCGATGCGTGTCATGCCGTGCGGGACTGCGGCGATCGCCGTGCTGGTTGCCGGGATCTGCCTCGGCGGACCCGCCATCGCCGACGAGCCCGCCCGCATCGATGTGACCATCAAGGACCATGTGTTTTCGCCGGCGGAAATCCATGTGCCGCCCGGCCAGCCCACCCTGCTGATCGTCCGGAACGAAGACGCCGGGCCGGAGGAATTCGACTCCTCAGCGCTCAAGGTGGAGAAGGTGATCGTCGGCGGCACCTATGCGACGATCCGGCTGCGGCCGCTCGGGCCGGGCCGCTACCCGTTCATGGGCGAGTTCCACCCGGACACCGCCCGGGGCGTTGTCATCTCGGAGTAAGGCCGCCAGGGCAATCGGGTGAACGAAGCAAGGCCAGGGGCTTTGCCCCTGGAACCCCACCAAGGGGCTCTGCCCCTTGGAGCCCCGCCAAGGGCGGAGCCCTTGGGACCCTTCAGTTGGCTGGGTGGACG
>JBEKNT010000301.1:0-8505 GCA_049522565.1 Acetobacteraceae bacterium
GGTCGTTGGTCCAGCCGGCCAACTCCATGACCGCCGCGAGGTCGGCCGCGGTGGCCACGCTATCGAACAGCCCAACCGGCGGGAACCGCGACGGGATCAGCCGATGGGTCGGCTGTGGCGACGGGCAATAAACCTCGGTCACGACACCACGACGTCGGCGTCGGTATAGCGCGCGAACCCGGCATCCAGCTCGTTCGGCTCCATGTAAGTCCCGCCGCGCGCGACATCGAGAAACCGCCGCACCGTCAGCAAGCCGTCCTGCGTGCCGCTGGTGACGAACGCCAAGGGCGGCGCCCCACCAAACACCGTCGCGCCATGCGGAGCGCGCAACCACTCGACCCCCTCACGCTCCGTCTGGAACAGGATGCCCAGCGCCTGGTGAATGCCGAGCACCGCCGATATCCGCAGCAACACATCGACCCCAAGCGTGATCTCGCCGTGTTCGCGGACCGTCCTGGCCCAACTATGGTAGGTGGACCGCGACGGCAGCCCGAGGATCAGGCGCCGCTGTTCCTCGGTCAGCCCCCATAGATCGGCAATGGCGAGAAAACTGCGCAGCCCCGGCCCGCTGAGCCGCCGCCGGTTGGCCGGCGCGAAGCGGGCCGCGTCCAGCCGATCCGGTCCCTTTGCGTTTGCCTCATCCGGCCGCCGGTGCACCGCAATCATGGCCCTCTCCGTGTCCGGATTTGGACATAGTACCAAACCGGACACAAATCAAGAGCCGCTTGCGGGCCATGCACCCGGCTTCATTGCTCAGTCCGGCGTCCGGCTTCCATGATATGTTACGGCAAGGATCGTGATGTCGTCGGCCTGTTCCGCAGTGCCGGCATGGTCGGTCACCGCCGCGGCGATCCGCCCGACGACGCCTTCCGGATCGCTTGTGTCTGCCTGGCCGGCGGCTGCGAGCAACCCGTCCAGGCCGAACTGCCGTTGATCCGGGGCCTCGGCTTCGGTGACGCCGTCCGAGTACAGCACGAGCGTGGAACCGGGCGCCAGGACCAGGCTGCCGGTCGCGCCTTCGGCACCCTCCATCAGACCGAACATGACGCCGGGCGACAGCGGATGATGCGCGACCGAACCATCCGGTGACCGGATCAACGGCGGCAAGTGGCCGAAATTGATGTATTCGAGCGTGCCGGTCCGAAGCTCGAGCACGGCCATGAACAGCGTCAGGAACATCGACGCTTCGTTGTCGTCCGCCAGCGTGCGGTTCACGCCACCCACCATGTCGGCCAGCGAAACCCAGTTCACCGCCGCGCTGCGCAGCAGGGTCAGGGCGCGGACCATGAACAGGGCGGCGCTGACGCCCTTGCCGGCGGCATCGCCGATCGCCAGCACGAGGTGGTCTGAATCCAGCAGGAACGCGTCATAGAAGTCGCCGCCCACCGCTTTCGCCGGCTCGATCCTGGCGAAGATTGCGAAATCGCGGCGATCGGGAAACCACGGATTCACCCGGCGCAGCATGCCCATCTGGATCTGCCGGGCGAGCCGCAATTCCTGTTCCAGGGCTGCGTGCCGGATGCGATCCTGCATCGCCCGCAACAACGCCATCGAATCGGATCGGATGCGCCGGCTGATCGAGCGCATCACCGCGCGGGCGATGCCAGGCGCGGGGACGACCTCCGACCAGAAGACGTCCGCCGGGAGCAGTACAAGGCGGCATCGCTCTGCGGCGATGATGAAAGCCGAGGCCGGCAAGTCGTCGATGACCGACATTTCGCCGAACATTCGCCCGGCCTCGATCTCGATCGGCTGCGACCGGGTGACGTCGTCGAAGTACAGATGCACCAGGCCGGACAGCAGGAAATGCACCTGGTCGTTAGGCGCGCCCTGCCGCAGGATGGTCTCCTGTGCGGCGACCGTAACGA
Organism: Acetobacteraceae bacterium; assembly: GCA_049522565.1. Classification (GTDB taxonomy): domain Bacteria; phylum Pseudomonadota; class Alphaproteobacteria; order Acetobacterales; family Acetobacteraceae; genus JASHVB01. Next base: position 1,869 of record JBEKNT010000301.1, read on the forward strand.
CCCGGCATTGCGCCGCGACCTGCGCCAGCAGCGCGGGCTCCAGCTCGCCGAGAACCTCCAGCCCGGCGCATTCCGCGGGCGTGACATTCATGGCTGACGTTCAGAAATGCAGCGTGCGCCCGTACGCCGCCAGCACCGCCTCGTGCATCGCCTCGCTGATCGTCGGGTGCGGGAAGACCGTGCGCATCAGCTCAACTTCGGTGCTCTCCAGCGTGCGGGCGATGACGTAGCCCTGGATCAGTTCGGTCACCTCGGCGCCGACCATGTGGGCGCCGAGCAATTCGCCGGTCTTGGCGTCGAACACCGTCTTTACCAGGCCCTCCGGCTCGCCCATGGCGATCGCCTTGCCGTTGCCGATGAACGGAAACCTTCCCACTTTCAGTTCATACCCCAGTTCCTTGGCGCGCGCCTCGGTCAGCCCGACCGAGGCGACCTGCGGCCGGCAATAGGTGCAGCCGGGGATGTTGCGCACGTCCATCGGATGCACGTCGTTCAGGCCGGCGATCTTCTCCACGCAGATCACCCCCTCGTGCATTGCCTTGTGCGCCAGCCAGGGCGGTCCGGCGAGGTCGCCGATCGCATAGACGCCAGGTTCGCCGGTGCCGCAGTATTGGTCGATCGTTACATGGGTGCGATCGACCTTGACCCCGGTGCCTTCCAGGCCGATGCCCTCGACGTTGCCGACGATGCCGACGGCGGAGATCACCCGGTCCACGGTGATGTCCTGCGACTTGCCGTTGGCTTCGACGGTGACGGTCACGGTGTTGCTGCTCTTCTTCGCCCCCTTCACCGCCACGCCGGTCATGATCTTCATCCCCTGCTTCTCGAACGCCTTGTGCGCGAAGCTGGAGATTTCCTCGTCTTCAACGGGGAGAATGCGTGGCAGCACTTCCACCACGGTCACCGCGGCACCCATGTTGAGGTAGAAACTGGCGAACTCGATGCCGATCGCGCCGGAGCCGATCACCAGCAGCGATTTCGGGAATTCGCGCGGGACCATCGCCTCCCGGTAGGACCAGATCAGCTTGCCGTCCGCCTCGATGCCGGGAAGCTGCCGCGCGCGCGCGCCGGTCGCCAGGATGATGTGCGGCGCCTTCAGCGTGACGACCGGTTTGCCGTCCTTTTCCACTGCCAGCGTCTGCTTGCCGGCCAGCTTGCCGGCACCGTCGAACACGGCGATCTTGTTCTTGCGCATCAGGTGCGCCACGCCCTGGGAAAGCTGTTTCGCCACGGCGCGCGAGCGCTTCACCACCTTGTCGAGTTCGAACCGCGGTTCCACCGCGGCGAAGCCATAGTCGGGCAGATGATGCAGCAGGTGGTTGATCTCGGAGGTACGCAGCAGCGCTTTCGTGGGAATGCAGCCCCAGTTCAGGCAGATGCCGCCCAGGTTCTCGCGCTCCACCACCGCGGTCTTCATGCCGAGCTGCGCGGCGCGGATTGCCGCGACATAGCCGCCTGGCCCACCGCCCAGCACAACGACGTCGAAGTTCTGATCAGCCATTTTCTGCTCCCTGTGCGAGCGCGATCAGCGCGTCGCCGCCAAGCTGCCGCACATGCCAGTCCTGCATCTTCGTCGCGCCAAGGCCTTCGTAGAAGGCGATCGACGGCGCGTTCCAGTTCAGCACGCGCCACTCGATGCGACGGCAGTTTTCCGCGACGGCGCGTTGCGCGAGGTGCCGCAGCAGTGCGAGACCGATGCCCTGGCCGCGATGAGTGGGTTCGACGAACAGGTCCTCGAGGAACATATCGGGCCGGCCGCGGAAGGTGCTGAACGTGTAATACCACAGCGCGAGGCCGACCGCATTGTCGCCTGCGTGTGCCAGCACCGCCCAGGCACATGGCTGCGGGCCGAACAACGCGGCGTGCAGATCGCGTTCGGTCATCACGACCTCGTGCAGCAGGCGTTCGTACTCCGCCAGCCCGCGCACCAGACGCAGCACGTCCGGCACGTCGGCCGGCGCGGCATTGCGGAGGGTGAAGGCAGGCATCACGCTTTCCTCTCCCACGCTGTGGGAGAGGGTGACGCGTGCCGCACGCAACACCCTCACCCTACCCTCTCCCGCCGCAGGCGGGGGAGGGAGTCTCTTCTCTCACAGCATCAGGCTCAGCGGGTCCTCGACGATGACCTTGAACGCCGCCATCCACTCGGCGCCCAGCGCGCCGTCCACCACGCGATGATCCACCGCGAGCGTGCAGGTCATCACCGTCGCCACCGCCAGCGCGCCGTGCTTCACCACCGGCCGAGGCTGCCCGGCCGCCACCGCCAGGATCGCCGACTGCGGCGGATTGATGATCGCGGCGAACTGCGACACGCCGTACATGCCCATGTTGGAAATCGAGAACCCGCCGCCCTGGAATTCCTCCGGCTTCAGCTTGTTGATCTTGGCGCGCGCGGCCAGGTCCTTCATCTCGTTGCTGATCGCCGCCAGCCCCTTCTGGTCGGCCTTGCGGATGATCGGCGTGATCAGCCCATCGGGGATCGACACCGCGACGCTGATATCCACGTCGTCGTAGAAGATCGTGGCGTCGTCGGTGTAGCTCGCATTCACCTTCGGCACGCGGCGCAGCGTCAGCGCGGCGGCCTTGATCAGCAGGTCGTTCACCGACAGGCGGAACGCGCCGGCGCCTTCCTTCGGCGACTTGGCGTTCAACTCCTCGCGCAGCTTCAGCAGCGCATCCAGCTCGATATCCATCGAGACGTAGAAATGCGGGATAGTCTGCTTCGCCTCGGTCAGCCGCCGCGCGATGACCTTGCGCATCGTGCTGTTCGGCACGACGCGGTGCGGCGCGGTGATCGGCGGCGCGGGAGCACGCGGTGCGGCGGGCGCGACCGGCGCCGCTGGCTGCGGCGGCGCGGCTGCCGTTGGCGCGGGACCGCGCTGTTGCGCCGCCTCGATATCCGCCTTGACGATGCGTCCGTTCGGACCGCTGCCCTTCAACCCGCCAAGATCGATGCCCGCCTGCTGCGCCATGCGCCGCGCCAGCGGCGACACGAAGATGCGCTCGCCCTCGCTATCGTGCCCGTTGCCCGATTGCGCAGGGTGCGGCTGCGCCTCCTGCGGAGCCTGCCCCCGGACCCTTGACCCGGGGGACGCATCCGCTTGCTGCGCTTCCTGTCGCTGCGGCACGGCCGGCTTCGCCTCCGGCTGCGGTGGCGCTGCCGATTGCGGCGGTTCCGCGGCCTTGGCCTGCCGCGGCGCCGGCGCGGCCTTCGCCTCCGCTCCGCCGGCCGGAACCTTCTCGCCCTGCGCGACCAGCACCGCGATCGGCTGGTTGACCTTCACGCCCTCGGTCCCGTCGCCGACGAGAATCTTGCCGAGCACGCCCTCGTCCACCGCCTCGACTTCCATCGTCGCCTTGTCGGTCTCGATCTCGGCGATCACGTCGCCGGCGCGAATCTGTTCGCCTTCCTTTTTCAGCCAGCGCGACAGCGTGCCCTCGGTCATCGTCGGCGAGAGCGCCGGCATCAGGATGTTCGTCGCCATGGTTTCCCCGCGCCCCCCTCAGACGATCTGCTTTACCGCATCGACGATCCATTCCGGCTGCGGCAGCGCCAGCTTTTCCAGATTGGCCGCATAGGGCAGCGGCACATCCACCCCGTGCACGCGCACCGGCGGCGCATCCAGCCAGTCGAACGCATGCTCTATCACCTGCATGGCGATCTCGGCGCCGATGCCGGCGAACGGCCAGCCTTCCTCCACCACGACGATGCGGTTGGTCTTCTTCACGCTGTTGATGATCGTCGCGGTATCCAGCGGACGCAGCGAGCGCAGGTTGATCACCTCCGCCTCGATCCCCTCCGCCGCCAGCGCCTCGGCCGCCTTCAACGCCACGCCGACCATGATGGAGAACGCGACGATGGTGACGCGATCCCCGGCGCGTTCGATCTTGGCTTTCCCCAGCGGCAGAATGAACGCGTCATCCGTCGGACAGTCGAAGGTCTGGCCGTAGAGGATCTCGTTCTCCAGCACGATCACCGGATTCGGATCGCGGATTGCCGCGCGCAGCAACCCCTTCGCGTCGGCCGACGACCACGGCGACACGACCTTCAACCCCGGCACATGCGCGTACCAGCTCGCGTAGCATTGCGAGTGCTGCGCCGCGACCCGCGCCGCCGCGCCGTTCGGGCCGCGGAACACGATCGGGCAGCCCATCTGGCCGCCCGACATGTACAGCGTCTTGGCCGCCGAGTTGATGATCTGGTCCATCGCCTGCATGGCGAAATTGAAGGTCATGAACTCGACGATCGGGCGCAACCCGTTCAGCGCCGCGCCCACCGCCATGCCGGTGAAGCCATGCTCGGTGATCGGCGTGTCGATGACGCGCTTCGGCCCGAACTCGTCGAGCAAGCCCTGGCTGATCTTGTACGCGCCCTGGTATTGCGCCACCTCTTCGCCGATCAGGAACACCTTGTCGTCGCGGCGCAATTCCAGCGCCATGGCGTCGCGCAGCGCCTCGCGCACGGTGATCGGCTTGCTCGGGCCCCAGTCCTTCTCCGGCGCGGGCGCCGCTTCCTCCGCCGGCTTGCGCTGACCTTGCGCGCCCGGTTCGGCGACCGCGGCGTCCGCCTCGGGCGCGGGCGCGATCTTTGGCATCGGCGCGGGTGCGCGCTGCGGTGCGGGCTTCGCCTGGCTGAGGTCCTCGCCATTTGCCGACAGCACCGCGATCGGCGTGTTGACCGCGACGCCTTCGGTGCCTTCGTCAACCAGGATCTGCGCCAGCTTGCCCTCGTCCACCGCCTCGACTTCCATCGTCGCCTTGTCGGTCTCGATCTCGGCGATCACGTCGCCGGCGTGCACCTCGTCGCCGACATTCTTCAGCCACTTGGCGAGCTTGCCCTCGGTCATGGTGGGCGACAGCGCGGGCATCAGGATTTGCGTGGACATTCGCTCAACCCTCCAGCAGCACGTCCGTATAGAGCTCGGAAGGATCCGGCTCCGGACTCTCCTGCGCGAATGCGGCCGCGCCCTGCACGATCGTCTTCACAGTCTCCTCGATTTCCTTCAGCGCATCCTCCTGCACACCCATCGCCTCCAGCTTGTGCCGTGCATTCTCGATGCAGTCGTGCTGGGTGCGCATCTCCTGCACTTCCTCGCGCGTGCGATAGCGCGCCGGGTCGGACATCGAGTGGCCGCGATAGCGATAGGTCTTCACCTCCAGCAGGAACGGCCCCTTGCCGGCGCGGCAATGCGCCACCGCCTGTTCACCGGCCTGCTTCACCGCCAGCACGTCCATGCCGTCCACCTGCATGCCGGGAATCCCCCAGGCCGCGCCGTTCTTCGACAGATCCTTCGACGCCGACGAGCGATCGATCGAGGTGCCCATGCCGTAGCGGTTGTTCTCGATCACATACACGACCGGCAATTTCATCAGCGCGGCGAGATTGAAACTTTCATAAACCTGCCCTTGGCTGGAGGCGCCCTCGCCGAAATAGGTCAGCGACACGCGATCGTTGCCGCGATACCAGTTGCTGAACGCCAGGCCGGTGCCGAGGCTGACCTGCGCGCCGACGATGCCGTGTCCGCCGAAGAAGTTCTTCTCCTTGCTGAACATATGCATCGAGCCGCCCTTGCCGTGCGAGTAGCCGTCGCGCCGTCCGGTCAGCTCGGCCATCACGCCTTTGGGGTCCATGCCGGTCGCCAGCATGTGGCCGTGGTCGCGATAGGAGGTGATGACCTCGTCGCCGTCGTCGATCGCAAGCTGCATGCCGACGACGACCGCTTCCTGGCCGATATACAGATGGCAGAAGCCGCCGATCAGCCCCATGCCGTAGAGCTGGCCGGCGCGTTCCTCGAAGCGGCGGATCAGCAGCATCATGCGGTAGGCCCGCAGGAGTTCGTGGCGATCCTCTCCGGTGTCGGCCTGCCTGCCGCGTTTTCCCCCGTGTGCCGTCTGCGCCATGCGATTGCTCTCCCCACTGCGCCCCTGCCCGGAAGCTGCGTTCGCACACCTAGCGGGCGGGGTGGGCCACGACAAGCAGCGCGGCGGATGCTTAACGATTGTGCAATGCAATAGAGGGCGGTGCGGAAGTCTGCGGGAAATGCCTGGGTTTTGCGCTTGTTTCGTGGCGTAGGGTATCGATGGGGGGTTTGTTTCCTGGCGAGGCGAAGGGGCGCAGCGACCTTGCTGCATGGGGTGGTTGCGGGAGTGGATGCGGGCGGTGCATGCCAACCAAATGCGGTCGGCTTCGGCAACCACACCGAGCCATTGCGGCAACCCGCCACGGTCGTGCGGCGTTGTCCCGGGGTACCCGCAACGTCCACCCAGGGAGAACACTCCGATGGCAGAGCAGAGGAACGAGGGCGAGGGCAACCAGACGGCGGCGCGCGCCTTCAACCGCGACCAGAAGCGGTTCGCCGAGAGCGGCAAGGTCGGCCCGGCCGCGCGCGAGGCCGAGAAGTCTTTGGACAATACCGAAGAGGCCCGGCACCTGAAGCAGGCGGAACGCGTGGGCAAGAGCCACAGCCACGGGGAGGACCCGGCGGTGAAACGGTGACGCGCAGCGAGGGCAGCGGGGCGACCCGATCACCCTCACCCTGCGCGCCTCAGGCATCTCGATCTCTCCCGCGCTCGCGGGAGAGGTTTGTTATACCAACCGTCCGAAAGATTGACGTACGGCACGGTCCGTCCCAACCGT
>JBEKNT010000302.1:0-8499 GCA_049522565.1 Acetobacteraceae bacterium
TGGCCGGGCTTGACCCGGCCATCTATGCAGCGTGGTGCCGCGAGAGATGGCCGGGTCAAGCGCGGCCATGACGTGGGGAGCGGTGCCGTGCCGCACGTCAATGCTTTGGGCGGTTGGCATTACTCAGCCGACAGGTCTGCCGTCGCGCCGGCGGCGAAACGCGTCAACCGCCGCATCGGCCCGGCCCAACGCGGGATTGTCCCGCAGCGATGCGCAGGTTACCGCCGGCGTATCGGCCGCGAAATCTTCCAACGCCTCCATATCGCCATAGCCAAGCGCTGCGGCGACCTGATTGTTGCCCGGAGCATGCGACAGCCCGGCATCGTCGGTGGCGGCGCTGCCTGTGCCAGTCTGCATTGCCGCGCGGCGCAGGTCGAACGACCAGGCCTCGTCACGCAAGCCGCACAGTGGCGCCAGCGTGGCGACGGCGCCGAAGGTCGCCGCGTCGGCAACGCTCTGCCCCGCAGGAGCTTTGGTCTGCGCGACCGCCGCCGATACCAACGCGATGGACAGCAACGCCACCACGAGCCGCATCGTTGTCTCCCTTGATCCGAACCCGACTATGCTGGCCAAACCCCCGCCTGTCATGCCCTCGCCATTGACAGGCCCACGGCCACACCACCCAATGCCGGGCAGCGAGGGAGGCCCGGATGCGAAAGACAATACTCGGCGCGCTGGCGATGGTCGCGGCCATCGCGGTATCCGCCGCGGCCCAAACCGTTCCGCAGATCGCTTTCGACTCCGTCCCCAATCTGCTCAAGCTGCCGCCGAACATGTACCTTGGCGAGGTCTCCGGCGTGGCGGTGAACTCCAAGGGCCACATCTTTGCATTCTCCCGCGGCAACACCACCGGGCCGGCCTACGGCGCCGCCGCCGCCCAATTGCTCGAATTCGCCCCGGACGGAAAATTCCTGCGCGAGATCGGCCACAACCTGTACGCATGGTCGTTCGCGCACACCGTCAAGATCGACCCCGAGGACAATATCTGGGTCACCGACAAAGGCTCCGACCAGGTGGTGAAATTCGACCAGGCGGGCCGCGTGGTCATGGTGTTCGGCCGCAAGCAGGAGGCGTCGGACGAAGACACCGCACCGCTGAAGCATCCCAAGCCGCCGTTGCCCCCGATCGACGGCATGTTCCGCCAGGTCACCGACATCGCCTGGGATTCCGCCGGCAACGGCTATATCAGCGACGGCTACATCAATTCGCGCGTCGCCCGGGTCAGCCGCGACGGCGAGTGGCTCGGCTCCTGGGGCACACCGGGCAGCGACCCCGGGCAGTTCATGACGCCGCACAGCATTGCCGTCGATGCGGGGGGAAGCGTCTATGTCGCCGATCGCGGCAACCGGCGCATCCAGGTGTTCGATACGAAGGGCACGCTGCAACGCGTGATCACCATCGACGTAGCGTATGATCCGAACGCCAGGCCGGCGATCGGCAACAAGCCCAGCCTGCCGTTCCCACCCGGCACGCCGCAAACGATGGCGCCCGGCTCGCCCTGGGCGATCTGCATCACGCCCGGGCCGAACCAGATCCTCTACAGCGCGGATGCCTATCCCGGGCGCATCTACAAGATGACCCTGGACGGCAAGGTTCTCGGCATGCTCGGCATGTCCGGCAAACAGCCCAAGCAGTTCGGCTGGATCCACGAGATGGCCTGCCCGTCGGAGAACACGCTGTTCGTTGCCGAATTGCTCAACTGGCGGGTGCAGAAGCTGATCCTGCATCCCTGACCACGCGGTCAACGGGGAACAGTTCTCCCCCTCCCCTTGAGGGAGGGGGGAGGGGGAGGACACCCGATGCGGCCGTGCCTACCCTGCCTTTCGGACGGAGTCCGCAATGACCGACCCGCAACATCTCAAATCCACCATCAAGGTCTGCATGTTCGACCAGTACGGCACCGTGGTGGACATGCAGTCCGGCCTGGTGGAGGTCGCCACGCCGTTCCTCAAAGCCAAGAACTGGCAGGGCAGCCCGAACGCCTTCGTCACCTGGTGGCGCCGCACGCATTTCGAAAACTCGATGATCGACGCCTTGCTCGGCCGCGAACACACCTCCTATCGCGAGATCGGCGAGCGCGCCGTGGCCTTCGTGATGGATCGTGCCGGCATTGCCTACACCGCGGACGAGGTACACGCGCTGGTCGCGGCCATCGAACGGCTGCGGCCGTTCCCCGAGGTCCCCGCCGCGCTCGACCGGCTACGCGCGCGCTACAAGCTGGTGGTGCTGTCGAACGGCGATCCGGACATGCTGGAGACGGCGCGGCAATACCACGGCATCACGTTCGACCAGGTCATTTCCGTCGCCGTCGCGGGCGCCTTCAAGCCGCATCACGCGACTTACGAGAAGGCCGCGGAACTGGCCGGCGTGCAGCGGGGGGAGGTTCTGTTCGTCGCCAACCACGCCTTCGATTGCATCGGCGCCAAGGCAACCGGCATGCGCACCGCGTTCATCGATCGCCGCAACCGTCCGTTCGGCGCCACGCCGCACCAGCCCGACCTGATCGTGCCGAGCATGACCGACCTGGCGGAGGTGATGGCGTGAGAGTCACAAAACTTCTCCCGCTACGCGGGAGAAATCGAGGCGCGTTTGCGCCGAGGGCGAGGGTGCCGCAGTCGCTACCGATGCCGGATCGTACCGCACTCAAGATTGGCTATGGGGCGACCCGATCACCCTCACCCTCGGCGCAAACGCGCCTCGACCTCTCCCGCCGCAAAGCGGCAGGAGAGGTTTTCATATGACCACCTATCTTCTTGCCATGTCGGTCACCGCCGGCATCTACGCGCTGATGGCGCTGGGCGTGAACCTGACCTGGGGGCTGGCGGGGATGATCAATCTCGGCCTCGCCGGGTTTTTCGCTGTGGGCGCCTATACCACCGCGTTGCTGACCAAGGCGGGCTGCCCCATCCTGCTCGGCATCGCCGCCGCCGCGCTGACCGCCGCTGCCACCGGGACCGTGGTCGCACTGGTCACCGCGCGGCTGCGCAGCGACTACCTGGCGATCGTCACACTCGGGTTTTCGGAATCGGTGCGCATCGCCGCGTCGAACGAGATCTGGCTGACCAACGGGTCCGACGGCATTGCCGGCATCCCGGGGCCATGGCGCGGCGTTGTCTCGCCGCTGCAATTCAACCTGCGCTATCTTGGCATCGTGCTGGCGGTGCTGGCCGTCGTGTTCGCGCTGCTGCAGCGCCTGTCGCGCGCGCCGTTTGGCCGCGTGCTGCGCGCGATCCGCGACGATGAGGACGTCGCCGCGGTCGCCGGCAAGCACGTGCTCGCATTCAAGCTGCGCGCCTTCGCGCTCGGCGCGGCGGTGCTGGGGGTGGCCGGCGCGCTGTACGCGCACGACACATCCTATGTCGCGCCCGACATTTTTGCCCCGCTGCTGACGCTGAACGTGATTCTTGCGCTGGTCGCCGGCGGTCTCGGCAACAACGCCGGCGCGGTGCTCGGCGCGGCGTTGCTCGTCGCCTTGCTGGAAGGTTCGCGCTTTGCCGCACCGCTGCTGTGGTTTCTCACGCCCGCCCAATTCGCAGCGATGCGCGAACTGCTGATCAGTGGACTGCTGCTGGCGGTGTTGCGCGTGCTACCAGGGGGCGTTCTGGCGGAACGGGCGGGCGAGACGGCGCGCTGAGGGCACGCAACGACGGGGATAACGATGCGCAATGAACCTGCGGACGATGCACCTGGGCCGATCGGCGCGGTCTGCTTCGACATCGGCGAGACGCTGATCGACGAGACGCGGCAATGGGGCGAGTGGGCGGATTTCCTCGGCGTGCCGCGCCTGACGCTGTTCGCCACGCTCGGCATGACCATGTGGCGCGGCGAGCCGCATCGCCGCGTGTTCGAGATGTTCCGTCCCGACCTCGACCTTCCCACCGCGCTCAGGCAGCGCCGCGCGCAAGGCTGGCGCTACGATTTTGCCCCCGCGGACCTGTATCCGGATGCGATCCCGTGCCTGACCGCGCTGCGCCAGCGCGGCATCAAGGTGCTGATCGCCGGCAACCAGCCGATCGAGGCCGAGGCCGCGCTCGCGCGGCTCGGGCTGCCGGCCGACGTTATTGCGAGCTCAGCCGGGTGGGGCGTCGCCAAGCCGGGGGCGGAGTTCTTCGCCAAGGTGATCGAGGCCGCCGGCGAACCCGCCCACCGCATCGCCTATGTCGGCGACCGGCTAGACAACGACGTGCTGCCGGCGCGTGCCGCCGGCATGGTCGCGGTGTTCCTGCGGCGCGGTCCCTGGGGCTGGATGCACGCCGAACTCCCCGAGATCGCCCAGGCGCATCTGCGGTTGGACAGTCTCACGACGCTGCCGGAGTTGCTGAGCCAATCAGCCCTGCCTTGGGGCGCCCCGCTTCATGAGGCGCTGGATGAGGGCTTGACGGAAGCCTGACCGGCCAAGCCCCGCACCTACAAGCAAGACAAGGCGACCTCAACTGTCGAACTGCTCCAAGCTGCCGGCTTTATCGGCGATTCACGCCTTATCGGTCGGGATATTACAACGCACGGCCGCAATGCGTTAAGTCTCCATACGGCCGCCGCTATGAAGTTGTGAAAGGTGGAATAAGAATAGAACCAGTCGCAAGAAGAGAATAAACAGCAACCAGAGCAAAACAATTTTATACAATATTATAGATCGAAAATGACATAGATTCAATGCAACCAAGATAATCCACATAGGGTTCAAGCACATAACCGGATAGGTAATTCTCTTGAAATGCACTACGGTCTTACCTGTGATGATTTCTGATAGAACAAGAGAGAACAATGCTATTGACGCGACGAAAAGAAATGAATTGCAATAAGTTAAAAAATGATCCCATTCCGCCAGGGCGAGGGGTAATATCGCGCTGGCCATATTGAGGGACGCGAGCAGCATGGTAGATCGGAGGCCTCTGATTTCTGCATCATTGGCTCGCTGCTGAAATGCCCGAACCTGCTGGAGGATGTCGAAGGCTCCGATGAGCCCGAATGCGGCAAATGATGCCGCGAACACTGCAACGAAAAAGTTCTGGCTGGAGCCAGTCAGCAAATCGTGCGCATCCATCTGCCAACAGCCTGGATAAAGTTGTGAGGCGGTGTATGAATCAGGTCAGGTAAGCTGGTTTGACCAGTGAGTCAATTCTCTCCCGGCAGTGGAACGGGAGCACGTCAGGCTCTTGCCGGTCGTTCGGCGCCACGATCTACCGGCCCGCGCTGATCGTACTGACGTATGCAACATCGCGGACCCTACAAGGATGCGCATTTGCCGGACGGGCGGCAAGACGGAACGCTTGAATGCACACAATCTCGATCAGCCGACAGCCGGCGACAGATACCGCGACGCCGGCCAGCCGCGAGATCAAGATCGGGCAACAAGATCTCGGTGAGACTGCGACAGCAGGGCCGGACACAATGCCCCAGAGTCGGTAATATAGTTCCATGCAGCCGGATTTTCCATAGACAGCCGCTCAGTCATGGTGCCCAGTGCCGCAACCACGAATTGTCGGAGCCCATGATAGTCAACGAGTGGTCCGAGAGAGTGGAAGTAGATGCCATCAGCACGCAATAAGTGCAACAACGTCGGCTCCATCATTGCTATGAAATGCGTAAGGCCAAGCTGGACGCCCATAAAGATCGCTCCGCGCATCAGGGCCAGGCGCAGCACCGAGGTTGTTTCTACGCCCGCACTGCGCATCTGCTGCGTCATTTGCTTTGCGAGCGCGAAGCGGGAAATCTCTCCTGTGGTCGCTCGAGGCAGCATGCGCAGCACGCCAGGATCGCACACTCGTTGTAGCGGAAAATTGTCACAACTCGTCGAGTTTTTCGGGAGGATCAGGCGGACGGTTCCTACGACATGACTGGTTCGCCGCCACCTGACGATGACATGACGCGCAAAGTTGTCATACTCGTCCCATTCGGTTCCGTTGTCGCCGATCTCGTAAGCTCGCTCTACAACATAGACTTGGTGCCGTAGTCTATATGCTTCCCAAAGGGCGGAGGGGGTATCAGCCGGTTCCACCGAGACATCTTGATTCAAAATCTGTAACATCTGTTCCACAAGACCCTGTTTCATGTTCAATGTCCTACAGACCCTAACACGATTCGCGGCTCACGCCCGCATCGCCCGTCCGGTGTCGCGCATCAGGATCTGCGCATGCGCGCCGGTCACCGCCGCATGGTACGCCAGCGCTGCCGGCGAGCAATCCGCGTCCGGCCGCTGTTCCGGCGCAAAATTTCCGTAGCGATCCACCCCCCGCACCAGCGTCGCCGTGTCGTGCGAGCCCGCCACCTGCCGCACATAGGTCGGGATGTAGCGGATCGCGAAGCCGATCCGCCGCTGGCCGGACGGGTTCGGCTCCGAGCCATGGATCAGCCGCACATGATGCAGCGACATCTCCCCGGCCGCGAGTTCCAGCGTCACCGCCTGGCGGTCGTCCACGTCCACCATGATCTCCTGGCCGCGCGACAGCAGGTTGTCGGGCGCGAACGTGTCGCGGTGCGGGATCTGGTCGCGCAGATGGCTGCCGGGGATCACCCGCATCGCGCCGTTCGCGCTGGTGCTGTCGGACAGCGCCACCCAGGCGGTGACAATGTCTGCCGGTTCCAGCCCCCAATAGGTGGAGTCCTGGTGCCACGACACAAACGCCGTGTTGCGCGGCTCCTTGATGAAGAAGCTGGTGCCCCAGCACAGGATATCCCCCCCGATCAAGTCCTCCACCGGGTCCAGGATGCGGTCGTGGCGAACCAGATCGTTCAGCCAGGTGAACAGCAGGTGCGACTTGTGGCGCAGCTTGCCGGCCAGTGGACCCGCGCTGCCCTCGAACGCCTCCAGCCTGGCGCGCAGCGCGTCGGCCTCGGCGGTGGCGAGCGCCCGCACCGGCGCGTAGTAGCCGGCCTCGCTGTACTGGCGCACGGCGGTTTCTGACAGGAATTTCATCCAATCGCTCCCGAACGGCTTGGGGTCTGGGCGGCACAGGCACTACCCTCACCCTACCCTCTCCCCCGCCTGGCGGGGGAGAGGGAAAAAGCGGAACCTGGGAGACAACAAAACATGCGACGACGGACCTTCCTGGCGGCGTCGGCCGCCTCCCTTGCGATGCCATCGGTGGTGCGCGCGCAGGGCAAGCGGCTGCTGAAGTTCATCCCGCAATCCGACCTGGCGGTGCTCGATCCGGTCTGGACCACGGCCTACGTGACACGCAACCACGGCTACATGGTGTTCGACACGCTGTACGGGCAGACCGGCAAGAAGGACGGCTTCAAGGCCACGCCGCAAATGCTCGCTGGCCACACGATCGAGGACGCGGGAAAAACCTGGAAGCTGACGCTGCGCGACGGCCTGGTGTTCCATGACGGGCAAAAAGTGCTGGCGCGCGACTGCGTCGCCTCGATCAAGCGCTGGAGTGCGCGCGACGCCTTCGGCCAGGCGCTGATGGCGCGCACCGACGACGTGTCCGCGCCGGACGACAAGACCATCCTGTTCCGCCTGAAGCAGCCCTTCCCGCTGCTGCCCGACGCGCTCGGCCACGCCGCCTCCAACATGTGCGCGATCATGCCGGAGCGCCTGGCCGCGACCGACCCGTTCAAGCAGGTCAGCGAGATGGTCGGCAGCGGCCCGTATCGCTTCAAGGCGGACGAGCGGGTACAGGGCTCGCTGTTCGTGTATGAACGCTTCGACGGCTACAAGCCGCGCAGCGACGGCGCGCCCGACTTCACCGCCGGGCCGAAGATTGTGAACTTCGACCGCGTCGAGTGGCACGTCACCCCCGACCCCGCCACCGCCGCCGCCGCGTTGCAGGCCGGCGAGATGGACTGGTGGGAGAATCCCACTGCCGATCTGCTGCCGCTGTTGCGGCGCAACCACATCACGACCGAGATCACCGATCTCACCGGTACGCCGATGATGCTGCGGCCGAACCATCTGTATCCGCCGTTCGACAATCCGGCGATCCGCCGCGCGCTGATGGGTGCGATCGACCAGACGGAATTCATGACGGCGATGATGGGCACCGACAAATCGCTGTGGGAGGTGCCGGTGGGCTTCTTCCCGCCGATTTCGCCGTTATCCAGCAACGCCGGCATGACGGCGCTCACCGGCAAGCGCGACGACGCGGCGGTCAAGCAGGCACTGGTGGACGCCGGCTACAAGGGCGAGAAAGTGGTGCTGATGGTCGCCACGGACTATCCGATTTTGAAGGCGCTGGGCGACGTTTCCGCCGACATGCTGAAGCGCGTCGGGATGAACGTGGACTACCAGGCCACCGACTGGGGCACCGTGGTGCAGCGCCGGGGCAGCAACAAACCGCCGGCCGAGGGCGGCTGGAACCTGTTCAACACCGGCTTCTCCGGGTTGGACTTTTTCACGCCAGCCAGCCACCTGCCGCTGCGTGGCAACGGCAAGAGTGCCTGGTTCGGCTGGCCGACCATGCCGAAGATCGAAGAATTACGAAACGCCTGGTTCGACGCTCCTGATCTTGCCGCACAGAAGAAGATCGGGGTGGAAATCCAGACGCAGGCGTT
>JBEKNT010000303.1:0-8460 GCA_049522565.1 Acetobacteraceae bacterium
CGGCGTCCAGTATCGGCGCCCTGGGGTTCGGCGCCGCCGGCGAAGCGTTGGCCGCATCCGTGCGGCCGTTCAAGCTCACCGCCACCACCGAGACGCGCAACACCTGCACCTATTGCGCCGTCACGCGGCGTCGGCGGTGGCGACGTGCAGGTTGAGGCGATAGCCGCCCTGTTCGGTCAGCAGCAGCGCCGGACTTGCGGGATTGGTCTCCAGCTTCTGGCGCAGGCGGTAGATGTGGGTTTCCAGCGTGTGGGTGGTCACGGCGGGATTGTAGCCCCACACCTCGTGCAACAGGATTTCGCGGCCGACGGGACGCGCCTCCGAGCGATAGAGGAATTTCAGGATCGCCGATTCCTTGTCGGTCAGCCGGATCCGGCGATTCCTGGCGGGGTCCTGCAACAGCTTCTTGGCGGGCCGGAACGTATAGGGCCCGACCGAGAACACCGCTTCCTCGCTGCCGTCGAACAGGCGCAACTGGGCGCGCAGCCGGGCGAGCAATTCATTCGAACGGAACGGCTTGGCGATGTAGTCGTTGGCGCCGGAGTCCAGGCCGCGCACCACATCCGCCTCGGCATCCGATCCGGTCAGCATGATGACCGGCATCTTGTGCCCCTGCCGCCGGAGTCTGGCGCAGTAGTCGCGTCCATCGCCATCCGGCAAGCCGATGTCGAGGATCACCGCGTCGAAGCGAGCGTCCTTGTCGTTGATCGCCTTGTCGGCCGCTTCCAAGGTTCCCGCGGTGGCGACGGTGAAGCCGTGCCCGTCGGCGAGGTGCTCTGCCAGGACCTCCCGCAGTGTCTCGTCATCTTCCACGATGAGGATCGGTCGCTGAGCCGTCATGGTTGTACTCCCCCGTTTGACGTTGCGTCGCTTGACAAGATGGCATTCGATTACGTGGCGCGGACGATCGGGGCCAATCGTGGCCAAAATTGGCCGCTGCCGCTTCGCTTTATCGTGAGCACGCGGGTTCGCTTTATCGTGAGCGCACACGAATTGGTGTTGCATCTTTGGAATCAGCCGGGGCGGTGGCGCAACCGGCGGCGTCTTCCCGGCAACGCTGTGGCGGGCGCGAACCCTGCTGGCTTGCGGCCTGCGGACGGTGCGGTACAGTGCGGCATCCTCATCCTCCGGATCCCCTCGCATGTCCCCATCCGTCGTCTCCGAACTCGCGCCGCACGGCGTGCTGCGCGCGGCCATCAACATGGGCAATTTCCTGCTGGTCACCGGCCGCAGCCCGGCGGGCGATCCGGCCGGCGTGTCGCCCGACATGGCGGCCGCCATCGCCGAACGTCTGGGTGTGCCGGTCAAGTACGTGCCCTATGCAAAACCCGGCGAGCTGGCGGATGCCGCCGGCACCGACGCCTGGGACATCGGCCTGATCGGCGCCGAGCCGGCGCGGGCCGAGAAGATCGCGTTCACCGCGGCCTATGTGGAAATCGAGGCGACCTACCTGGTGCCCGCCGGGTCGTCGCTGCGGACGATCGACGAGGTGGATCGTCCGGGCGTGCGCATCGCCGTGTCGGCGCGCAGTGCCTATGACCTCTGGCTGGAGCGCAACATCAAGCACGCCACGCTGGTGCGATCCGACGGCTTGAACAGCGCGGTGGAGATGTTCGTGCGCGACAAGCTGGACGCGCTGGCGGGGTTGCGTCCCGGGCTGCTGGGGGACATCCAGAAGATGCCCGGCGCGCGGATTCTCGACGGCCAGTTCACCGCGGTGCAGCAGGCGATCGGCACGGCGCGGAGCCATGCGGCGGGGGCGGCGTTCCTGCGCGACTTCGTGGAGGAGGCGAAGAAGTCCGGGCTGGTCGCAAGCCTGATCCAGAAGCACGGCGTGGTCGGGCGGCTGTCGGTGGCGCCGCCGGGGTAGGCGCGCGTCCGGTTGGTCGCGGTAGATCTTGGTACAGGAGCGCCTGGGGGTGTTCGGCCGGTTTGGAGGCCAGGATGCCGCCATTGCGGCCAGAGGTGCAAGCCACCAGCTCTGGCGGATTGCTCGGTCACGCACCAGGGTTCCCCCTGGTCCTCCACTTTGACAAAACACAGATCGCCCGACGGCATCACAACATATTCAATCCGATCAACGGGCGAAAGGTGATCGAGTTCCCCCCGCAACGTGTGGCCGCTCCGCAGGACGGGGCCCCCAACTGCCGGTTCCGCAACCTCTGAACCCACACCTGCGGCGAATGTTGCGCCTCGCGCCATCGCACTTGACGAAGGTTGCCGTAACGACAAAATAGTGGCTGCGTGGCCGGCGAGGTCGCATGGTATTGGAGCAACGCAAAAGACCGGCGCAACCGCGCCCAGCATGACGGCCTTGGCCTGGAAAACGGGGTCGCGGTGCTGAATGGCGATCCACTGGCGTTGTCGAGGCCGGACCCGCATCCGGATGGCGACCGCTGGCAGACCATCGGACGTGCCGGTGCGACGATCCTTTTCGCGGTCCACACCGAGCCGATAGAAGAGCCGGACGGCAGTGCCTGGGGGCGGATCATCAGCGTCAGGAAAGCGACCGCACACGAGAGACGACAATATGAAGAAGAGACCTTCTGGTAGCCGGATGTCGAGCAGTTCGTCCCCCGAGCTGACGGCAGAGATGCGCGCGGAACTGGCACGCGCTGCGGCGCTGCCGGATCACAAGATCAACCTCGCCGACCCCGACGCCCCCGAGGCATTGGACTGGAGCGGAGCAGTCCGCGGCAAATTTTACCGGCCCCGCAAGGAACAGCTCACTTTGCGGCTCGATGCCGACATCCTCGCGTTCTATCGCGCACAGGCACCCGAAGGCGGTTACCAGACCGCCATCAATCGTGACCTTCGGGAGACGATGCTGCACCGGCTGCACGCCCAGCGTCCGAAGACGAGCAATGGTCGACAGGGCGGAAAACGTACCGCAGGTGCGACGTCCTGATCCGAGAGGGGGGAATAATCCTTCCGAACCAAGCCGGGTCGCCGACGCGGCCAGTCAATGCCCCCTTAGGATCTGGCTGAGGAACAGCTTGAACCGGTCGGTCTGCGGGTTCTCGAACATCGCGTGCGGCGTGCCGCTTTCGACGATCTCGCCGCGGTCCATGAACACCACGCGGTCCGCCACCTGGCGCGCGAACCCCATCTCGTGCGTCACGCAGACCATGGTCATGCCGGACTGCGCCAGGCCGATCATGGTGTCCAGCACTTCCTTGATCATCTCCGGGTCGAGCGCCGAGGTCGGCTCGTCGAACAGCATGATCTTCGGCTTCATGCACAGCGCCCGCGCGATCGCCACGCGCTGCTGCTGCCCGCCCGACAACTGGCCCGGATACTTCTTCGCCTGTTCCGGGATCTTCACCCGCGTGAGGTAGCTCATCGCCAGTTCCTCCGCCTCGGCGCGCGGCATCTTGCGCACCCAGATCGGCGCCAGCGTGCAGTTCTCCAGGATCGTCAGATGCGGAAACAGGTTGAACGACTGGAACACCATGCCAACCTCGCGCCGGATGGTGTCCAGTGCGCGCAGGTCGTCGGTGAGTTCCGTGCCATCAACGACGATGCGGCCTTCCTGATGCACCTCCAGCCGGTTGATACAGCGGATCATGGTGGACTTGCCGGAGCCCGACGGGCCGCACACCACCACGCGCTCCTTTTCCGCCACCGTCAGCGAGACGTCGCGCAGTACGTGCATCGTGCCGTACCATTTGTTCACCTTGTCGAGCACGATCGCCGGCGGGGCGTGCGTGTCGGCGAGGTGGGCGACAATGGGCGTGGCTTCGGCGGTTTGGCTCATGATGATCCCCTGTCAGCGCCGCTGCGCGCGACCCAGGTCGCGCTCCAGCCCGCGGCTGTATTTCGACATGGCGAAGCAGAACGCGATGTAGATCAGCGCCAGCATGATGTACACCTCGTTGGCGAAGTTCTGCCAGGGCGGATCGCTCAGCGCGACCTTGCCCATCATCAGCAGGTCGAACATGCCGACGATCAAAACCAGAGACGTGTCCTTGAAGAAGCCGATGCAGGTATTGACCAGCGGCGGGATCACCAGGCGCAGCGCCTGCGGCAGGATGATGAACCCGGTCTTCTGCCAGTAGGTCAGGCCGAGCGCCTCGGCCGCCTCGGTCTGGCCCTTCGGCAGCGCCTGTAGCCCGGCGCGGATGACTTCCGCGACATAGGCGGCGACGAACAGGATGATGGCGATCTGCACGCGCAGCAGGTTGTCGATGTTGACGCCTTCCGGCAGGAACAGCGGGAACATCACGCTGGCCATGAACAGCAGCGCGACCAGCGGCACGCCGCGGATCAGCTCGACGTACAGCACGCAGAGCAGGTGGACGGCGGGCAGCGTGGTGGAGCGGCGGCCGAGCGCCACCAGGATCGCCAGCGGAAAGGCGAAGGCCAGACCGAAGGTTGCCAGGATCAAGGTGATCGGCAGGCCGCCCCATTCGTCCTCGGGGACCAGGGGAAGGCCGAATACGCCGCCCCACATCAGGATGCCGATCACCACCAGCGTGGCGACCCAGATCAGCGCCAGTTCCTTGCGCCAGAACCGCCGGATGCCCGAAACGACGTAGAGTGCGATGAACAGTGCGACGCACGACGCCGGCCGCCATTGTTCGGCGTAGGGATAGCGGCCGAACAGGATCAGCCGGTACTTGTCGGCGATCACCGCCCAGCACGCGCCGATGCCCTGCATCTTCAAGCAGGAGGCCGTGTCCGGCACGCCCTGCGGGTTGTACGGCACGGTCCACACCGCGTGGACGAATGCCCAGCCGATGAAGCTGACGGCGATGCTCAGGATGACATAGCCCAGCGCCAGGGTCAGCGCGGTGGACCACCAGGAGCCGAACAAATTGGTGCGCGCCCAGGCCCAGGGGCCGGCGACACTGGACGGAGGACGCTCGCGCGCGGCGGTGTAGCCCGGTTCGGCAATGGCGGACTGGCTCATCGGATCACCGCTCCACCAACGCAACGTGTTTGTTGTACCAGTTCATGAAGGCGCTGATCGACAGGCTGATGGTGAGGTAGACCACCATGATGTAGGCGATGCCCTCGACCGCCTGGCCGGTCTGGTTCAGCGTGGTGTTGGCGATCGACACCACGTCCTGGTAGCCGATCGCGACCGCCAGCGAACTGTTCTTGGTCAGGTTGAGGTACTGGCTGGTCAGTGGCGGAATGATCACGCGCAGCGCCTGCGGCAGCACGATCTGGCGCAGCACCACGCCGCGGCGCAGGCCGAGCGCGTTGCCGGCCTCCCACTGGCCCAGCGACACGGCCTGGATGCCGGCGCGGACGATCTCGGCGATATAGGCGGCGGTGTAGATGACCAGGCCGGCCAGCAATGCGAAGAATTCCGGGCTGATGGTGCCGCCGCCCTGGAAGTTGAAGCCGCGCAGCACCGGCAGGTCGGGATTGAACGGCGCGCCCAGTGCAGCCCATACCGCCAGTGGCAGCACCAGCAGCAGTCCCAGCGCCGCGGGCCAGACGGCGGGGCGTGCACCGGTCGCCTCCTGGCGTTGCCTGGCGTGGCGGTGCCACAGCCAGGTGGCCACCGCGCCGGCCAGGAAGGCCAGCGCGACCCAGGTGTCCGCTGCCTCCCAGTGCAGCAGCGGCAGCTTGATGCCGCGGTTGGACAGGAACACCGCATCGCCGATGCGCAACGACTGGCGCGGCGGCGGCAGGCCGTGCAGCAGGGTGTACCAGAACAGCAGTTGCAGCAGCAGCGGGATGTCGCGCAGCGTCTCGACGTAAAGCGCGGTGAGGCGCGCCACCAGCCAATTGCTCGAAAGCCGGCCGATGCCGATCAGGGTGCCCAAAATGGTGGCAAGCACGATGCCGACGATCGACACCTTCAGCGTGTTGAGGATGCCGATGAGCAGGGCGCGGCCGAAGGTGTCGATGGAGGGATCGTAGGGGAGCAGGGATTCGCCGATCGGCACTCCGGCGACGCGGCCGAGGAAGGCGAAGCCGGTGGCGATGTGGCGCGCGGCGAGGTTGCGGTTGGTGTTGCTGACAAGGTAGGCGACAATCAGCACCACCAGGCCGACGATCAGCACCTGCCAGACGATCGCGCGGAAGATCGGGTCGGACCACGACAGCCGCATCCGTCGTTTCGGTGCGGCGCGCGCATCGGCCAGGCGCGGATCGGCCAGCGTGCTGGACATAGCGTGTCTCGTCCCCTGTTGGTCGCTTTCCGACAAGCAAGTCCGAGGCCACTCGGACCGGGTCGGGTGCGCCGTTCGTCGTGGGGCGACTGTGAGGCAGGCGGCCCGGCCCGTAAACCTCGCCCGCGAAGCGGGAGAGGTCGAGACGCGAAGCGGCGAGGGTGAGGGCGATCGGGCCGGCACGTAACAGCAGCGTGCCGACCCGATCACCCTCACCCTCGGTGCTTACGCACCTCGACCTCTCCCGCCGCGGGCGGGAGAGGTAATCTGTTCAGCGGATCGGCGGCGCGTATTGCAGGCCGCCCTTGGTCCAGATGTTGTTGATGCCACGCGGCACGCCCATCGGCGTGATGTCGCGGTCCCAGATCTCGCCGAGATTGCCGACCTGCTTGATGACGTTATACGCCCATTTGTTGTCGAGCCCGAGCGCCTTGCCCATGTCGCCCTCCAGCCCGAGCAAGCGGCGGATGTCGGGATCCTTGCTGTCGAGGAACGTATCGACGTTCTTGCTATCGATGCCCTTCTCCTCCGCCGTCACCATGGCGATGAAGGTCCAACGGACGATGTCGAACCACTTGTCGTCGCCCTTGCGCACCATCTCGCCGAGCGGCTCCTTGCTGATGATGTCGGGCAGCAGCACCAGGTCGTCGGCGCCGGCGCCCTGGCTGAACCGGAAGGTGGCCAGCGCCGAGGCGTCGGTGGAGTAGGCGTCGCAGCGGCCGGTCAGGAACGCGCTCTGGATGCCCGGCAGGTCGGCGATCAGGATCGGCGTGAACTTCAGGCTGTGCAGGCGGAAATAGTCCTCGATCGCCAGTTCGGTGCTGGTGCCGGGCTGCACGCAGATCGACGCGCCGTCGAGTTCCTTGGCGGATTTCACGCCGGTGGCCTTCTTCACCAGGAAGCCGGTGCCGTCGTAGTAGTTCACCCAGGCGAATTCCAGGCCGAGATTGCCCTCGCGCCCAAGCGTCCAGGTGGTGCTGCGCGACAGCATATCCACCTCGCCGGATTGCAGCGCGGTGAAGCGGTTCTGCGTGGTGGTGGCGACGAACTTGGTTTTGTTGACGTCACCCAGCACGGCGGTGGCGACGGCGCGGCAGGAATCCGCATCCAGGCCACGCATCACGCCCTGGCTGTCGGGCAACGAGAAGCCGGGCACGGTGCCGGCGATGCCGCACAGCATCTGGCCGCGCGCGAGCACCGCGTCGAGCGTCGCCGAGCCCGACCCTTCCGCATTGGCGGCTGTTGCCCAGCCGATCCCCGTCAGCAAGCCCGTCGCCAACACCATGGCGCACGACTTTTTGCCCCAACTCATCAGCCAGTCCCCCTGTTCCGCGCGGGCCATCCCGCTGGCCGGCCAACTGTGCGATGCGCGCGACGCCAGATCAACAGCTTTGCGCGCATGCAATGAGAAACCCCTGCGCTCTTGCAACGCTGTCGTACCAAGTCTATAGGCGCGGCGCCGGGAACGCCCGTCGAAAACCGCAAAGGGACAACCGATGCAACTCCGTCACATGCTGGCTGCCGCCGCGCTGCTCGCCCTTGCCGGGCCGGCCCTGGCGCAACCGGCGAAGCCCATCAAGGTTGCACTGATCGAGGACAAGACCGGGCCGCTCGAAGCCTACGCGAAGCAGGATGTCACCGGTTTCCGCCTCGGCGTGGAGTACGCGACGCACGGTACCAACATGGTGGCGGGGCACAAGATCGAGATCATCGAGAAGGATAGCCAGACCAAGCCGGATGTCGGCCGCAACCTGCTGGCCGAGGCCTATGGCGACGACGACGTCGATCTGGCGGTCGGCGGCACCTCCAGTGCGGTGGCGCTCGCGATGCTGCCGGTGGCGCAGGACAACAAGAAGGTGCTGATCGTCGATGCGGCGGTTGCCGACAGCATCACCGGCGACAAGTGGAACCGCTTTATTTTCCGCGTCGATCGCAACTCGTCGCAGGACGCGATCTCCAATGCGCTGTCGATCGGCAAGCCGGGTGTGGTGATTGCCACGCTGGCGCAGGACTATGCGTTCGGCCGCGACGGCGTGGCGGCGTTCAAGGCAGCATTGCAGAGCACCGGAGCGAAGCTGGTGCACGAAGAATACGCCCCGCCGACCACCACCGATTTCACCGCCCCGGCACAGCGGATCTTCGATGCGCTGGCGAAGGAACAGGGCGACAAGGTGCTGTTCGTGCTGTGGGCGGGCGCCGATCCGATGACCAAGCTGGCGGCGCTGGACCCGGGGCGGCTGGGAATCAGGCTGGCGACCGGCGGCAACATCCTGCCGGTGCTGAAGTCGTACAAAGGCGTGCCCAGCCTCGATGGCATGCAGGGCGCGGCGTA
>JBEKNT010000304.1:0-10663 GCA_049522565.1 Acetobacteraceae bacterium
AGAGCAGCGGCGTCTCTGGTCGTGGCCGGCCCGCGGGCGCTTGACCCGGGACCGGTCAGAACGCGACGAGCAGATTCCTACTGCCCGGGCGCGGGTTGGCGCATCGGGATGTGCTCCAGTCGCCGGTCGTGTCCCAGCATCAGGACGATGGAGGCCGACATGATCGGGCCCAGCGCCAGCGCCATCAGCCCGAAGGTGAAGCTGCCGCCGGTGGCGTCCTTGATCAGGCCGAACAGGTAGGGGCCGAAGAAGCCGCCCAGATTGCCCAGCGCATTGATCAGCGCGATGCCGCCCGCCGCCGCGGTGCCGGACAGCATCGCCGTCGGCAGGCTCCAGAATGTCGGGCCGGTGGACGATCCGCCGATCGAGGCGATCACCAGCATGGTCATGGTCAGGATCGGATCGGTCATCAGCGAGGTCGCGATCAGTCCCGTCGCGGCGACGTAGTAGGCGATCGCGACATGGCGCGGGCGTTCCCCGGTGTGGTCGGAGTGGCGGCCCCACAGCACCATCGCCGTGGCGCCGAACACGTAAGGGATGGCATTGATCAGGCCGGTCATGCCGAAGCCGGCGGCCAAGCGGTGCACGATCTGCGGCTGGAACAAGGCGATGCCATAGCCGGAGAAGGTGCCGCCGAAATACACCAGGCTGAGCAACAGCACGCGCTTGTCGGTCAGCGCCTGGGTCAGGCTGTAGCGGCGAATGGACTCGCGCTGGGCGCGTTCGGCGTCCAGCCGGCCCATCAGCCAGTCGCGTTGCGCAGGCGCCAGCCAATGCGCCTGTGACGGCCAGTCGGTCATGGTGAGCCAGAAGGCGACGCCCAGGATGACCGCGGGTGCGGCCTCTATGATGAACAGCCATTGCCAGCCGGCGACGCCCAGCCAGCCGTCCAGATCGAGCAGAAAACCCGAAACGATCGAGCCCAGGATGTTGGAGAGCGGGATCGCTGCCATGAACACGCCGACGATGCGGGACCGGTAGTAGGACGGGAACCACCAGGTCAGATAGAGGATGATGCCGGGGAAGAAGCCCGCCTCGGCGAGGCCGAGCAGAAAGCGGACCGAGTAGAACGACATCGGGCCGGTGATGAAGGCGGTGCAGGCGGAGATGAGGCCCCAGGTGATGAGGATCCGCGCGATCCATACGCGTGCTCCGACCTTGCTGAGGAGAATGTTGCTGGGCACTTCGAAGATGAAGTAGCCGAGGAAGAAGATGCCGCCGCCGAACCCATAGACCGCCGAGCTGAAGCCCAGCGCCTTGTTCATGGTGAGGGAGGCGAAGCCGACATTCACCCGGTCGAGATAGGCGATGAAGTAGCACGCGATCAGCATCGGCAGCAGCCGGCGCGCGACACGGGCCATGGTCTGGCGTTCCAGGTCGGTGATCTGATGGCTCAGTCCGGCAGCGGGTGCTGCTGCTTGCATGATCGTATCTCCCCTGTCTTGGTCGGAACGTGCGGTTCTGCCGGACATTCACGCCGATGCTAGCGGGTTGGCACGGGAAGGCGAGGGGGCGGTCTCAGTACGGTTCCGTATGGTTAACGCCATCCCTGATTGTGCCGGCTTTGCCGGGCCGTTGACGTGCACATCTGATGCGTGATGTTTGATGCTCCGGAGGCCGGCGATGCGGACAACCCTGGCGATCGACGACGATGTGCTGGCCGCCGCAAAGGCGCTGGCAAGACAGCCGCACAAGACCATCGGCGCGGTCGTCTCCGACCTGGCGCGGTAATCCCTGCGGCGCCCGGTGGCACGCCGGCAGCGCAACGGTGTCCCGCTTCTCCCGGTCAGCAACGCCAAGGCGGTGGTGACCCTCGACATCGTCAATGCGCTGCGCGACGAAGCCTCGTGACCTTTCTGCTCGACGTGAATCTACTGATCGCGCTGATCGACCCGACCCATGTCAGCCATGGCGATGCGCATCGCTGGTTCGCGCGGAAGGCCAGCGCAAGCTGGGCGACCTGTCCGATCACCGAGAACGGCGTGCTGCGCATTGTCGGCCACCCCAGATATCCGAACACGCCGGGCTCACCCGCGGTCGTCGCCGCGGTGCTCGGTCGCCTGGTCGCACGTCCCGGGCACATCTTCTGGCCCGATGACATCAGTCTCCTGGACGGTCGCAAGGTTGACGCGCAGCACGTGATCGCCTGCGGACCGGTGACCGATACGTATCTTCTCGCGCTGGCTGTTGCCCATGGCGGCCAGCTTGCCAGCCTGGATCGGCGGCTTTCCGTGACCGCCGTGCATGGCGGGAAGCACGCCCTGCATCTGATCTGAGCTGCCAGACGATCGCCGCCCCTGGAAACCAGCGCGCGATGGCGCCACACTGTGGACGAAGGGACCTGGCCATGCCTGTCGAGACCGACGCCACCCAGCATCTGCAACGCGCCGCGCACGCCGCGCGCGCCGCGTCGCATACGCTTGCGCGCAGCAGCGCGGCGCAGCGCAACGACGCGTTGCACGCCATGGCGGCGGCCCTGCGCGCGCAGGCACCGGCCATTCTGGCCGCCAATGCCGCCGACCTGGCCGCATCCGCCGGCACCGCCGCGTTCCGCGATCGGCTGGCGTTGACCGAGGCGCGGGTCGAGGCGATGGCCAGGGGGCTGGAGGACGTCGCGGCCTTGCCCGACCCGCTGGACCGCGTGCTGGCCGACTGGACGCGGCCGAACGGGCTGCGCATCCAGCGCATTGCCACGCCGATCGGCGTGATCGGCATGATCTATGAAAGCCGCCCGAATGTCGGTGCCGACGCTGCCGCGCTGTGCCTCAAATCCGGCAATGCGGTGATCCTGCGCGGCGGCTCGGAAAGCACGCGCAGCGCGCAGGCGATCAACGCGGCCCTGGTGGACGGATTGCGCGCGGCGGGCCTGCCGGACGCCTGCGTGCAGGTCGCGCCGAGCGCCGATCGGGCTTACGTCGCCGCCATGCTGTCCGCCGCCGGCTTGCTCGACCTGATCATCCCGCGCGGCGGAAAATCGCTGGTGGAGCGGGTGCAGCGCGAGGCGCGCGTGCCGGTGCTGGCGCATGCCGAGGGGCTGTGCCACACCTACGTGCACGCGGCGGCGGACCACGCGATGGCCCGCAAGATCGTCGCCAACGCGAAGATGCGCCGCACCGGCATCTGCGGCGCCACCGAGACGCTGCTGATCGACCGGGTGATTGCGCCCGCGCTGCTGCCGGCGATCGTCGCCGACCTGCGCGCTCTGGGCTGCGATTTTCGTGCCGACGCCGCCGCGCGCGACATCGTGCCTGAGCTGCCCGCGGCGACGGATGCCGATTTCGATACCGAGTGGCTGGATGCGGTGCTGTCGGTTGCTGTGGTGGACGGCGTGGACGCCGCGCTGGCGCATATCGCCCGGCATGGCAGCGAGCACACCGACGCCATCGTCACCGACGACATCGTTGTGGCGGAACAGTTTCTCACCGGCCTGGATTCCGCGGTCGGATTGTGGAATGCCTCGACGCAGTTCTGCGACGGCGGCGAATTCGGTTTCGGCGCGGAGATCGGTATCGCCACCGGCCGTATCCATGCGCGCGGCCCGGTCGGGTTGGAGCAATTGACCACCTATCGCTATGTCGTGCGCGGCACCGGCCAGGTGCGTCCCTGAACGCGCGCGTCGCCGATCGTCTGCCGCGCTTCGGCGATCGGCGGCGCATGCGGGTCGGCTTGCTCGGCGGTTCGTTCAATCCGGCGCATGCCGGGCATCGCCACGTTGCCGCGCTGGCACGGCGGCGGTTGCGGCTGGATCAGGTGTGGCTGCTGGTGTCGCCGGGCAATCCGCTGAAGCCGCGCGGCGGCATGGCGCCGCTGGCGGTGCGGCTGGCTGGGGCGCGCGCGATCGCCGACGGGCGGCGCGTGGTGGCCAGTGCGATCGAGGCTCGGCTCGGCACGCGCTTTACCATCGACACGGTGCGGCTGCTGTTGCGGCGCTTCCCGCGGGTGCGGTTCGTCTGGCTGATGGGCGCGGACATTTTGTTGCAGTTGCCGCACTGGCGGCGCTGGCAGGAGATGCTGCGCCGCATTCCGGTCGCGGTACTGCCGCGTCCGGGCTATACACGTCGCGCTCTGGCGAGTCAGGCGGCCCGACGGATGCGTCGCGCGCGCCGCCCCGAACGCGCCGCGGCGACGCTGCCTGGCGAGGCGCCGGGCTGGGTGTTGTTGACGACGCCTCAGAATGCTGTTTCCGCCACCGCCATTCGCGCTGGTGCCAAAGGAGCCGTGCCATAGCCAAACCGTCGCCGCCCGCTTCGCCAGCGCGTCACAAGCCCGTCGCCCGCAAGCGGCCCAAGCCGCCGATGCCCGCGGCCGACAAGACGCCCGGCTCGCCGCGCAAGAAGACGATCGCCGCCGGGCCGAAGGCGGCGCCGCGGACACGGCGCAAGGTGGCGGAGCCGTCGGCGCTGGAGCGGCTGCAATCGGTGATCGTCGGCAGCCTGGATGACGACAAGGCGGAGAACGTCGTCACGCTCGACCTGGAAGGCAAGGCGATGTTCTGCGATCGCATGGTGATCGCCACCGGCCTGGCCGACCGGCAGATCGCCGCGATGGCGCAACATCTGAGCGAGAAGCTGCACGCAGCGGGCTTGCGGCGGGTGCAGGTGGAGGGCGCCAATGGGTCGGACTGGGTGCTGATCGATGCCGGCGACATCGTCGTGCACCTGTTCAAGCCGGAGGCGCGCACGATGTACGCGCTGGAAAAGATGTGGGGCGCCGATTTGGATGAGGCAGGCTAGCAGCAGCAAACCTCTCCCGCTCCGCGGGAGAGGTCGGTTGGGTCGCGAAGCGAACCGACCGGCAGCGGCGAGGGTGAGGGTGATCGGGTCGACACACGGCTTTCCCCCGTTCGGCACAGACCCCCACTGATGCCCCCAGCGCGTCCCACGACACGCCGCGCTCTCGTAACGCTGTACCGCGAACTGGCGCAGCGCGGCATGAACACCGGCAGTTCCGGCAATGTCAGCGCCCGCACACCGGACGGCATGCTGATCACCCCGTCCGGCTGTTCCGCCGCGACTCTGCGCGAGTCCGGTCTGGTAGCGATGTCGCTGGACGGAACGGTGCACGGCGACGTCACGCCGTCATCCGAATGGTCGATGCACGCGGCGATCTACCAGGCCTGTCCGTCGGCCGCGTGGCTGGTGCACACGCATGCCGATGCCTGCACCGCGCTGGCCTGCCTGAACGAAGACCTGCCGGGCTTCCACTACATGGTCACGCGTTTCGGCGGCGACGACGTGCGCTGCGCGCCCTACGTAACCTTCGGCACCCCGGAGCTGGCGGGCCTCGCGGTAACCGCGCTGGCGGGACGCACCGCGTGCCTGCTGGCGAACCACGGCATGGTGGCACTTGGGCGCGACGCCGACGAAGCGCTGACCGGCGCGGTGCTGCTGGAGACGTTGTGCCGACAGTACCTGCTGGCCCGTGCCGCCGGCGTCGTGCGCCTGCTGACAGCGGAAGAAATGCAGGCGGCGCACGAACGGTTCAAGACTTATGGGCCGGCGGCGCAACGCCGCTGACCGGCCACTGGCGACCGCGGGACGCGGCCCTGTTGTTGCGCACCTGCCGCCTGCCGGATGAAAGCGATCGTGGCGGGTCGGGCGGAAATCGTCTAAGCTGCGTCCATGGTTGCATTGCGGAAGCCCTCGCCCGGCATGACGGTCGCTGAATTCCTTGACTGGGATTCCGGTGATCGCTCGGGCGCGCTGTGGCAATTGCGCGATGGCGAGCCGGAGATGATGGCGCCGGCCTCCGATGCGCACGGGATGATCCAGAGCGAACTGGGACGTCTGATCGGGAATCATCTCGCCGACCGCGGCAGCCCTTGCCGGGTGGGCGTCACGCCCGGTGTGGTGCCGCGCGTCCGGTCCACCAGGAATCTTCTGATTCCGGACCTCGGTGTGACCTGCGCTCCGCCGGCGGGAGGACCGACCATGCAGGACCCGGTCGTGCTGATCGAGATCCTGTCTCCATCCAACGCGCGGGAGACGCGCGCCAATGTCTGGGCCTATACCAGCATCCCCTCGGTGGCGGAGATCGTGCTGGTCCGTTCCACGTCGATCGCGGCCGAGGTGTTGCGCCGCCAGAATGATGGATCGTGGCCGGGTGAACCGCAATACATCGATGCCGAGGGCGAGCTGGTCCTGGAGTCGATCGGTTTCCGCATCAAGCTGCGCGCGGCCTACCGCACGAGTGGCATCGTGGCGTGATGCCGGATCCCGTCATGCCGACGCTGGCGGATGGCCTCGCGATCGGAGGAAGAGATGACAGATTCCGAGCATATTGTGCCTGCGTTTGACCGGATTACGTTCGAGCCCGGCAAGATGGGTGGTCGCGCCTGTATTCGCGGCCTGCGCATTACCGCAGCGACGGTTGTCAGTCTGGTCGCAGAGGGTGCCTCGGCGCCGGAAGTTCTGGCCGATTATCCTGAGTTGGAGGCGGAGGATATTCGCCAGGCGCTGTGGTACGCTGGGTGGCTCGCGCGTGACGAGGTGTTGCTGGCGTAGTCGGGATGCGCCTGCTGCTGGATATGAACATGCCACGCAGCAGGCGCTGTCATACGCTGCGTACCTCGCGCACGCGCAGGTGTTGCCCGTGTAGCCCGGCGATGACCCACAAGTTGCGGTGAGCGACCCATGTCCCTTGTCCCGGATCTGACCAATCGCATCGCCTTGGTGACGGGCGGCTCGCGCGGCATCGGCCGAGCCGTCGCGTTGGCACTTGCCGAGGCCGGCGCCGACGTCGCGGTGAACTACCGCGAACGCGCCGAGGCAGCGCGCGCCGTGGCCGACGCCGTGCGCGCCGCCGGGCGGCGCGCCATTGCCATCGGCGCCGACGTGTCCGACAGCGCCGCTGTCGCCGGCATGATGCAGGCGATCGCCGCGCAACTCGGCCCGGTGGACGTGCTGGTCAACAACGCCGGCATCGCGCTGATCCGCACGGTGGACGAGCTGACCGAGGCGGATTTCGACACCACCATCACGGTGAACCTGAAATCCGCCTTTCTCTGCACCCAGGCCGCGCTGCCGCACATGCGCGCGCAACGCTGGGGGCGGATCGTCAACATCTCCTCCGGTGCGGCGCGGGGCGCGGGCGGGATCGGCGTGCACTACAACGCCTCCAAGGCCGGCATGGAGGGCCTGACGCGGGGTTACGCCGCGCGCCTGGTCACCGCGGGCATCACGGTCAACGCGGTGGCGCCGTCGCTGATCGACACCGACATGATGGCGGCGCGGCGGGACGATTACGCGAAGCGCATCCCGCTCGGCCGCATGGGCACGCCGGAGGAGGTGGCGCAGGCGGTGCTGCTGGTGCTCGGCAACCCGTACATGACCGGCCAGACGGTGCAGCTAAACGGCGGCACGAACTTCGTGTAGGGTGCGGGCAAGCAACCCCAGGGAGGACGCGATGGACGGCACCAGCGTGCAACCCGCACTCGGCGGCGCAACCCATGTATGGCCGCCGGGCCTCACGCGCGTGCCCTTCTGGGTCTATCAGGAACGCGATGTCGCGCGGCAAGAGCAGACCCGCATCTTCCAGGGTGCGGTGTGGAATTTCCTGTGCCTGGAAGTGGACATTCCCAACGTGGGGGATTTCCGCACCACCTTCGTGGGCGAGATGCCGGTGGTCGTGGTGCGCGGCGACAACGGCGCGGTGCACGCCTTCGAGAACCGCTGCGCGCATCGCGGTGCGCTGATCTGCCTGGAGGACAGCGGCTCCGCCAAGGACTTCGCCTGCGTCTATCATGCGTGGCGCTACGATTTGTGCGGCAACCTGGTGTCGGTGGCGTTCCGGCACGGCGTGAACGGCCAGGGCGGCATGGCGAAGGACTTCGACATGGCCGCCATCGGCCCGCGCAAGCTGCGCACGACCACCTTCTGCGGCCTGGTGTTCGGCACGCTGTCGGAGGCGACGCCGCCGATCGAAGAATACCTCGGCGAAGCGATCGTCGGGCGGGTTCGCCGCGTGCTGAAAAAGCCGGTCGAGGTCATCGGCCGCTTCGTCCAGCCGCTGCCGAACAACTGGAAGCTCTACATGGAGAACGTGAAGGACACCTACCATGCGAGCCTGCTGCACCTGTTCTTCGCCACCTTCCGTATCACCCGGCTGAGCCAGGGCGGCGGCGTCCTGGTCAGCGAGAGCGGCGCGCACCATGCCTCCACCACGCTGGCGCCGGCGCAGGCCGCCGACACCACCTATCGCGACGCCGGGTTGCGTTCGGACAACGAGAGTTTTCGGCTCGCCGATCCCGGCCTGCTGGAGATACGCGACGAGTGGGGCGACGGCATCCAGTTGCAGATCCTCAGCGTGTTCCCCGGGTTCATTTTGCAGCAGATCCACAACTGCCTGGCGGTGCGGCAGATCGTGCCGCGCGGTGTCGATGCGATGGATCTGCACTGCGCGGCACCGCTACGGCCGAGGACGAGGAGTCGGTGGTGGAAATGGGCGGCTCCGGCGCGGAAACCCAGACGACGCGCGCCACCGAGGCAGCGGTGCGCGGCTTCTGGAAGGAATGGCGACGGCTGATGGAGGTATGACGCGATGACCGGGCCTGAAACGCTGTTCCGCCTGGCGACGCTGAACACGGCTTACGCCGCCTGCATCGATGCCGACCGGCTGGAGGACTGGCCGGGCTTTTTCCACGAGCGCTGCCTGTACAAGATTACCACCGCGGATAATCACCGACGGGGTTATGCGGCGGGGGTGGTGTATGCGGATTCTCGCGCCATGCTGCATGATCGCGTCTCCGCCTTGCGCCAGGCCAACATCTACGAGCGGCAGAACTACCGGCACATCGTCGGCATGCCGTCGGTGGGCGCTGAGAAAGATGGCGAGATCAGTGCCGAAGCGCCGTTCCTGGTGGTGCGCACGATGCGCGACGGGCGGATGGATCTGTTCGCGGCCGGCGTCTATGTTGACCGCCTGCGCGAAGACACCGACGGCGTTTTGCGTTTTGCCGAGCGGCTGGTGATCTGCGACAGTTCACGCTTCGACACATTGCTGGCGATCCCGCTATGAACGACACCGCACCGGCGCGGCCCGTCACCAACACGGCGCCCAATCCGCCCGACCGGCTGACGCTGTTCGGCAGCTTCACCTCGAGTTCCAGCTACAAGCCGATGCTGTACTTGTCGCTGGCTCGGCTGCCGTTCAGCTTCCGCACGGTGAACTTGAAGTTCGGCGTGCAGAAGCAACCCGAGTATCTCGCGGTGAACCGCTACGGCCAGGTGCCGGCGCTGCGTCATCGCGGGCTGACCATCGTGCAGTCGAATGTCATCCTCGACTATCTTGGCCGCACGACAGGGCATTTCGCCGGCCGGACAGAGCAAGAGCAGTGGACGGCGCGGGAGTGGCTGTCGTGGGAGGCGGACAATATTACGAATGTCGCCAAGGTGAGGCATTACTCGCGGTTCCGCTCGGTCGATCCGGCGGTGATGGACTATTTCCGCCCGTTGGCGGATGCCGCGGTGGGTTTCGTGGACCATGCGCTGGAAGGCCGCGACTGGCTGGTCGGCGATGGCCCGACCATCGCCGATATCGGCTGCTGGGGCCGCATGGTGTTCATGGCCGAAGGCGGCATGGAAATCGGACGATGGCCCAACGTCGAAGCGTGGTCGCGGCGTCTGAAAGCTATGCCGGGCTTCGCGCTGCCCTACGACCTGATTCCGAAGAAAGACCGGGAGATCGATCCGTAATTACGGGAGTAGGGCGGAAAAGCGAAGCGCGTTCCGCCACGGGGTCCGATCACACCTGCGAACCAGACCTAGTGGTATGGCGTCGCTTGACCTCCCGCAGTTATGAGGCGTGGATGCAGTTGGAGACCTGCCGATAGCGGATGACGCATTAGAGCATGGTTATTGAAAGGAGAGATGGCATGGATACGGCGCATGGACGCGCGTCCTCAAATATCGGAGGTCTCTGCGATATTCTCGTCACCGGAATGAAGCAGCACATTCCTGATGCGACCGCGAATGCCGGAAAAAATTGGTGTACAATAGGTAAGCCAAGTGTTGCATTCGTGCAGCATACCAGAAACGCCCTAAACGTCTTCCTTCGTTGCAATCAAGCCGAAGGCGTTCAACTTTCGTCGTACTTAAGTTCTGACTCGGCGCTCTCATTGTCCGAGCGCAAGAGCCTTGGGTCGGCATGGGCCAAGGGAACCCCGTATTTTCTTAGAATCACAACGCCGGAAGAGGCCGCAGCGGCGGTTCCGCTTCTTCTTTTCCTGGCTCGGAGACCCTCACGCAAACAAAGCCGAAACGTCATAGTGATGCCGTCCGAGGACGGTGCTGCCGATCACTGGGAAGGCAATCGTGCTGTCCTATATATAAGCCGGTTCGAGCGAGACCCGAAGGCAAGGAATGATTGCATCAAAATATTTGGGACATCCTGTTCCGTGTGCAATTTCAACTTTGGCCGGGTATTCGGAACGATCGGAAATGGCTTTATTCATGTGCATCATCTGAATCCACTTTCAGCGGTTGGGGCTTCGCACAAGGTCCGCCCCAAGAACGATCTTCGTCCTGTGTGCCCGAATTGCCATGAGTGTCCGTCCGGGAACAAATTGAGTCTTTTGAATCGGTTAGCGGCCCCCTCTTGAACCCGTTGATTCCGCTACCATTTTGCGCCCCCTGCATTGAATTGGGGGCACCTTATGTGGACCAGG
>JBEKNT010000305.1:0-8352 GCA_049522565.1 Acetobacteraceae bacterium
CCCTCAAGGGGAGGGGGAGAATCCTCCGAACTACGTTGGACTTTCCCCACTGCGCCCACCACAATCCGCCGCATGACGCAAGCCTTCGACCCGATCACCCTCGAACTCCTGTGGCGCCGGCTGATCTCGCTGGTGGACGAAGCCGCGGCGGCGCTGGTGCGCACCTCGTTCTCCACCCTGGTGCGCGAGAGCTACGACTTTTCCTGCATCGTCACCGACGATTCCGGCCAGTCGCTGGTGCAGGCGACCGAGAGCATTCCCAGCTTCATCGGCACGCTGCCCGCAACGGTGAAGCATTTTCTGCGGTTCTTTCCGCCGGAAACGCTCGCGCCGGGCGACGTGTTGATCACCAACGACATCTGGCTCGG
Organism: Acetobacteraceae bacterium; assembly: GCA_049522565.1. Classification (GTDB taxonomy): domain Bacteria; phylum Pseudomonadota; class Alphaproteobacteria; order Acetobacterales; family Acetobacteraceae; genus JASHVB01. The sequence continues at coordinate 369 of JBEKNT010000305.1, forward strand.
CACCGGCCATCTGCCCGACATCACCGTCGCCAAGCCGATCTTCCGCAATGGGCGGCTGGTCGCGTTCAGCGCCTCGACCGCGCACGCGCCGGATATCGGGGGGAAAATCCGCAGCCCGGAGCCGCGCGAGGTGTTCGAGGAAGGCTTCCAGATTCCGCCCTGGAAGCTGATGCGTGCCGGCACGACCGACGAGACCCTCATCGCCCTGCTGCGCCAGAATGTGCGCACGCCGGAGCAGACGCTGGGCGACCTGTGGGCGCAGGTCGTCGCGCTCGATTTGATGGAGGAACGCGTCACCGCGCTGATGGACGCCTACGCGCTGCCCGACCTACGCGCCCTGGCGGCAGAGATCCACGGCCGTTGCGAAACCGCGATGCGTGCGGCGATCCGTGCCCTGCCCGACGGCACCTATCGCAGCGAGCTGCAAACCGACGGCGTGCTGGACAAGCCGGTCACCATCCGCATGGCGCTGACGGTGGACGGAGAAACAATCGACATCGACTACGCCGGCACCGATGCGCAGGTGGACCGCGCGATCAACTGTGCCATGTGCTACACCTATGCGATGTCGGTGTACGGGGTGAAGGTCTGCACCAGCCCCAACCTGCCGAACAACGAAGGCGCCTTCCGGCCGATCCGCATCCGCGCACCGGAAGGCTGCATCGTGCATCCGCAATTTCCCGCGTCCGGCGGATCGCGCATGCTGATCGGCCACTACCTGCCGATGCTGGTGTTCGGCTGTCTCGGGCAGATCGTGCCGGAACGGGTCATGGCGGCGTGCGGCTCGCCGATGTGGGGGATGAACCAGTCGGGCGTGCGCGACGGGGGAAAACCGTACGCCAATATGTTCTTCTTCAATGGCGGCATGGGCGCGACCTTGCGCGGCGACGGGCAGACCTGCCTGTCATGGCCGTCCAACGTGTCGTCCACCTCGATCGAGATCAGCGAACACATCGCGCCGCTGCGCTTCCATCACAAGCGGCTGCGCCCCGGCAGCGGCGGCGGGGGAAAACATCGCGGCGGGCTGGGACAGGAGATTCTGCTCGAAAGCCGCTCCGACACGCCGATCGCCGTGTCCTTCCTGGCCGAGCGCACGATCTTCCCGGCGTTCGGCATCCATGGCGGCGCGGCCGGCGCGCCCGGCATGCTGCGCATCAACGGCACCGCGGTGGACCCGAAGCGGCAGTATGTCCTCCGGCGCGGCGACACGGTCTTGCTCGCCACCCCCGGCGGCGGCGGCCATGGCGACCCGGCGGCGCGCGATCCCGCGTCGTTGCACGCCGATCTGCGCGCGGGCACTGTGTCGGACAACCAAACCGGGAGCCAAACATGATCCGCCGCCGCACGCTGCTGCTGGCCACGCCCGCCATCGTCACCGCCGCGCGCGTCCGCGCCGCCGAAACGGTGAAGATCGGCGTGCTGTACCCGTTGACCGGCAACTCGGCCGCCTCGGGTCAGGAGGCCAAGCAGTCGGTGGAAGTCGGCGCCGAAATCGTCAACACCGGGCATCCCGAGCTGAAGGCCATGCCGATCGGCACCAGCGCGGGCCTGCCTGGCCTTGGCGGCGCCAAGATCGAGCCGATCTATGTCGATCACCGCGGCGATCCCTCGGTGGCGCAAAGCCTCGCCCAGCGGCTGATCACCAACGACAAGGTCGTCGCCTTGCTCGGTTCCTATCATTCGTCCACGGCGCTGACCGCGACGGCGGTGGCCGAACGTTACGGCGTACCCTTCGTGGTGAGCGATTCGGTCGCCGGCAACATCACCACGCGCGGCTTCAAATACACCTTCCGCGTCACCCCGATCGCGCAGAACTTCGCCGAAAGCTACATGCGCTTCCTCACGACGATGAAGCAGTCGGGCAAGCCGATCGATACCATCGCCATCGTCAACGAGAACACCGATTACGGCTCCTCGGTCGGCGACGCGATCGAGGCAGAGGCGAAGCGGACCGGTCTGAAGCTGGCGATCCGCATTCCGTACAGCGCCAACGGTGCCGACGTGACGGCACAGGTGCTGCAACTGAAGGAGAAGAACCCGTCGGTGGCGCTGTTCGTCAGCTACGCCTCCGACGCCATTTTGTTCATGCGCACGATGAAGTCGCTCGACTACCTGCCGACGATGATCATCGGCGATTCGGCGGGGTTCTCCGATCCGTCCTTCCTGCCGGCGGTGGGCACGATTTCGCAAGGCTTGATGAACCGCAGCGTGTGGAGCACGGGGCCGGCCGGCTCGCTGTCCTACGCGGTGAACAAGATCTACCAGGCGAAAAGCGGCCGCGAGATCGACGACGTGAGCGGCCGCGACATGCAGGCGTTCTTCGTGCTGGCGGACGCCATCAACCGCGCCGGCGCGGCCGATCCGAAGAAGATCCAGGCGGCGTTGCAGGCGACCGACTGGCCGCAGAGCGCGGTGTTCATCGGCTATCGCGGGGTGAAGTTCGACGCGACCGGACAGAACGTGCTGGGCGCGACATATCTGACGCAGCTACAGGGCAAGGACTACGCGACGGTCTGGCCGGAGGCGCCGGGCAACGCCAAGCTGGCATGGCCGATGACGGGGTGGAAGGGCTGAGTCCTGGTCAGCGAAAGTTGCCGACGACGTGAGCCACCAGTTCAGGAATCGGCCCTGCGAAGTGGCCCGAGAGGCCATAGGCGCGGTGTTCGCCCGGCCCAACGTTGAAGGCTTGGGGATTGGCGTAGATCTCGGCGCGAGCCGACCCGCAGCGCATGGCAGCGCCAATCTCCAGCGGCTGTAACAGCCGCAGACGCACCGGCCGGTAGGTGTCGCCGTTGGGGTTGCGGTCCCGCTCGTCCGCCAGGTCGGCGAACATGGTGCCGGCTGGAACGTCGATCGGTTTGCCGTCGGTGATGGACGCAACCCCGGGCTTGCGACATGCCTCGATCGTGCCGGCCTCGCCCACCGCCCCGGCGGGTACGATCCCTGCAAGCAAGAGCGCCATCACCGTCCACGCCGTTCTGTTCATCGCGATCCCTCGCTGTGCCGGGCAAGCCGGGAGGTCGGCGATGTAGCAGCCATGCGTTAATGCATTGCGAACAGCACGGCCTGCCACGCAATCGCCGGGGGGCCGTCCGAGGGCGCCGCGCATGGTCCAGGCGTTGTCGGGCCGCTGGTGCTTGCGCGGCCCGCGGGACGCCAAATCCCTCACGCGCGCAGGAGCGGATCCAGATACCGGCTGACGACGGCATCGCTCAGCCCGCCCGCCCAGACCCAGCGCACCACGCCGGCCCGGTCCACCAGGAAGCTCTCGGGCACCCCCAACAGATCGAAATCGTTCCCTGCCGCGCCGGTCTCGTCGCAACCAACCCACCGGTACGGATCGCCGTTCCGCCGCAGAAACCCCGCCGCATCGTCGGGCTTGTCGCGGAAGGCGATGCCGCCGATCGCCAGGCCGCCACGTGCCAGGCGCTGCAGTACCGGCATCTCCTGCTGGCAGGGAAGGCACCAGGACGCAAAGAAGTTGACCAGCACCGGGCGGCCAGCCGCCGTAATATCCGCGCCACCAAAGCCGGGCTGCGCCGCCAGCCCCGGCAGCGAAACCGCCGGAACCGGCCTGTCCAGCAACGCAGCGGGTGGCGCCAACGGCTGATCGGAGTCCTGCCGCAGCCGCCCGCGCAACGCCAGCAGCGCGACACCACCCAACACGGCCACACCCGTCGGCGCCAGCAGCAGGGCACGCCGCGGCAGCAGCCGGATCATCCCCCGGTGCGTTTGACGGCCAGCGTGTCCCAGGTCGAGGCGGGGGGCGGCGGACCGGCCGCCGGGTCCCAATGCCCGGACTTCTTCAGCGCGTCCGCGACCTCTTTCGGCATGTAGTTCTCGTCGTGCTTGGCCAGCACCTCGGAGGCGTGGAACGTGCCGCCCGCCTGAAGGTTGCCGAGCACGACGACGCCCTGACCCTCGCGGAACAGGTCGGGCAGGATGCCGCTGTAGGCGACCTTCACCGTGTTGTTGCCGTCGGTGACGCCAAAGGTCGCGATCGGATGGCCGTCCACCGTCTCGCGGTGCACGCTGCCCTCCTTGACCAGTCCGCCCAGGCGGACGCTGCGGCCGTTATCCGGCTGCTTCGCCAGGTCGGACGGCGAGACGAAGAACACCAGGTTGCTGCTGAACGCCGACAGGGTCAGCGCGGTCGCGGAGCCGAAGCCGACCCCGCAGGCGACCAGGATCCACAGCCGGCGGCGCTTGCGGGTCATCATGGCGTGGCCTCCCGCTGGGCGTGCGAGCCAGCCCCCGCGCCGGCACGCGGGCTCGCGCCCGAGCGGACACGCGGGCCTGCCCCCGGACCCTTGATCCGGGGGTCGATGGCGGCCAGCCGACGGCGCGCCGTCCCGAGCCGCAGGAAGGCGGCCAGCGCGAAGCCGGCCGGGATGAGGATGCCCAGCGCGTAGGACCCGGCGATGAACGGCAGGTGGGTCATGGTGCCGGCTCCTGTGACGCGGCGCGGGCCATCAGCAGCCCGCGAATCCGCCGCTCCATCACCGCGGCCCGGGTGCGCGCCAGCACGATGGCGGCGAACGCCAGCGAATAGCCCAGGGTGGCGAACGCCAGCGGCCACAGCATGCCCAGGTACATGCTGGGCGCTCCGGTCAGCGTGATGGTGTCGGGCTGATGCAGCGTATTCCACCAGTCCACGCTGAACTTGATGATCGGCAGGTTGACCACGCCGATCAGCGCCAGGATGGCGCCGGCGCGATAGCCCCGCACCGGGTCGTCGAAGGCGCGCACCAGCGCGACATGGCCGAGATACAGGAAGAACAGCACCAGCACGGAGGTCAGCCGCGCGTCCCACACCCACCAGGCGCCCCACATCGGCTTGCCCCACAGGCTGCCGGTGGCGAGGCACAACGCGGTGAAACCGGCGCCGACGGGGCCGATCTCGGCCGCCGCCAGGTCCGCCAGCGGATGCCGCCAGACCAGCGACAGCACGGAACACACCGCGAGCCCCATGTAGCCGGCGGAGGCCAGCCAAGCGGCCGGCACATGGATATACATGATGCGCACCGCGTCGCCCTGCTGCCAGTCGGCGGGTGCGAAGAACAGGCCCCAGACCAGGCCAACCCCGGTCAGCACCAGGGCGCCGGCCGAGACCCACGGCAACACCGCCCCCGACAGGCGCAAAAACTGCCCCGGGTTGGCAAACCGATGCAACGATCGCCCTGCTCCCGCGGGAGGGGCTACGATAGAACGCGCGTCCACTCGATCAACCTATCGCATCTGCGCCGCGGTTTGAAGCGGGGCGGCATTGCCTTAGTGTTGGGACCCTTCCCGGCCCCCGGGAGTGCCCTGGAGGAAAAATCACGATGCGCAGGATCATGGCAACCGTCGGGCGGTGCGGCATTGAGCTAGGTCAATCGTTCAACGGAGATGGGACTCCCCCTCCCCTTGTGGGAGGAGGGAGGGGGGAGGGGTCGGGGGCGCACGCACCCCTCCCCCTAACCCCCTCCCTCAAGGGGAGGGGGAGACTCACTCCCCGGCCACGGATGGACGCACCCCTCCCCCCAACCTTGGTCCGCTTCGCGGCCCAAGCCCACAAGGGGAGGGGGAGACCCGCAGCATGACGCATTACTGGCTGGTGAAGTCCGAACCCGACGCGTTCTCCTGGGACCAGCAGGTGGCGAACGGCACCGAGCCGTGGACCGGCGTGCGCAACCACTCGGCCAAGCTCAACCTGAAGGCCATGAAAAAGGGCGACCTGGCGTTCTTCTACCACTCCAACGAAGGCAAGCAGATCGTCGGCGTGGTGGAGGTGGTGCGCGAGGCGTATCCCGACCCGACGGCGGAGGCGGGCGACTGGGTCAGCGTCGATATGCAGGCGGTGGGGCCGATGCCGCAGCCGGTCACCCTCGCGGCGATCAAGGCCGATCCGGCATTCGCCGACCTCGCGCTGGTGCGGCTTTCGCGGCTGTCCGTGGTGCCGGTATCGAAGCCACATTGGGACCGGATTTGCCGGATGGGCCAATGGAAGCGCTGATCCCGGAAACCGGCGTCCCGGATGCGCCCCGCGCGCTGTGCCGCCTGGAGGACATCCCGGACGGCGGCGCCAAGGGTTTTCCGCCCGCGCCAGGCGGGTTCACCGGCCTGATGGCGGTGCGCCAGGGCGATGCGGTGTTCGTCTATGTCAACTCCTGCCCGCATATCGGCACACCGCTGGATTGGACGCCCGACCGCTTCCTCTCGGCGGATGGCGGACGTATCGTCTGCGCCACGCATGGCGCCGAGTTCCAGATCGCCGACGGGGTCTGCATCAGGGGGCCGTGCCGCGGCGACCGGCTGGAACCCGTCGTGGTCCAGATCAAGGACGGCACCCTCTATGTGCCGAACGATGCGGGACTGTGACCGGCGGTCACGAATGAGGAGAGGAGCAGAATCCATGCCAGACACGGTGCAACACGGGGGAGAAATCTTTCCGGTGCGGCCGGAGATCGCCGCCAAGGCGCATGTCAGCGAGGCACGCTACCGCGACATGTATGAGCGCGCGGCGCGCGATCCCGACGGGTTCTGGGCGGAACAGGCGCGGCGCATCGCCTGGATGCAGCCGCCGACGAAGATCAAGAACGCCAGCTTCGGCGGCAATGTGTCGATCAAGTGGTTCGAGGACGGCACGCTGAACGCCTCGGCCTCGTGCCTCGACCGGCATCTTGCGACGCATGGCGACCGTGTAGCGATCATCTGGGAAGGTGACGATCCGGCAACGTCGAAGCAGGTGACCTATCGCGAGCTGCACGAACAGGTCTGCCGGCTGGCCAACGCGATGCTGGGGCTGGGGGTCAAGCCGGGCGACCGGGTCACGATCTACCTGCCGATGGTGCCGGAGGCCGCGGTGGCGATGCTGGCCTGCGCGCGGATCGGCGCGATCCATTCGGTGGTGTTCGGCGGCTTCTCACCCGACAGCCTGTCCAACCGGTTGCAGGATTGCGAATCGGAGCTGCTGATCACCGCCGACGAAGGCCGCCGCGGCGGGCGCACGGTGGCGCTGAAGGCGAACGCCGACGCGGCGCTGAAATCCTGCCCCGGCGTGAAGAACGTCATCGTGGTGCGGGTCACCGGCGGCAAGGTGGCGATGCAGGATGGCCGCGACCACGACTACGCGACGCTGTGCGCGCAGGCCTCGCCCGACTGCCCGCCACGCGAGATGAGCGCCGAGGACCCGCTGTTCATCCTCTATACGTCGGGCAGCACGGGAAAGCCGAAGGGTGTGCTGCACACCACCGGCGGCTACATGGTGTGGGCGAGCTTCACCCATGAATACGTGTTCGACTACCAACCGGGCGAAATCTACTGGTGCACCGCGGATGTCGGCTGGGTGACCGGGCACACCTACATCCTGTATGGGCCGCTGGCGAACGGCGCGACGACGCTGATGTTCGAGGGCATTCCCAACTATCCCGACAGTTCGCGCTTCTGGCAGGTGGTGGACAAGCACAAGGTCAATATCTTCTACACCGCGCCGACCGCGATCCGCGCGCTGATGCGCGATGGCGAGGGGCCGGTGCGCAAGACCTCGCGGCGGTCGTTGCGCATCCTCGGCAGCGTCGGCGAGCCGATCAATCCCGAGGCCTGGCTGTGGTATCACCGGGTCGTCGGCGAGCATCGCTGTCCGATCGTGGATACCTGGTGGCAGACTGAAACCGGCGGGATCCTGATTTCTCCGCTTCCGGGGGCCACCGCGCTGAAGCCCGGTTCGGCGACGCTGCCGCTGCCCGGCGTGCGGCCGATGATCGTCGATGGCGACGGGCACGAGTTGCACGGCGCCTGCGAGGGCAATCTGTGCCTGGCGGAGTCCTGGCCCGGGATGATGCGCACCGTGTTCGGCGACCACGACCGTTTCGTGCAGACGTATTTTTCCACGTTCAAGGGTCTGTATTTCACCGGTGACGGGGCGCGGCGCGATGCCGACGGCTACTACTGGATCACCGGACGGGTCGATGACGTGATCAACGTGTCCGGCCACCGCATGGGC
>JBEKNT010000306.1:0-8347 GCA_049522565.1 Acetobacteraceae bacterium
CGGCTGAGCCGTGCCCTCGCGCCCGCGCTTGTGCTGGCAACCTGCTATCTGCCCGGGAGCTTCAGCGCCAATACAATCCGGCTCGTCGGCGACGGCGAGCATGCGGAGCTAGTGATTGCGGGGGCGCGCACGGAAGCGGCCGATGGGGGGCTGCGTGCCGCAGGCCGGACGCTCGGCCGCGCGATGGCCCGGCTGGGCGCCTATCCACTGCCCGGATCGCTCGCCTTCTCGCCGGCTGGAGCCGACGGTCATTATGCGGGAACCCTGCCGATGGGCGGAGCCGGGCTGTTGGGCACGGATCTGTCCGGCGGGCTGGCCTGGCTGCCTGGGGTCCATGCCGTTGACGGTGCGGTTCTGTCGGACCTGCCGGCGAAACATTGCACGCTGACGATCATGGCGAACGCGGACCGTATCGCACGTCGGCTGCTCGATGAGGGGCGGGTCGTCGCGACTGACGCCGCTGTCGATGCGAGGAGCGTAGCGACGAAGCGATGACAGGTTGGGACGATGACAGGTTGGGTCGAAATTCGCAGGCGACCGCTAGCGCAGTCACGGTGCGGCTGCGCTAGCCCAGCAGAAACCAGATCCGAAACACCAGGTCCTCCAACCAGGTCTGCCGACGAAAGCCGGGCAGGCTGAGGGCGCGAAGCTTGGCGAGTAAGCCGCCCGACAGGGCCGACGCAATGACGACAAGATCGGCGCGTGCCCGGTCGGACAGCAGGTCGGAGTGCGCCTGCAAGGCGGCGACATGCCCGCGGAACATTGCCATGAATGGCCCGGGACCGCGGCGTAGGGCAGCCATGCCACGTTGTAACGTGCCGAGCGGGGAACCGACCAGGTTGCCGACATGCTGGCGGTATTGCAGCACCGTACTGGCATCGGTGATGATCCGGCCGCCCGCCGCGGACACCGTGATATAGCTCCACCAGTCGTGCAGGGTGTTGGTCGGGGCGCGGATGGACAGCACCACCTCCGCCGCTGCCCGGTTCAGCAGGATTGTGCAGCCGGTGGCGATGTTCTGCGTCAGCGCCGTCGGAAATCCCGGTTCTCGCACCAAGGCGGGGGACTTGCCGAGATGGCGCAACTGGTCATCGACCAGTTCCTGCCGCGCGCAATAGAGTGCTGGCAGGTCCGGCGGCACGTCCGCCAGCGCCGCGAGGCCACGTGCGATCTTGTCGTCGTACCAGACATCATCCTGGTCGGCGAAGGCGAAATACTGGAATTGCTGGTGCCATGCCGAGGCAAGCAAGGTCAGGTAACTGCGTGTCGCGCCAGATGCACCGGTCCTTGCGACAAAGCGTGACCTGTCTGCGCCGGCGAGTTCCCCGAAACGCTCAAGAATGGCCAGTGTCGTATCGGACGATCCATCGTCTCGCCAGAACAACACCCACCCACGATGCGTTTGGCGCGCCAAGCTGTCGAGCTGATCCTGAAGGAACAGTTCCCCATTGTGCGCCGACAAAAGAATCGCGACAGCCGGGTGGTCCCGATCGCCGGTATCGGTGGTCGCCAGAGTGCGGAATCCGCGTGGCGCTTTCCTGACACCCAGATCGAAAGTCGAAGGTCTGCCTGACAGTGTTGCCTCGGGTCGATGCCGGTTGATACGCGTCGAAAGACGACTATCGCACATACAGCAGGCGGCGTCGCCCGTCATCCTGTGAGAGTAGGATACCGATTGAGGCAATTTTTGCTAAGCGCGCTTTCATCCCGGGGTTGTGTCCGCGGGAGCGCGGCCGAGCAGCAGTAAGTGCTGAGCTCGTTAGATCTTGAGAGATCGCATCGGCCCGCCGATGTTGTCCCACTCCTGCGACACCGCCGTCTGGTTTTGGGTACAGGGTTCGACATGCTAGTTTGGAGCGATGAAGAAGTTGCAGCAAGCTTACATTTGGCTCCCGGACATGGCGGCGCGCACAATAGACCGGATCGCCATGGTCCTGCCGTTATTCTATCTGGCCTGGGGTTTGCCGCTGCTGCTGGTGGTCGCGGTGGTAACGCCGCCTTGGCAAAATCCGGACGAAGCGGCGCATATGCTGCGGATTTCGCAGATCGCCCATGGCGGCCTGTTGTCGTATCGCTTCGACCATAGCGCGGGGGGTTTTGCCGACCCGGCGGTCATCGAATCGGCTACGCCGATGTCCCCTGTGATTCACCGCCCTGAGAACAGGGTCTCGCTTGGCATGCTTGCCGGCGCCGGCGCGGCGCAATGGGGCACCACCGCCGAACTGTCATTCCCCGCGATCGCACAGTATCCGCCCATCCTCTATGCACCGGCGGTGCTGGCGGTCGAAGCCGGAAGGGTGATGCAGCTCAGTGTGGTGCACACGCTGATGGCTGTGCGCATGGTGAATGCGTTGGTGGCCACGCTGATTGCCGCAGTTTCACTTTACTACGCGCGATCCACCAGGCTGGCGCTGGCCGCATTGCTCGTGCTGCCCATGACCGTGGCGATGTTCGCTTCGGCTGCGCAGGACGGATTGATGATCGCCCTTACGCTGTTCGTGGTCGCCGGCGTCGATCGGCTGGTTACCGAGGAGCGTGACCCCACGCTGGGGGAGGTTGTCGCGATCGGCGTCGCAACGGCGGCCGTCATCATGGCCCGGCCGCCCTATCTGCCCTTGGCGGCGCTGCCGCTGATTTGCATGCGAGGGCTGCATCGCCGTGCCTGGCTCAGTTTCGCCGGGATCTTCGCGGTCTCGGCGGTCTGGATTGGATACACGCTCTCAAGCGTATCCGTGCCGTTGCAGTCGGCCTTCGATCCCAAGGCACAATTGCTGTTCTTCTTGCATCAGCCGTGGACCTTCATACCAATCCTGATCAATACGTTCGTGCTGATGCACAGCAACTATCTGGTCAGTTTCATCGGTGTGCTGGGCTGGCTCGACACATTCCTGGCGCCATCATATTACGAAATCGCGTGGTATGTGCTGCTGCTCACCTTCGCCAGCGTGACGATCGGACCGGCGCGTCGCACCTGGCTGTCACTGCTGATATGGTTCGCAGCGGTCGGTGCCGTCCTCTTTGCCGGCTATCTATCCTGGACCCCGGCGGGGGTCGATCACATCGAGGGCGTGCAGGGCCGCTATTTCCTGCCGCTGGCGGCGATTCTCGCGATGGCGGTGCCGACCTGGCGATCTGTTGGCGCGGTATTGTGGCGTCCGGCTGTGGTGGCCCTGGTGGGATTGGCGACGATCACGCCGATGATGATCGTCCAGGCGTTGGTTCTCCGCTTTTACCTGGTGCCGTAACGGCAAACCGCTCACCCCTGGCATTTGCATAGTTCGGAAGCGGACCAAGCCAAGAGCAGATGGAAGTTGCGCACCGACTTGGCGCCTTTGAGGCGGCCTGGTGCTCTGGACGATGTTGCTGGGTCCGGGGCCAAGTTATGGCGCGCGGTCGAATGCCTGACATGAAAAAGCCCACTGCGAACTGCCATCAGGCAGTTACGCAGTGGGCTGGTAGCGAGGATCAGGAGTACAGGACGCGGCCGTCGAACTCTGACTTGTCGGTGACGTCGTTGAAGGTGATCTTCGTGTTGTCCGAAAGGGTAATTGTCAGGCTGCCGTTCGACACCACCCCACTGTTGATGACGCTGCTGGCCGACAGGGTCGAGTCGTAGCCGATAAGGAACAGTGAGTCATTCGGCGACCAGTTCGTGACGTAGTCTTGCGCGCCACCGGTGTTGGCCGAAGTGACCGATTCGAAGAATGCGAAGGAGTCACTGTTGGCCCCGCCGACAAACGAGTCGGAACCCGCACCGGCGATGAAGGTATCCATGCCGACGCCACCGATGATGGTGTCACTGGCGAGGGAGTCGATGCCGGCACCATAGACATTGTTCGTCGAGGACGTCGACGCGTTGAGGGTCTCGTTGAGATCGCCGGCCGAGAAAACCAAGCCACCGCCCGTGCCGTTGTAAAACATCGAACTGCCCGAAGCGCCGATCAGCGTGACCAGGCCCGCACCACTGCCGCCGAAGATCGACGTTGTGTCATTCCCGCCGGTCCAGAAGACCACCCCGCCGGAGCCGACGGTGACTGCCGACGAACCGCCGCTTGCGCCGACGACGCTCGACGCGCCGGCGCCGCCGACGAAGGTCAGCGCTCCGGTGCCGCCATCCACGATCACAGCACTGCTTGCCGAGACCGTCAACGCGCCCGTGCCGGCAATGATGGTGTCGTTGGCTCCGCTGACGTTCACGTTGGTGCTGCCCGCGCTGGCAAACAGCAGATCGTTGGAGCCGCCGAGCGTCACGTTAGTCGGGCTTGCGCTAAACGACCCGATGGTATCGCCCTGGCCCTGATCATTGACCGTCAGGGCACCCGTACCGCCAACGACCTCGGTGTTCGTTGCGAGACCGATGCTGTCGATCGAGATATTGGTGGTACCGCTCCCGCCAAAGACGGATTCGAAGACGCCGGCCACCGTCGCGTTGAGAGTACCGGTGCCGCCGATCACCACTTCACCGGTTCCAGCCGTCCCGCCGCCGCCCAACAGGGATACATTGGCAACCGTTGCGCTGAACGCCCCGATCGTGTCGGAGATCCCGGTGTCATAAACCGACAGGCTCCCGCTGCCACCATCGATGACGCCGCCCGAGCCCCCGGACGTGACTGCCAGGGCGTTCGAGCCGCCGACAACGCTGTCGTTCGAAGCCGTCCCGGACAGTGTTACATTCGCCGTGGACGCATTATACGCCGCGACCAGGTCGTTGCTGCCGGTCTCATCAGCCGACAGGGAACCGGTGCCGCCGAAGGCATCGTTGAAGGCGCCTGACAGCGTCACCGCGATGTTGCCGGAGCCACCACGCAGTGAGTTGTGCCCCTGGGCGGTCGTGCCGCTCAGTGAGGCGGTGATGCTGCCTGAGCCACCGAAGAACAGCCCATCGGTTCCGGAGGCGTTGATGGTGACCGGAGAGGCGCCGAAAGCGCCGACCGTATCGCCGGTGCCAGAGTCGGTGTCGATCAGAGGACCGGTGCCGCCGAAGACCGCGGCATCCGACCCGCCCGTCGATACATCAAGCGTGCCCACGCCACCGACGACAGTGGCGTCCGTGCTCAGAATCTGGCCGTAAACCGTGCCGGCACCGTCGGCGATCATGTACATGTCGGTGCCTGGGGCACTCGACACAACCGTCGCGGTGCTGCCGGCGACATCGGTGACGGTCACCGAGTCCGCGAGGCCTTCGGACTGCACCCGGATACCCGTCCCGCCGACAGTCGGTGTCGCGTCGAGGATGTTGGTTCCGCCGCCGCCATCGATGGTGCCGGCGCCGACCAAGGAAATCGTATCGTTGCCGTTGCCCGTCGCGATATTTGCCGTGCCGACCTGGCTGATGTTTTCGTTGTCGCTCCCAAGGTCGGCGGCAATGCTCGAGGCGCCGGCCAGGCTGAACGTGCTGCCAGCCGCGTCATAAGAAATGATCTGCACGTTGGAGCCGGAAATAGTCTCCGACCCGGTCATCAGATCGACGACGTACTGGTAGCCGGTCGGGATCGTGAAATTCCCGCCGCCGCTGCCGTAAAGATACAGAATGTCCTGCCCCGGGGTGGCCGCCGGCGGCACCGGGTTGGGATTGGTCGTCGACCCGGTGATCGTGACGCCGACCGGCGAGTTCAGCTTGGTGTCGCTGCTGCCGCTTACCGATGCCAACAGGATCGTGTTGGCGATGATCTGCGCCAGGAACGTATGGTCGCCCGCGCCAGACTGAACCGTGACAATTCCGCCGCTCGAGCCTGGTAATGTTACTGATAACGCCGCCATCGCTCACCCCGTCCCATGCTCATCGGCTCGATATCCGGTTACCGAAGCCAACCAATTATGGATCAGTGCCGATTTTTTGCAATCGTTTTCTCGGGACCGTATGCGATTCCAAAAACCCGACTACCGGCGCGTCCGACCATTGCGGCGCATCATACAACCAGTCCACCTGGAGACAAGGTAAAACATTGCAGCACCGGTCATTGCGCGCGGGTCCAGCGGAGGGGCCGATCAGTAATAATCCATAATATATATATGGATAGATCCGGAGCAAAACCTCACCGCTGGAGAGACCAGAGCTGATCGGTTGTAGAACGGTCCCTATACCGGACCATCCACGTGGCCTTCGAATCGAGGAAAGATGGCATGAATTCATTGTATGTCCGGAAAATTGTACTGCAAGACGCCCGAAATTCGCTCGGAAGACGATACAGTATTTACCGGTCGGACCCTGGCCGGTGACCAATCCCAAGCGGCGACTCCGCTCACCGATTTGTGAGCGCCGCTCCTTGGGCCACCCGGCGCCCCCGCATCCACCGCAACAGCAGTCTTCGCGACCAGCCGGTCCCGGCAGCCGATCAGACTGGCAACCGAGCGGGCCGCGCAACCGAACGGACTGGCAACCGATCGGACTGGCAACAGAACGCCGCCGGCAACCGAACCGCCCTGGCAGCCGAACGGACAGAATCCGCGCATCGCAGCCGCGTCGGCGGCAAGAATCTGCCCGCCTTCGCTTGCCGAGCCACGCTACCTGGGCCAGTCTCATACGCAAGCGCCCGCTGGCAACCGATTGGTTCATTCCATGGTCCTGGTCCGTTCCCTCGCCCTGCTGCCATTCATTGGCATTCTGGTTGGCACACCTTTCCTGAACCGCGTCACGCCCCTGGTTTTCGGCCTGCCCTTGCTGTTCGCCTGGCTGCTGCTGTGGATCGTGCTGACCAGCGTCATCATGCTGGTCATCTACCGTTGCGACCCGGCGAATCGAGCCTCGCCGCCTGACGCCGGAGCACGGCCATGAACGCTGCCCTCGTCATCATCGGCCTGACCGCCCTGGCCGCCCTCCTGCTGGGGCTGCGCGCCCGGGCCGGGCGCGACATGAACCTGGAGCAGTGGGCGGTCGGCGGCCGGCATTTCGGGACGGTCCTGGTGTTCGTGCTGATGGCCGGGGAGATCTACACCACCTTCACCTTCCTCGGCGGCAGCGGCTACGCCTACGGCCATGGCGGACCGACGTACTATATATTGGCGTATGGCTGCCTGGCCTACATCATCTCCTATTGGATGCTGCCGCCGATCTGGCGCTACGCCCGGGAACGCCAACTGATCTCCCAGCCGGATTTCTTCGCCGCCAAATACACCAGCCCCGCCCTCGGCCTGGTGGTGGCCCTGGTCGGGATCGTCGCGCTGATCCCTTACCTCGTGCTGCAATTGAAGGGGTTGGGGATCATCGTCGAGACCGCCTCCTACGGGGTCATCCCGTCGGCGGCGGCGATCTGGATCGGCGCCGCGGTGGTGACCGGCTACGTGATGGTGTCCGGCGTGCACGGCTCCGCCTGGACGGCGGTGGCCAAGGATACGCTGATCCTGGCGGTGGCGATCTTCCTCGGCGTCTACCTGCCGATCCATCTCTATGGCGGCTACGGCGCGATGTTCGCTGCCATCGACGCCGCCAAGCCGGGCTTCCTGGCGCTGCCCGCCAAGGGCGAGAGCGTCACCTGGTTCGATTCGACGGTGCTGCTGACCGCGCTCGGCTTCTTCATGTGGCCGCACAGCTTCGGCTCGGTGTTCACCGCCCGCGCCGAGGCGGTGTTCCGCCGGAATGCGATCGTATTGCCGCTCTACCAGCTCATCCTGGCCTTCATCTTCTTCGTCGGCTTTGCCGCCGTGCTGAAGGTGCCCGGCCTGACCGGGCCGAATATCGACCTGTCGCTGTTCCGTCTCTCTATTGCTACGTTCGATCCCTGGTTCGTCGGGGTGATCGGCGCCGCCGGGGTGCTGACCGCCCTGGTGCCGGGCTCGATGATCATGATGACCGCGGCGACCCTGCTGGCGAACAACATCTACCGGCTGATGCACAAGGAAGCCACCGAGGCGCGCATCGGCAGCCTGGCAAAACTGTTCGTGCCGGTTGTGGCGCTGGTCGCGGTCTACTTCACCCTGCAAGGCGGCCAGACCATCGTTGCCCTGCTGCTGATGGGCTACAGCTTCGTCACCCAGCTTTTCCCGTCGCTGGTGATGAGCCTGCTGTCGCACAACCCGCTGTCCAAGGCCGGCGCCCTGGCCGGCATCGTCGTGGGCGTCGCGACAGTGGCGGCGATCACGCTGAGCCACAGCACGATCGCCACGCTGTTCCCCGGCCTGCCCGAGGTGCTGCGCGACCTGAATGTCGGCATTGTTGCGCTGCTGCTGAACGTGGTGGCGACGGTGGTGGTGGGCCTGGCGACGCGGCGCGTGGCGGCGGTGCCGGCGTGATGACGGAGTGAACTTCTCCCACGTTTGGTGGACAGACCAAATTGTCGAGTTACGGCGAGAACGCCGCCTTCACCGCGGCAGCCTGGAAGCGAGCATCGCTCGTTGGCGAGCTGCCTGC
>JBEKNT010000307.1:0-8323 GCA_049522565.1 Acetobacteraceae bacterium
GCCTCGCCCAGCGCGCCGTCCACCGTGATCGTGCCGGCGTTGGACACCGACGCGGTGCCGGTCCCGGTCGCGGTCAGCCGCTGGCCGTTCGGGGCGATGGCGAGGCTCGCACCGGCGGTGTTCAGGAGAGTCGCCGTGGCGGTGTTGGCCAGGTTGGCGCTGGCGGTGGTGCCGCTATTGAGGATCAGCGAGCCGCCGGACCACGCCATGGCGGAGGCGTTGGTCAGCGCGGCGGTGGCGAGAGTGCCGCCCGCCATGATCAGGTCGCCGGCGGTGTCGGTCAGGCTGTGCAGGGTATCGCTGCCGCTGTCGTGCAGCACCTGCGGGTCGTCGGCGAAGTCGATGACGGCGTCGTTGGCGGCGCCGGGGACGACTCCGTCGGACCAGCGCGTCGGGTCGTCGAAATTGCCCGGTGCATCGGTGGACCAGGCGCGGTCCGCTACCTGAAAGCCGGTGTCACTCACCTCGAACACCGTGCCACCGCCATTCGCCCCGTCCGCCGCGGTCGTACCGAACAGATCTCCGGCGGCATCGGCGAGCAGACCGTTCGGATTTGCGCCGTTCAAGCCGGTGAAACTGACCAGGGTGACCGGCGTGCTGGCGTAGCCGCCGGCGGTCTCGGCGATTTCGAACACCGTGCCGAGGTTGTTCGCTCCACCGTTGGCTGTCGTGCCGAACAGGTCCCCGTCGGCGTCGGCGATCAAACCGGCCCCGGGATATGCCCCGTCGGTGCCGTTGAAGCTGACCAGTGTGATCGGCGTGCTGGCATAGGTGCCACCGGTCTTGGCGATCTCGAACACCTCGCCATCGCCGTTCGCCCCGCCGCCCTGTGTTGTGCCGAACAGGTCGCCGGCGGCATCGACGATCAGACCGGCATGCGGGCTTCCCCCGTCGAAGCCGTTGAAGTTGACCAGGACGGTCGGCGCGCTGGCGTAGCTGCCGCCGGTCTTGGCAATCTCGAACACCGTGCCTTCGTTGTCCGCCCCGTCGGTGTCCGTCGTGCCGAACAGGTTCCCGGCGGCGTCGGCCACCAGACCGCCATACGGGGCTCCGCCGTTGGTGCCGTTGAAGCTGACCAGCGTGGTCGGCGCGCTGGCATAGCTGCCATCGCTATAGGGTATCTCGATCACCGCGCCGTAACCGAGCGCCCCACCCCCCTCGGTCGTGGTGAACAGATCCCCGGCAGCGTCGGCGATCAGGCCGGCATATGGACCCGACCCGTTGGTGCCATTGAAGGTGACCAGGGTGGTCAGCGCGCTGGCGTAGCTGCCGTCGGTCTTGGCGATCTCGTACACCGTGCCATCGCCATTCGCCCCGCCGAAACTCGCGGTGCCGAACAGATCCCCCGAGGCGTCCGCGAACAGACCGGCACGCGGGTTGTATCCGGCGGCGGTGCTGGCGCTGGCCAGCGTGGTCGGTGTGCTGGCGTAGCCCGTGCTGGTGTTGGCGATTTCGAATATCGAGCCGTTGTCGTTCGCCGCACCGCCATATGTCGTGCCGAAGAGGTTCCCGGCGGCGTCGGCGATCAGGCCGGCCTGGGGATTTCCCCCGTCCGTCACGTCGAAGCTGACCAGGGTGGTCAGGGTTGGGCCGCTGGCCAGGCTTGCCGACTGGACGAGGGAGCCGCCGGTGGCGGCATCGACACCCGCCGGAAACGGCAGGCCAGGGCCGGCGGCGCCGCCAATAGTGACCAGGTCGCCTGTGCCAGCCAGGTCGCCCGAGTTGCCCAGGTCCGCCACGCTTGTGCTGCCGATAGACCCGGCCGCGCCGACGCCGTGCACGGTTCCACCGTTCAGCACCACGTTGAATGACTCGATGTCGAATCGGGCAAGCGGCGGGGCGTCCGACGGTCCGACGATCGTGCCGCGGTCGCCGCTGAACACGCCGGTACCGGCCGGATCGGTTGTGGTGCCGTTGTCGATGTCCGGTTGGAACGCGTGACCGGCGCCGATGAAGCTCGCAAGGGTGCCGTCGATCTCCACCTGGCTGGTGGTGTTCGGGACAGCGCTGCCTTGGCCATTGCCGTGCGTCGCGTAGCCGGAACCGCGACCGGCCCCGTCGCCCCAAACGATTGCGCTTCCCATGCCGTTTCTCCAAATTTGATATACGAGCGAGCTATTGCGAAATCGGTAATACTGTTGAATTACTGAATATTTCTTAAACGCCCCAATCAGGCGGCGAGACGGCGCAATCAGGCCGTGGCCGGCCTTAATCTTTCGTCAACCCGCCGGCGCCTATGCCTGCCGGCATGGAGCTCACGGTCTGCATCTGCACGCACAACCGCCCGCGCTACCTGCGTGATTGCCTGCACGGCCTGACGCGCCAGACCACCAGCCAGGACGCCTTCGCGGTGCTGGTGGTGGACAGCGGTTCGACCGGCGACGCCCCGGCCGAGTTGGCATTGCTCGTGGCGGCGACGCCGAACGCCAGCCTGATTCGGGTTGACCAGCCCGGCGTGTCCCTGGCGCGCAATGCCGGTGCCTGGGCCTGCCACACGCCCTACATCGCCTATATCGACGACGACGCGGTGCCGGCGGAGGACTGGGTGGCGCGCATCCTGGCGGCGCTCGGCGAAACCACATCGCCTCCGGCGGTGCTCGGGGGCCGGGTGCTGCCGGTCTGGGAAGCGCCGCTGCCGCACTGGTGGCCATCCAGCCTACGCGGCGTACTGTCGATCATCGAAACCGAGGGGCAGGGCGAGTACGGCCGCCCCGGCCTGCCCGCCGACCTTGCTCCCTACACCGTCAACATGGTGGTGAACGTGCGGTCGTTGCTCGCGCTGGGTGGCTTCGGCAGCGGGGCCGGCCGTTACGGTGCCGCATTGCTGTCCGACGAGGATGTGCAGGTCGCCTGGCGGCTGCGCCAGGCAGGGCAGTCGGTGCGTTTCGATTCCCGCATCGTCGTGCACCACCAGATCCAGGCTGCCCGTCTGACCCCGGCCTGGCTGTTGTCGCGGCTGTACTGGCAGGGTGCTTCCACCGTGCTGACCCGCCGATTGCTCCGGCACAAGGCAGAGGTGTGGCGCGAGTTGCCCCGCCGCATCGCGGTCGCCGCCCTGTGTGCCCCGGCGGGACTGCTGCCACGCCGCTCCACGCGGCTGATCGGGGCTCGCTGGCGGCTCGCCTACGCGCTCGGCTTTATCCGGGCGGCGTTCGGCTGGCATGCCGACGCAACGGCGAAGCACGCGCCTCCCGCACCGCCAGCCAATGTCACGGCCAGCGTCTGATCCCTGAGCGGATCGTACTTGCACCCTTGGCTGGATTCCGCCTACCACCCGGGGCCCGCCCGCGGAATGTCCCTCGGGTGCCAGTCGTAACGATCGGCGGGCACGCCAGCGCATCGCTTCGCCCCTCCTCCTGAAGAGCACCCTTGCCCATGCCGGCTCTCCCAGATCTACCCAATCCCGACCTGCTGGAGCGCATACCGCTCACCGCCCGCGTGGTGCTGGACGTGGGCTGCGGCACCGCATCGCTCAGTGCCGCCTATCGCAAGCGCAACCCACGCGCGCGGCTGCTGGGCATCGACAAGGACCCAAGCGTGGCCGCGACCGCTGTGGAGCGGCTGGACGAGCTTGCCACGGTCGATGTCGAGGACGACCCGCTGCCGTTCGACGTGCCGGAGGGCATCGACTGCATCATCTATGGCGACATCCTGGAGCACCTGCGCGATCCCTGGACGGTGCTGAAGCGCCAGGCGGAAGCGCTGACGCCGGATGGCACGATCCTGATCTGCATTCCCAACCTGGAGCACTGGAGCTTCGCCGAGAAACTGCTGCGCGGCACCTGGGACTACACGCCGAGCGGGCTGCTGGACGACACACATCTGCGCTGGTTCAGCCTGCGGAGCATGCGCGAGGGCCTGTTACAGCGCGGCTTCGTGCCATGCGACGTGCATGCGCGCGTGTTTGACCGTGAGAAGGCCAGTCAATTCGGCCAGGCGATCGCGCCCGCGCTGGCGGCACTCGGCATCGATGCCGATGAATACGCCAGACGCGCCACGCCGCTGCAATATGTCTGGCGCGTGCGCAAGACGCCGCAGCAGCGGATGACGGTCGCGGCCAACATGTTGAAGCCGGTCGGCGGGGTGTCGCATGTGCGGATCGTGTATCCGCTGCGGGCGATGGCGACGGATCCCGCGGTCGGGACCATGCTCACGTCCGCGGTGGATGCCAAGGCGCCGGCGGACGACTCGCCGCGCATTTTCATCCTGCATCGTCCGGCTTTGTCGGGCGAACCCGGCCGCGCCATGATCCGCGCCTTCCTCGATGGCGGCTGGCTGGTGGTCACCGAGTTCGACGACCATCCGGACTTCTTCCAGATCATGCAGGATCCGGAGCAACTCACATTCCGCGGGGTGCACGCGGTGCAGACCAGCACACGGCCCTTGGCGGCGGTGCTGCGCCAGCGCAACCCGGAGGTCGCGGTCTTCCCCAACGCTCTGGTCGGCTTGCCGGAGGTACGCAATTTCGCCGATCCGGGCAGTCTGACGGTGTTCTTCGGCGCGCTGAACCGCGAGCAGGACTGGCAGCCGCTGATTGGCGCGATCAATGCGGTGGCGGCACAGGTGGGCGAGCGGCTGCGGTTCTCCGTGGTGCATGATCGCGGCTTCTTCGATGCGTTGGAGACGCCGCACAAGCGGTTCACCGCGATGTGCGAGTACGACGCCTACATGGATCTGCTGGGCGAATGCGAAGTGTCGCTGATGCCGCTGGCGGACAACGGCTTCAATCGCGCCAAGTCGGACCTGAAGTTCGTCGAGGCCGGCGCCTGCCGTGTCGCGGCGCTCGCCAGCAACGTGGTGTACGGCGAGACGATCGAGGAGGGGCGCACCGGACTGCTGTTCCGCGACGCCACCGAGTTGCAGACCAAACTGCTGCAGTTGGTGGCGATGCCGGAGATGGCGCGCGACCTGGGCGACGCGGCGCGCGACTACGTGTCGCAGAACCGCATGCTGGCCTATCAGATCGCGCCGCGCATCGCCTGGTATCGCTCGCTCTGGGCGCGTCGCGAGGCGCTGACCGCGGCGCTGCGCGAGCGGCTGGCGGCGGTGCCCGAACCGGCGCTCTGAATTTTTCTCCCCCCTTCCCTTGAGGGAGGGGGGAGGGGGGGAGGGGTGCGTACATCCGCCGTCGTTGGATGTACGCACCCCTCCCCCTACCCCCTCCCTCAAGGGGAGGGGGAGAATCCGGCCACGAAAATCTCTCGCCTCCAGCGGCCTGCCGGCGCCATCCTGTGCTGCACCGCAACAGGAGTGCAAAGATGGGCAAGCGACCGGTAGCCAGGCCGTCAGCGGCTGCTCCCACTGTCGCCTTGATGCTGCAAGGCGGCGGAGCGCTGGGCGCCTACCATATCGGCGCCTACCAGGCGCTCGCGGAGCATGACCTGCATCCGGACTGGGTGTCCGGCATCTCGATCGGCGCGATCAACGCGGCGATCATCGCCGGGAGCCCGCCGGACGACCGCGTGGAGCACCTGGCCGCATGGTGGGAGGCAATTTCCTGGCCGGATCTGCCGGCGCCTCTGGCGCTGACGCCGCTACAGACGCTGCACGCCATGGCGAGCAACGCCGAGGCGCTGCTGTTCGGCCAGCCTAATTTCTTCACCCCACGGCCGGTGAACCCCTATCTGCGCCCACCGTCCCCACCGCAGGAGGTCAGCTTCTACGACACCACGCCGCTCTTGCTCACACTGCGCCAGTTCGCGGATTTCGCGCTGATCAACCGCCGCGCCGTCCGGCTCAGCCTGGGCGCGACCAACATCGCCACCGGCGCGCTGGAATTCTTCGACAACCACCGGCAGACGATCGGGCCGGAGCATGTGCTGGCCAGTGGCTCGCTGCCGCCGGGTTTCCCGGCCACCCTGGTGGAGGGGACGCTGTACTGGGATGGCGGATGCGTTTCCAACACGCCGCTGGACGCGGTCATCGACGCGCCCGGGCAGCCGCGCATGGTCGTGTTCCTGATCGACCTGTGGGACGCCGCCGGGCCACCGCCGGAGACGATGAACGACGTGCTGTGGCGGGCCAAGCAGATCCAGTATGCCAGCCGCACCGCGCACCACGTCGATGGCGTGGCGACCAAGGTGAACCTGCGCCATGCGATACGGCTGCTGAAGGCGGCCGGGGCGCCGCAGGTGGCGGCAGTCCCCGACGATCCGGCACCGACCACGCAGCGGCTGGACATCGTGCACATCATGTATCGCCCGGCCGCTGGCGCGATCGCCAATAGCGACGCGGAGTTCTCACGCAGTTCGATCGCCGGGCGGCGGGCGGCGGGGTATCGCGACATGCAGGCCGCGCTGGCGGCGGAGCCGTGGCTGCGGCAGGAGATGCCGGCGCATCTCGGTGCGCTGGTGCACCGGGTGGAGGGGGGGACGGTGGTAACCCGGCCCGAACTCAATCTGCGGTCGCTGTCCGACCGGCCGCGCAGCACGTCTGCGTAGGCCGCGCAGCACGTCCGCCCAGGGCGCGAGAGGCGAGCCCCGGCGCGCCGGCCCGGGGATCAGCGCGGTGCGCCGGGTACGGGACGTGACGCGTGGCCCTCACCGCGCGATGTCCGCTCGCCTCGTCGCGGCGGTCCGCGGCGCGGCACAACCCCAGGCTGTAGGGGGTCGGTTCCTTCGCGGCGATCCCCGGGGCGAGCGTCCGTGGCAGCGCGCCGTCGCCGCCGATTTCGTGGTGGGCTGTAATGAATCCTGACAACCCCGCTGGCCGGCGGTCCGTCGCCACCGGCACGTCATCACGATTTGTAACGTCAGCTTCGCACCCGCATCGGCGCGCCTGCGCGCCCTCGCCGATGCCAGAAATCCGCTGTCAGCGTCGCGGGTTTTACGATTCTGGAGCATCACCATGGGGAGCCGATCGAGCAGCGGCAGGCGCGGCGGCCGGGCGCGTCACCGGCGCTGGCAGGACGAGACAGCCATACGGATCGGTCGTGCAGGCATGGCCCAAATGATCCCGAATGCGACTGAATCTATCAAACCGCAAATAAGGCGTTCGATTCCGGGGGCCGAACAACCGCACCCAATGGATTTTCCCCGACCGCGCGCCAAATCTGTCAGAAAATCTTACAGAACAGTTAGCGCCCGGAAGCGAATCGTGTCTTTTCAAGATCTTGCGCGTTGGCACGTGATTTGCCTGCATTAACGAGAAATTGACGCTCACGGGAGGGCACATTGGACAGCTACTCGAACAGCACGGCGGCGAAGCGGGTCGGCGGCGTGGCGCTTACGTGTATGCTGGGCCTGCTGGCGCTCGCATCGCTGCCTGGCCGTGCCGATGCGAATGTCGCCTACAATACGAACCTGGCGTCGCCGGGCGTCTATTTCGGAATCGGCAATGCCAATAGCGGGTTCACCGTCGCCACCGCCAACAAGGTCGAAATCGGTCTCAGCGCGATCAAACGCTATCTCGGTCCGATCACCCCGTCCGGCGACGTCTATACCGCGCCGCTCGGCAATACGGCCTTGCCCAACACGGGATCCGCCTGGGGCGTCACCTTTTCGCTCAATCTGCAAGCCGGCGGCGGCGCTCTGACCCTGAGCGGGATCGACGCCGTGCTGACCGTCCAGGATGTCGGAACCGGGTTCACACCAGCACCGTTTACGGATTTCCTTGGCTTGCTTGGAGGCAATACCTGCTACGACGGAAGCGTCGTGGCCTGCAACAATCCTTCTGCCGACTACGGTGTGCAGAATTCCGAACCTGGATCCCTGTTCGCTTCGATCGGCGACACCAACTTCAACGACCTCATCCCCGATACGTACGATATCACCCTGTCCGTCTACGGTTGCAACACCAACGGTTGCACGTCGAATCTGCTCGCCACGGACACGATCCAGGTGGACACTCCCGAGCCGAACGCTGGCATCATCTTTGCCACTGCGCTCGTGGGGCTCGGCTTGCTCTGCCATCGCCGCCGCGGCAGCCGGAAGGTCGCATAGGGCCCGCGCCGACTCCCGCAGAGAAATCACGGCATGACGTTCGGCGCGCGCCCGATCCAGGCGCGCCGATAACCCGTGACGCTACGGCAGCCGAGTCGTTCGGGGACCGGCGGTGCGTTGCCGCGCACGCGCCGCCACCCGGCAAACACC
Organism: Acetobacteraceae bacterium; assembly: GCA_049522565.1. Taxonomy (GTDB): domain Bacteria; phylum Pseudomonadota; class Alphaproteobacteria; order Acetobacterales; family Acetobacteraceae; genus JASHVB01. The sequence continues at coordinate 8,091 of JBEKNT010000307.1, forward strand.
GTTGACAGCGCAAGCATCGCCACTCGCTTCCCAATTGGCGGGGAAGACGCGCATCGGCGCGTGGCGTGAGCCGGCGCGGAACAGCAGCCCGGCCGCTCCCAAGTGTCACGCGAACGCGTCCCGCCGCGCCGCCCTCGGTGTCGGCCGGGCAGTATTGGCGATGATCCCGGGCGCTCCCGCGCCGATCCGCACGAGACGGCCGCACGGCTTGGCGAGGGCACGCGGGTTGCCGC
>JBEKNT010000308.1:0-8321 GCA_049522565.1 Acetobacteraceae bacterium
GCCTATTCCCTTGAGCGCGAACCGCATGTCGTTGATGAAAAGGAGCCGGATATTCGGATGCGGGCTCCAAAGACGGATGCCAGTGTGCCGATCGAAATCAAAGTTGCAGAGAGCTGGGCGCTTCCCGAACTGGAAGCAGCACTCACCGATCAACTGATCGGGCGCTATCTGCGCGCATACAACGCCAGCCACGGCTTGCTGCTCTTGGTGCATCAGAAAGCCCGACCGCGTGGCTGGCAAGCTCCCGATGGGCACTGGTTGAGTTTCCCTGAGGTCGTCGCCGATCTGCGAGGAATGGCTGATGCCATCGCCGCGACCGCACCTGATGAGCCACAGTGCCGGATCGCGGTGCTCGATGTTTCCAGCCTCTGAGCAACCGGGTGGCCCGGCAGCCGGCATTCCCACCGGGACCGCAGGCGACCTTGTTCCCTGTACGGAATGTCCGTTTCCGCTTAAGGCCGAATCAGAAGCGGACGGACCTGTAGCCACCCACTGCTGCCCGAGCGGCCTGCCAGAGCAACGTCCGCTGTCGGGAACCGACGCTGATCGGCGGAACGACCACCATGGGCGCGAAGCGGCCGGTGGGGCAGTGGGGATTGAACGTCCGCAATCCCCCCAAGGCGGCGGTAGGGGCCGGCAGCAGCTACAGCCGCTCCCCGCCCCAAGCCGCAACAGCAGTGCCCCTTGCGTGAACCGCCGCGTCCGACCGATTGCCTACACCCAACCCGCCCCGCTACCCCAGGGCGAGTTTCCTTGACATGACACCGCATCTTCCTGCCAGACTGCGTGCCGAAGCTCGGAGGGTTCCCCAGCACTGCCCCGCTTGACCGCGCCGACCCGGACGACGATTTCTCCTGCCCCCCGCGCCGGGGTGGTCTGGCCGGGTTGGGCGGAGCTTGGTCGATGACCCTGCAAAACGGCGGCAACACAACCGTAACTGGTCGCAAGCGCCTGCACGTGATCACCTGGGGTTGCCAGATGAACGTGTATGACAGCGCCCGGATGGCCGACGTCCTCGCCCCGCTGGGCTATGCCCCGGCCGAGGCGCCCGACGGCGCCGACATGGTTATCCTCAACACCTGCCATATCCGGGAAAAGGCGGCGGAGAAGGTGTTCTCCGAGCTGGGCCGCCTGCGCCGGTTGCAGGAAGCGCGCGCGGCGCAAGGCGGGCGGATGATCCTCGCCGTCGCCGGCTGCGTCGCCCAGGCGGAAGGCGCCGAGATCCTGGCACGCGCGCCCTATGTAGACATCGTGCTCGGGCCGCAGACCTACCACCGCCTGCCGGAGATGGTCGCCCAAGCGGCGCGGGCCGCCCACGGCGACAAGGCCGGCGCGGTGCTCGACACCGAGTTCCCCCCGGAATCGAAGTTCGATCTGCTGCCCGACGCCGCCGCGCCGCAAGGCGTCAGCGCCTTCCTCACCATCCAGGAAGGCTGCGACCGGTTTTGCAGCTTCTGCGTCGTGCCCTACACCCGCGGCGCCGAGCAAAGCCGCCCGGCCGCCGCCATCATCGCCGAAGCCCGCCGCCTGCTGACCCAAGGCGCCCGCGAGATCACCCTGCTCGGCCAGAACGTCAACGCCTGGCACGGCGAGGCGCCGGGCGGCGGCACATGGGGCCTCGGCCGGCTGATCCGGGAACTGGCCGACCTGCCCAACCTGTTGCGGCTGCGCTACGCCACCTCCCACCCGCGCGACATGGGGGAAGAACTCATCGAGGCGCATCGCGACGTGCCGGCGCTGATGCCGTTTCTCCACCTGCCGGTGCAGGCCGGTTCCGACCGTGTGCTGGCGGCGATGAACCGCAAGCACACGGCAGCGGATTACCGGCGCATCGTGGACCGGCTGCGCGCTGCCCGGCCCGACATCGCCCTGTCGTCCGACTTCATCGTCGGCCACCCCGGCGAGACGGACGCCGACTTCGCCGCCACCCTCGACCTGGTGCGCGCCATAGGTTTCGCCCAGGCGTACAGCTTCCGCTACTCCCCCCGCCCCGGGACCCCGGCCGCCGGTGCCCCCGGCCAGGTGCCGGAGCCGGAAAAGGAGCGCCGGTTGCAGGAACTCCAGGCGCTCCTGCGGGCGGAACAAGCGCGCTTCAATGCCGGCTGCGTCGGGCTGACCCTGCCGGTGCTGTTCACCGGCCCCGGCCGCCATCCCGGCCAGGTGGTCGGACGTTCACCCTTCCTTCAGCCGGTGCATGTAACCGGTGCCGCAGGGCTGGTCGGCACGGAAACACCGGTGCGAATCGTCGCCGCACTCCCCAATTCATTGGCTGCAACCCTCGAGAAGGAGCGAGCCTGCGCTTGAGCCAGACCAGTTTCATCGCGTCTTCCACCCCTCCCGCGTCCGGCGGCAAGGCCGTGACCCTCCAATTCTCCGACAACACGCTGTTGCCGCTGCTGCTGGGTGACCACGACCGTCACTTGGTGCGGATCGAGCAAGCGATGGGCGTGCGCCTGTCGTGTCGGGGCAATCGCGTGGCGATCGCCGGGGATGCGGCGCGCGTGGACGCGGCACAGAGCATGTTGCAGGGGCTGTGGCGGCGGCTGGAACGCGGGGAAAGCGTCGGGCGGACGGAGGTGGAAACGGCGATCCGGCTGGCCGAAGCGGACAGCGACCCTCGGCTGCCGCTGTCGGACCTGCCGGCGATCCGCACCCGCCGCGGCGCGGTGGCGGCGCGCAGTGCCGGCCAGGCGGCGTATATGGAGGCGCTGGCCACGCATGACATGGTGTTCGGCGTCGGCCCGGCCGGCACCGGCAAGACCTACCTCGCGGTCGCGCAGGCGGTGGCGATGCTGCAAGCCGGCAAGGTGGATCGTATCGTGCTGTCGCGCCCGGCGGTGGAGGCCGGCGAACGCCTGGGGTTCCTGCCGGGCGACATGAAGGAGAAGGTCGATCCCTACCTGCGTCCGCTCTACGATGCACTGCACGACATGATGCCGGCCGAGCAAGTGATCCGGCGGATGAACAACGGCGAGATCGAGGTCGCGCCGCTGGCCTTCATGCGCGGCCGGACGCTGGCGCATTGCTATGCGATCCTGGACGAGGCGCAGAACACCTCCGCGATGCAGATGAAGATGTGGCTGACGCGGATGGGCGAGGGCACCCGCATGGTGGTCACCGGCGACATGACGCAGGTGGATTTGCCGCCCGGCGTCACCTCCGGCCTGCGCGATGCGCTGGACACGCTGGAGGGCGTGCCGGGCATCGAGGTGGTGCGGTTCGACAAGCGTGACGTGGTGCGGCATCCGCTGGTGGCGCAGATCGTCGATGCCTATGACCAGCGCGCGGCGGCGCAGGGGGACAAAAGGCGCGAGGCACGACGCTCGCGCGAGAGTAGCGATGGAACCGGGAAGTAGATGCCCCGCGCAAGCGGGGAACCAGAACGTTGAGGTGATCGTCGCCGAGCCGGCCTGGCGACGGCTGGTGCCCCGGGCGGCGGCTGTGGCTGCCCGCGCCGCGCGTGCGGCCGGGGCGGCGGGCACCGTGGTGCTGGCCGGCGACCGCGCGGTGCAGCGGCTGAACGCGCGGCATCGCGGCCGCAACAAGCCGACCAATGTGCTGACCTACACCGCGCCGGCGGAGGAAATCATCCTGGCGCTGGGCGTGGTGCGCCGCGAGGCCGCCGCCGCTGCCCGCCGCCCGGCGCACCACCTGGCGCATCTGGTGGTGCATGGCGCGCTGCACTTGGCCGGGCACGACCACCACCACGCCGGCGAGGCGCGGCGGATGGAGCAGGCGGAGGCTCGGATCTTGCACCGGCTCGGCGTGCCCAACCCGTGGAAGCGCGCATGAGCGGGGGGACCATCCGCCCCGGGCTGATGGCGCGGCTGCGCGGGCTGCTGCGCCGCCGCCATGCCGAACAGTCCCTGCGCGACTCGATCGCCGAGCTGGTGCAGGAGGCGGCCGAGGCGCAGGTGCTGCCGGGCGAGCCGCCCGAACTGGACCGGCACGAACGGCTGCTGATCGCCAACGTGCTGCGGCTGCGCGAGACCACCGCGGCCGACGTGATGGTGCCGCGGGCCGACATCGTGGCGATGCGCGCCGACGCCACTCTGGCGCAGGCGATCGAGCAATTCCGCACCGAGGGCCACTCGCGCATGCCGGTCTATCAGGAGCAACTGGACGACGTGGCGGGGATGATCCACCTGAAGGACGTGTTCGCCTATATCGGCCGGCCGGAGGCATTCTCCGTCGAGGCGATCATGCGCAAGCCGCTGCTGGTGGCGCCGCAACTGCCGGTGCTGGACCTGCTGTTGCAGATGCGCCAGGCGCGCATGCACCTGGCGCTGGTGGTGGACGAATACGGCGGCATCGACGGGCTGGTGACGATCGAGGACCTGGTCGAGACAATCACCGGCGACATCGCCGACGAGCATGACGACGACGACGTGACCATGGTGACGGAACGGCCGGACGGCTCGCTGGACGTGAACGCGCGGCTGCCGGTGGAGGCGTTCGAGGAGAAGCTCGGCCCGGTGCTGAGCGAGGACGAGCGGGACGCGGACATCCATACGGTGGGCGGGCTGGTGTTCACGCTGGCCGGGCGGGTGCCGGCGAAGGGCGAGGTGGTCAGCCACCCGTCGGGCATCGAGTTCCGGGTGCTGGACGCGGACCCGCGGCACATAAGGCGGCTGCGGGTGCGGCGGCCGGCGGCGGATGGTGCGCCGACGCAGGCGGCGGCGGAGTAGGGGTTTGGTTGGCTTCCCTCTCCCGCTTCGCGGGAGAGGGTTGGGTGAGGGTGCCGCGAACAGCTCAGGCTTCTTCGCCAGGCTCTTTCAACAGTGCCCCTATCTGAGCGCGCCAGCCGGGAAGCTGGGACTGAACAGCGTCCCACACCGCGGTGCCGGCGTCGAACGTGAGTTCGTGACAATCGGCGAGGCAATGAGCCAGCCCGACATCGTGGCAGGGATTTCGAACATGCGGCGCATCACGGCAACGTCAATCGGATCATTGAAGCGTCTGTAATAATCCGGGATTTCTCCAAGATTGACAGGAACGTAATGACTAATTCCAGCATCATGCTTCTTGCGATCATAGCCCGAGAAATGCCAGCTAAACCAAAAGAAGTGTTCGCCGTCGGGACGGCCTCCAGAACGGCGCGCGGCTTCATGGAAATGCAGGAGCGAATTTTGACGTTTCTGAGTCCTGCCTTCCGAGCGGCCAATGCCTTGTCGAATACATCCGGCTGACAAAGAGTGATACCGTAGTCGATCCAATCGCCTGAGCGCACCAGACCCGCGGCTTCGGCAGCCGTGATATCCCGAGTTTCCTTGCTACTTGCGTTCCTCCGCATTTGCTCCGTCCCCCTCGGGCTGTTATCCGCCCGATGAACACCGGCCCATACACTGGAGGGAAGGCTCGCCGCCCACCCAAACCTGTTGCTAATCTAGAACAGAGCACCTCGGGAGCGCAAGCGCCTCCTCACGCGGCTTCCCGCTGATTCCGGCCCCGACGGATATCCCTCATATTGCATTGCGGTAGTTCGTTCACGAGCCTGGCCGGACCGCCGGCGATTCAGGCAGCGGCCTTGCGGGAAGGCGACGCGCGCGGCTCCCCAGATCATTCGCCGACATAGGATTTAGGACAATATCATATGTAGAAACTGCCCGCCCCATTGGTACGGATATTGGCCGTGTGCATCGAGAGCCGCTTCATCGACTATCCCCTGGTCATCGCCGCACGACGATGCAGCAACCCAAGCTCCGCTGTCGCCTCATCGCGCGGATCACGCGAATGATGACGTTCTGCAATGGGATCGTCCAATAGCGTTTAGTGGCCTGGCCCGTGTATCGCCATGTTCGTTGGCCAAAAGCGTCTCAGATATTCTTCCATTGTTCGCTGCTGACGTATTCGCCGTAGGTCATGTTCGGGATGTAGAACTGTGTCCCGCCACCAGGCAGATTCCCGCCTTTTCCGGCTTTCTCGACGGCCGCGTTTCGCTTGCTGTCCGCGGGATTACCAACCCGCTTCATCCCCTTGAAGCGGCCGAACCAGCCGGTAACCGGTTTCGCGAGTTGGATCTGGAGTACCCAGGACAGGTCACTCCAGTCTTCCATGATCACCGAGGTTAACCGGCCCCATTCGCGAAAGCTGACACCGAGCAGCGCGGCCAGCTTCATCCGCTCGGCAAGGCCACCATCATTTTTGTAGGGCAGAACCGGAGACCACCACGGGCTTATCACGAAATCCGCCGGCGGCGGATTTGGCTGTTGCCACCGCCACGTCGCGCCGCCGGCGAACTTATAAAGCAGCATGCCGGCGGGAAGCAGATCCTTGGTCGGCTCTCCGGTATCGGTTTTGAAGGCGTCGGCGACCGTTGTTACCGGCACCGCACCAGGCCTGCTGGTAACGATAGCCCCGATACCGTTGGCTCCCGACCAGTTCAAGCCGTCGTTGAGGGATGGCATGCTACGTTGTCCTCTGCTGAGACCCGCGTCGGGGGCCTGATGAAGCCGGCTGTTGCGTTGGATTCGTCGCGTTGGCCGGTCACCCGATTCTGGCGTCGGATCGGCGGCAGGTGCCGGCTTGAGGAGTGTCGGGAGAGAGAACGCCGGCACAGTAACGCGCAGTCGCGTGCAGCGATAGCCCGCATTTCTCATACTGGCGAGTAGACCGGGACCAACATTGCGACTTCCGACAGCGTTTCATAGGGCCCCGCCCCTCCGGCCATATGAGCGCCGGCCTCTCATATGGAACCCCACCCCGCCCATGTTCCTGCAACGCCTATGGGGCGCCCCCTCGCCATGACGGTGGGGCCGCGTCGATGAGTCAGCCTTTCGGGCTCCTGGTACAACGCGGACCAGGCCGAGCGCCGCGACGGGCCACGACGCAGTCTGCTTGATGCTGCATCCCGACCCGCCGCCCCCTGTGCGCGAAGCGCGACAATGGCGGCCTTCGTGGCCCTCCGTGGCTCGCCGCCCGCGCCGTGGTAAAAGCCTGTCTCGCCATACGCATCGCTGACGGCCGGCGAGACCTGCGCAGGCAAAGCCCCGGTACCCCGGTGCCGCAACAAATTTGCTGACGGACCGCGGTCCGGGAGAGTCGACATGACCGAGAAGACGGATGTTTCACGTCGGGACCTGGTCCTGAACGCGACGGCCGCGGCGGTGGCAACCGGCACGCTCGCCGCGCCCAGCCCGGCCTCGGCCCAGGCGGCACTGCTCCCCGCCAGGTGGACCCACGAGGCGGATGTGGTGGTGATCGGCGCCGGCGCCATGGGCCTGACATCGGCGATCGCGGCGCGCGAAGCCGGCGCATCGGTGATCGTCGTCGAAGCGGAACAGCATATCGGCGGCCACGCGATCACCAGCGGCGGCAATGTTCCGCTGGGCGGCGGCACCAGCGCGCAGAAGCAGCATGGCATCGCCGACTCGCCCGACCTGCTGTTCCACGACCTCACCGACTGGTCGGTGGTCGAACCCAACGGCTTTCCCGATTACCGTTATAATGATCGCGAGATCATCCGCGCCTTCGCCGACCACAGCGCCGCGACTTACGAATGGCTGGTCGCGCATGGGGTGATCTTCGTGGACCAGGCGCCGGATGCACGCGGCGGCAATGCAGTCGGCAACTCGGTGCCGCGGGAGATGCACGCCGCGGTGATGGACTGGCCCATGGTGCAGACCGGCAAACCAGCCGATCCGGCGGTGCAGGCCACCACGTCCTCGGGCAACGGGCTGATGCGCCCGCTGGAAGCCGCGGCGGCGAAAGCCGGCGTGCAGACCCTGCTGGAGCACAGGATGGTCGCGCTGTATCGGCAGGCTCCGCATGCGGGCCCGGTCCTGGGTATCGCGGTGGATCATAACGGGACGCGGCTCGCCATCCGGGCGCGCAAGGCGGTGATCGTCGGCACCGGGGGTTCGACCGGCAACGTGAATTTCCGCCGCATGGCCGATCCGCGCCTGACCGAGGAATATTGCGGCCTGTCGGGCATGCCGTGGTCGGACCAGGACGCCAGCGGCGAGATCGCCGCCATGGCGATCGGCGCCTCGCTATGGGGCTTCTATAACCAGACCGGCGAGTTCGGCTTCAACCTGACCAAGCCCGGCACCATCGGCTGCCAATACGGTTACCAAAATCTCCAGTGGATGCCGGGGAGTTCGGTGTTCGATCGGGCCCGGGCCACGGGTCTGCGGGTGCGCGACTGGCAGGACGCGATCATGGTGAACATGCTGGGCCAGCGGTTCTACGACGAAACCGGACTGGGGTTCACCACCAACAACTACAACGCGATCAATCCGTACACGCCGGGTAGCTGGCTGAACGCGAAGAACGTGACCTTCAAGCCGAACAACTGGCTCAACGCCGCGATGGCCGGGATC
>JBEKNT010000309.1:0-8301 GCA_049522565.1 Acetobacteraceae bacterium
GAAGGAAGAAAAAACTCAGATGCAGTAGGTGGCCAGCGGGGGAAATCCGTTGAATTCCACCGACGCGTAGCTCGCCGTGTAGGCACCGGCGGCCAGGAAATCGATCACGTCGCCGATCGCCAGATCGACCGGCAACGCATAGTTCGCCCGGTCGTAGATAATGTCGGTGCTGTCGCAGGTCGGGCCGGCGAGGACCACCGGCTCGGCGGCGCCACCATCGCGCGGGGTGCGAATCCGATAGTGGATGCTCTCGCCTTGCGTCTCGGCCAGGCCGTTGTAGCGCCCGGCGTCCAGATATACCCAGCGTCGCGGGTCATGGTTGCCATGCCGGGCAATCAGCAACACCGTGGAGCGGAGGATGCCTGCGTCGCCGACCAGGTAGCGCCCAGGCTCAACCATCAACAGCGGTGGCGATCCCGCGAAATGCCGGGCCACCGCCGCGGTGATTGTTTCGGCATAGCGTGCGAGCGGCGGCACCGGCGCGCGGTAGTGCGCCGGCAGGCCACCGCCGACATTCAACAGCTCCAGCGCAACGCCCTGGCGCTGACACGAACGGAAAACGCCGGAGGCGTGACCGATGGCGATCGCCCATTGATCGGGGTCGGTCTGCTGCGAGCCGACGTGGAACGACACACCGATCGGGCGCAGCCCAAGCAGCTTGGCGCGCACCAGCAGTTCGCCCGCCAGATGCAAAGAGCACCCGAATTTGCGGGTCAGCGGCCATTCCGCACCGCGGCCGTGCACCGACAGGCGGCAGAAGACCCGCGCTCCCGGCGCCGCCCGCGCCAGTTTCTCGAGTTCTGCCAGACTATCGAAGGCATAGAGGTCGATGCCGCGTGCATACGCCCGGGCGATGTCGCATTCCCGCTTGACCGTGTTACCGAAGCAGAAGCGCTCGGGAGCAATGCCGAGCATGCGGCAGCGCTCGATCTCCCCGCTGCTGGCCAGGTCGAAGCCGATATCCAGCCCGTCGAGAGCCGCGATCACCGGCACGGCCGGATTGGCCTTCACCGCGTAGTAGAGGCGCGCGCCCGGCAGCAAAGCACGCAACGCACCGTAGCGTTGCCGTACCGTCTCCAGGTCCACAATCACACAAGGCGTCGCCGGCGTGTGTTCCGCGATGAAGCGGTCGATCCGCGCCAATCGCTCGGAACCTCCATCATCCGGCACGTCATGGCGTTGGGCGGAAGTCATTGCGCCAACCCTCTCCCCGCCCCCCGCGTCCCCGTGCTTGCTGCTCAAGCGACAGGACCTGGAGCAAATCGCGCGACGACAGGATGCCGAGCAAGACGCCCTGGCGAAGCACCACCAGCCGGCTATGGCCCGTGCGGCGCATCTGCGCCAGCGCCGCGAATGCGTTGGTTTCGGGTGTCACGACATCTTCACGCGACAGCGGACGCATGATCCGACCCACCGGCATCGTCTGCCACAGCGTTCGATCGACCGCGGCCGCCTGCTGCGTTGCGACGGTGCCCACCACGGTTCCGTCCTCCACCACGGGAAACCAGCGGTGGTGATAGCGATAGACGAAATCGTCGATGAGCGCCTGCACCGAAAGCGCAGGCGTCACGGTGACAGGCTCGGGGTTCATGATCCGCGCCACGGGAATGTCGCCCAGCAGCCGGCGGGCGAGCACTTCCCCGTAGCTAGCCGACGCGGCGCCGCGCAGGAACATGCCGATCAGGAAGCGCCACATGCCGCCGACGAAATCGCCTTGCACCACGCCGATCACGCCGAGCACGATCAGCAGCGCGCCGAACAGATTCCCTGCGCCGGCGGCGATGCGCGTGGCCCAGTCGAGATCGCCGCGCCACCACCACAGCGCGGCGCGAAACATCCGCCCGCCGTCGAGCGGAAACGCGGGCACCAGATTGAACAGCGCCAGGACGAAATTGATCAGCGCGAGATACCACAGCACGCCGGCCATTGCTGTGGGACCGTCCGCGGCCTGCGCAACGCTGAACAGCAGGAACAGGATGACCGCGAGCAGCAGGCTGGCGGCCGGTCCCGCCGCGGCCATCAGTAACTCGTCGCGCGGCCTGCTGGGCTCGGATGTCATCTCCGCGACGCCACCGAAGATGAACAGCGTGATGCCGCGAATCGGCATGCCGTACTGCCGGGCGACCAGCGAATGCGCCGTCTCGTGAAACACGATCGAGAAGAACACGCCGACGGTGGCGAGGGCGCCCATTGCCCAGTAGCTGTCTGTCGGCAAGCCGGGCGTGAGATCGGGGAATACCGTTGCGGCGAGAGTCCAGGTGATCAGCGCCGCGAGCAACAACCAGGAGGCGTCGACGTTGACCTCGAAGCCGAACAAGGAGAACAGCCTGACGCGATACAGAAACATGGCCCACCTATGCCGATCGGGCCCCGCGTCGGCGGCGACGCTTCATTTCCGTCGCAGGCTGAGAATATACGCTGTCAGGTCGTCGATCTCATCGCGGCTCAAGTGCAGATCCGGCATCTGGGCATGCGGCGTTTGCAGAAAGGCCCGCAGAGCCATCGGTGTCGTGGATGACATGCCCGCGACGGCGGTAAATGCCGGTGCGCCATTGTCGCTGCCATGTTGCACCGTCGGTTCGACCACATGGCAGGAACTGCACCAGGTGTCGGCCAGATGGCGTCCCGCCGGGATGTCACCCTCGTCCTGCGCCGCTGCCGGGCCTGGCATGGCGGCCAACAGGATTGCCGTCAGCAGCGGGAGTGTGATGGATCCGACCCAGTGCCTGGTGTGCCCGCGGTAGGTCATTGGTGGTTCCGTGTCGCTTGCGGCGATGTTGCTACCTGCACCGCTCGGACCCGGGAGGCATTGATCTCGATCAATGTGCCGGACGCCGGTCGGCTTCTATGTTGCCCGAGCTGAGAAGCCGCAGCGAATCTCCGATCCGGCGTTGCATTGCGGGCGACGTCACGATGCCGGCAGGTGTCATCTGCATCGAAGGCGGATCGGGCTGACGCAGTGGAGTGTTGTCATGCCAGACGCAATCAGGACAACGGCAACGGCAGTGGAAATCCGCCGCATGGTTGGGGATGTCGATGACGCGGTTGTGAGCAGCATCGAACGTACGCAAGCGTCTGCCGCCGAGGTATTGCAGGCGGTGCAGTGGTTCCGCGGTGGCGGAGGACTCGAGGACGAAGCCGGCCACGAGCCGCATGGCGCCGTCCGGGCGGTTTATGAGATCCTGCAGGCCGAGGAGCCGCCGGAACTCTGACCACGGAAACCGAGACCTCCTCCCCCGCGAGGTTGAACTGCCGAGCGGCGCGACATGGCGCGGCGCTAAAGGTCATTGTCCGTCAGAGAATAACGCTACGACGGCCGAAGTCGTGGATGGCGGGCCGTCGCCGACCATGACGGTGCCCACAGCCGATGGAGCAACCTTTAGGGCGCTTGGGACGCCTGTTCAACCCCGCGGCCAACGCCGTCATCGCGCGCGAAGCCAAGCAACCTTTCGGGTGAGGGGATGCGATATCTCGGCGAGATTGCCTCGCGGTACGCGCAATGACGGCGTCGCCGGGGGCCGAACCGTCAGGATCGTCGCACTAGTATGGCGAACCCGCCGCCTGGAGCGTCTGCCCCAGCAGGTCGCGCAGCCAGCCCCGCGGCATGTGGCGTTGGAATTCAGCCTGCAGCTCGGCGAGCCGTCCTGGCGTCATGCCAACCTTCGCCGGGGTGAAGAACACCGGGTCGCGCGTGAACATCAGGTAGGCCTGCATCTCGTTCTCGACCAACTCTTCGATCTTTGGATCGTATTCCTCCGAGGCGAGGAACTTGCGAACGCCATCCCGCTCGCCTTGCGTCAGTTCATGCAACCAGAATTGATGCACGTAGGCCGCGTAGGTGGGGTTGCTGAAATACTCGCCGTGCGACAGTTCGTGCCGCAGAATCGCGCTGCGCGCGGCGATGGTGACCTCCGCATTCGCACCCGCTTTGGGCACTGAGATCAAGCCGCCATGCACGTCCGGCGCGAGCCAGCCAAGCTGCGTCAGCAACTGGCGCAGCTTCTCCTCCTCCGAATTGAGCTGGATCTCGTCCTGCGTTGCGAGTGAGAAAAACCGCGCCAACGCAGCGGCGCTGTAGTCGTGTCCATAGTAGAACGTCTCGACCGTATCGCCGCCAGCGCTGATCGCCGCATCGAGCTCCGTATCGTTCAACACCCGATCGTGCGGCATGGCGCCCTTTTCGATCAGCGCGGCGACCCGGTTCAGCATCAGCCCTTGCTGGCGCAGCGACGCGAAGTCCAGGACGATGATCGACGGATTGGCCGCGAAACGGAACACCGTGAGCCCGGTCGGGACGTGCGCGCGGATCTCCGCCTCGTCGGCGGTCTCGATGGGGAACGGCGCAAGCGCAGGTGGGGCCGGGGAGGGCAGGGCGACCTGCGGCGCCGGCGCCGGCAGGGCGGCCTGCGGCACGGGCTGGGCGGGTGCCGGCAGGGCAGCCTGCGGCGCTGGCTGGGGGGCAGGCGCCGGCCGGACGGGGAGCTGAGCCGTGGGTAACGGCGGTGCGGGCACCGGCGTCGGCGTGGCGATCAGCGGTGGCGTTGGCGCCGGCAACGGGGCGTGGCGCGGCCATACCAGCCACCCGGCAGTTCCCAGCGCCAGGACGGCAACGACAGCGCCGGCCGCCACCCACTGCCACGTCCAGCGCGGCTGCGGCTGCCGCGGAGACGGCCGCGGTGGTGCAAGTCTGACTGTGTCGTCGGCGCCCGGATCGGAGCGCATCAATGGCTCCCTTACGGCACGCCGATGGCGTTCAGGCTCCGAGGTTGATCACCTGCACCCGGCGATTGCGCGGTTCGGGCGTTTGCGCCGGGGTGGATACCAGCAGGCCTTCCTCGCCCATGCCAACCGCCTGCAACCGTGACGACTGCACGCCGAACCTGGTGACGATGTAGTTCACCACCGCCTCGGCGCGGCGCTCGGACAGGGCACGGTTGTACTCCGGGGAGCCGACCGTGTCGGTGTGGCCCTCGATGCGGAACCGGTAGTTCGCCAGGTCGCTGCTGGACAGCGCACGGCCGAGCGCGTCGAGCGTCGTCATCGCCTCGGGCGTCAGGTCGGCCGAGCCGTTGGGGAAGTTGACCGTCAGGTTCACCGAAGGTCCGGCGGCCTCGACCGGGGCGGGGGCCGTAGCGTGGGCCATCGGCTTTGCCGAGGCGACGCGCGGCTGACCGGTCGCCGCCTGTACTACCGGGGCCTGCGCCTGGGCCGGCGCCGTCCCGTCGCTCGACGGCGCGGCGAGGCGAATGCCGCGGGTGCCGCCCGCCGTCAGATTCCCGGTCGGCTTCAGCGAGTTGATGATCTGATCGGCCGATGGATTGCCCTGTGCGAAGACCGGCGCCGTCGTGAGCATCAGCGGTGCCAGGATCAGCGGTGCGATAAAGCTGCGCACGATAGTCTCCTCCGATATTCGATCGTCGCATTCTTATAGCACAAACCGGACCCTGGTGAGAAGAATAGAGACCGGGAATTTTCGCGAAGAAACCTGCACATTCATAAGACGCCGGAAGCCCGCAGCCGAGGCAGCCGGTGGTCGATGCAGGCGGTCAGCACGGTGCGCAGCCTGGCCTCGTCGGTGACGGTGATCGCGTCGTTGAAAAACGCCAGGAGGTCGTCGATGCTGCCTGCGCCTTCCAGCGTCCGGTCCATCACCACCAGGTCGAGCACCGAGGCCGGGGCCGCCGTCCCCAGGCGGTGACTGGCAGCCCCGAGCGGCCGGCTCATCGGCTCGGTCTGCACCAGCCGGCGGGCCGCCACGCGATTGAAGCGTTGCGCCGCTGCCAACGGCGGGGCATCCGGGCGCGCGACCGGCTCGGCCAGTTCCGAGCCAACCAGGATGCCGACCAGTTCCGCCGGGTTGTCGCGCTTGCCCTCCACCTCGGGCAGTTGCAGCAGGTCGCCGATCCGGCGCGGCCCATCCGCCAGCGCGCCAACGATCGGCCGATAGAATTTCGGGTTCAGCTCCGCCCTGCCGGCGGGCATCTCGGCCTCCAGCGGCAGATCCTTCGGCCTGATGTTGAGGCCAATCGACAGATCCATCAGCGCGGCGTCCCGTTGATGCGCGGAAATCCGCCGCGCGCCCCGCACGTACACGTCGTGGCGCAGCAGCCGGTCGATGCAGTGGTCCTTGATCAGCTCCCGCACCAGCGGATCGTCGAACCGGTTCACCAGCGCCCGCTGCTCCTCGCTCAGCGTGAGCACGGGAAAATTCTCGATCAGGCTCGCCGAGGCGACCCATTCCAGCTTGGCACCCGCCAGCGCCGCCGCCACATCCGCCATGAAGCACGGCGCCCAGGAGTCGTTCATGTATTCATGCGCCAGGTAGATGCTGGGCAACTCGTCCAGCTTCTCCATGAGCACCTTGACGATTTCCGAGCGCTTCAACTGCACCGCCCCGGCGGCGAGCATCTCGCGGATGAATTTGAAACCCTCTTCCGCCTGGCGGTCGCTGCGTGCGACGTGCTGGCGCCCAATCGTCCGCAACACCCGCGCCATCCCCACGGCATTGCTCCAGGCCGGCAGCGCGTTATAGCTGACATGGACCGCACCGCCTGGCCGCACCTTGTCGCGCAGCAATCTGACCACCCCGGCCTGCACTGCCGGCGGGATCCATGACCAGAGCCCGTGCATCGACACGAAGTCCGCCTCCGGAATGCACCGCGCCGCTGCGTCGGTGGCCAAGGTCGCCAGGTCGGCCTCGAGGAAGCTGACGTTGGTCAGCCCGGCCTCCGCGGCCCAGTTGCGCGCCGCGGCGATATGTGCCGGATTGAAGTCCACCGCGGTGACGCGCCACGCCGGATTGCTCGCCGCCAGCAGCATCGCGCCGAAGCCATTGCCGCAGCCCAGCTCCAGGTAGTTCACCGCGTCGTCGCCGGTCGGAATTGACGCCGCCGCGCCACCCAGCAGGCAGGCGAGCGCAATGATCGACGGCGACTGCTGGCGATACCACCCGGTCGTGTAGGCAATGTCGGTCACATAGCCACCGCCCCAATCGCTCATGCCGCCAGTGCTCCTGCAACGATGCGCTGGGCCTCGATCACCTCCGCCTCGAACACGGCATCCGCCGCATCGCCGCGACGCAGGATCGAGCCGGGCGGTCCCGGCAACCAGGTGTTCCAGCCCAGCCGCGGCGGCGGTTCGGCCTGCGCATCCAGCCGCAGCGGCGGCACATCCCGCGCCGCCAGCACCGGGTTGACGGCAAACCCCAGTTCGAACCCGACATAAGCCCGGGTCAGCGACACCAGCCGGTGCAACGCCAGCCGATCCGGCAACAGCCGCTCGAATCCGCCGCGATCCAACGGCCCGACACGCAATACGAAACGCGCCTGCGGATCCCACGCGCGCACGCCGATCGCCGCATCCACCCCCAGCCGGTTGAACGCCCCCTGCGCCCCGATCCGCGTCCGCTGGTCCAGTGGCAATCCCAGCCAGGCACCGGCGAACTCCTCGACCTCCACCCGCATGCCCAGCCAGTCGGACAACATCGTTCCCAGCCGGTCCGCCGAGCGCGGCCGCATCGCAAACAACCCCGCATAGTGCAGGATCGGCTCGGCGCCCGCCAGCAACCGCGGTGTCAGATGCGCCGTGCCGTAGCCGGTCAACGCCAGCAGCGCCTGGGTCACCGGATCCGCCGCAGCAGATGCCTGCAACGCCGCCGTTTCCGCCGCTCGTGCCGGGCGATACTTCATCGCCGCCCGCGCAAAGAATGCGACGAAGCGATGACCCAGCAGATCAAGGAACTCATGCAGCGCCGTCGAGCGATTGCGCCGCGTCTGCGTGACAATCTCGGAATAGGCGCGCGGCAGCACCCCGGACGGCCCGGTGAGCCCCATCAGCCCGACCGTCAGCTCCGGCTGCGGACCTCGCGCGTCCACCTCCAGGATGTCCGCCGGCGGATACACCAGGCCAGCCGGCGTGCGAAACCGCATGATCTCGGCCGGATCAGCCGACCGCTTGGCCCGGGTCAAGACCCTGACGGCTGCATCGAACCGGAACCGCCTGGGTGTCGCCGCCAGCCCGGCCAGCACGGAGCGCGCCCTCATGCCCGTGGCCAAGTTTGGGTGCGGCTGGGGGAAAAGGCCAGGGGGGCGTTGCCCCCCTGGACCCCCCACCAAGGGGCGACGCCCCTTGGAACCCATCCGTTTGGTGCGGCGAGAGGGGGAGGGGGGGGGGGACCCCGGGAGACGGGCCGGGGATGGGGCGCGCCGGGCCGGCGGGGGTGGGCCCCCCCCCCCCCCCCCGCCCCCACCCACGGGTGTGCACGGGGGGGCCGCCCCAGGGGGGGGGGGGCGCGGGGGGCGG
>JBEKNT010000310.1:0-8276 GCA_049522565.1 Acetobacteraceae bacterium
TTTCGCCGCCGACGCCCCGCACGGCAGCGCCGGCTCGCAGGGGGTGGTCGCCGGCATCACCTACCGCATCCAGGGCGCCGGCCCGGCGCTGGTCCTGTTGCCGTTCTTCCTCGCCCCGTCGCAATGGGACAAGGCGATCCCGACGCTGACGCGGCACTTCTCGGTGGTGACACTGGGCGGCCGCCATGTCGGCGGCATCGCGGCGCTGGAGGACCGGGCGCGCGCGCCGAGCTATCGCGCCACGGTGCGCAGCCTGATGCAGCATATCGCGCCGCGGCCGGGCGAGACGATCCTCGACATCGGCAGCGGCTCCGGCGCGCTGGACCGCATGCTGGCGCACCTCTGGCCGGCCAACCCGATCACCGCCATCGACGTCAATCCGTTCCTGCAACGCGAGGCCATGGCGCTGGCGGCGGAGGAAGGTCTGGGCGACGCGATTGCCTTCCGCCCCGGCAGCGCCGAGGCGCTGCCCTTTCCCGATGCGTCGTTCGACTGCGCCCTCAGCGTCACCGTGCTGGAGGAATGCGACGCCGACCTGGCCCTGCGCGAGGCGTGGCGCGTGCTGCGCCCGGGCGGGCGGCTCGGCGTCATCGTCCGCGCGATCGACCTGCCGCAATGGTGGAACCTCGACCTGCCGCCTTCGCTGCGCGCCCGCGCCGAGACCCCGCCGCAATCGGTCGGCACGCGCGGCGTGGCCGACGCGAGCCTGTACCGGCGGTTGCGCGCCGTGGGGTTCGCGGATCTGGTGTGCTCGCCGTCGCTGGTGACGCTCGACCGCCCGGACGGCCCGATCTGGCGCTACCGCGAAGACCACGTCCTGTCGCTGCTGACCCCGGAGGAGACCGCCGCCTGGCGCGCCCTGACCGACGCCGCCCGCCGCGACGGACTCCTGCTCACGGCACACCCGATGCACTGCGCAATGGGTGTGAAACCGCGCGCTTCGCCGGCATAGTCTCCGCATGGACGGCTGGAGTGACCTGGCAAGCGCCTGCACCAGCACCGGTGACCGGCTGGTGCTGCGCGAACGCGCGGGGACCGTAGAGCTGCGCTGCAACGGCTGGGAGCTGATGTCGAATCGCGCGCATCACTCGGAGGAGATGCTGGCCACGCTCGCATGCGAGCGGATGGCACAAAATAGCATGACCTCCTCGGCGACGCAGGCCGATTGCGCCACAGGCGCGCACGTCCTGATCGGCGGGCTCGGCCTCGGCTACACGCTGCGCGCCGCACTGGACCGCCTGGCAACCTCCGCGCACGTCACGGTGGCCGAACTGCTGCCCGAGATCATCGCGTGGAACCGCGGGCCGCTCGCCCGGTTCGCCGCCCGGCCGCTCGACGACCCGCGCGTGACGGTCGCCTGCACCGACATCGCCGCCCTGCTGCGCGCCGCCGAACCGGCCAGCTTCGACGCCATCCTGCTCGACACCGACAACGGCCCCGATTCGGTCATGCTGCCAGGCAACGCCTCGCTCTACGGACCGGAAGGCCTGCGGCTCGTCCACCGCGCGCTCCGCCCCTCGGGCACCCTTGCCGTCTGGTCCGCCGACCCCTCCGCACGCTTCGAGCACGCCCTGCGCGACACCGGCTTCCAGTGGCATGCCCACCATGTCCCGGCGCGCGGCGCCCCGACCGACCCGCCGCACACGATCTACCTGGCGTGGGAGGCCGCATGAGCACCGCGGCGCTGGTGCTGGCCGGCGGCGACGCGACCCGGATGGGTGGCGCCGACAAACCCCTGCTGGAGGTCGGCGGCGCCCCGATGCTGGCCCGGATTATCGCCGCGCTGCGGCCGGACACACCCGCCATCGCCATCAGCGCCAACGGCGACCCAATAAGGTTCGCCCCCTACGGCCTGCCGATCCTGCCGGACGGCGCGTTCGCCGGCGAGGGACCGCTCGCCGGCGTGCTGGCCGGATTGGACTGGGCGGCCGCCATCGGCGCCGACTCGTTGCTGACCATCCCCGGCGACACGCCTTTTGTGCCCGCCGGCCTCGCCGCCACGCTGGCACCCCCACCCGCCTGCGCCGCCAGCCATGGTCGGATACACCACCTCATCGCGCTTTGGCCCACCGTCCGCCGGGACGCGCTGCGGGCCATGCTCGCAACACCCGGTCGCCGCACCGTCGCCCGCTTCGCCGACGCGATCGGCATGCGGCGGGTTGCTTTCCCCGCCGGGAAGTGGGACCCGTTCCTCAACGTCAACACGCCGGACGACCTGGCGATGGCGCGCAGCCTGGTGCCGCGGGCGGGGGAGGGTCAGCCATGAGCAAAACCGTCGCGATCGGCGGCCTGGGCGCTATCGGCCTGCCGCTCGCCCGCGCACTGGACGCCGGCGTGGAGGGCCTGAGGCTGATCGCCGTCGCCGCGCGCGACCATGCCAAGGCCGAAGCCAACCTCGTCCGCTTTCGCACCAAGCCGCGAATCGTGCCGCTCGATGCGCTCGCCGAGGCGGACATCGTCGTGGAAGCCGCCCCCGCGGCGGTGTTCGAGCAAATCGCGCGGGCGGCGATCGACGCGGGGCGGATCTTCGTGCCAGCCTCAGTCGGCGCCTTGCTGCCGCGCATGCACCTGGTTGCCCGCGCCCGGGCCACCGGGGCGCGCATCGTCGTTCCCACCGGCGCCCTGCTCGGACTGGACGCGGTGCGCGCCGCGGCCGAGGGCCCGGTGGAAAGCGTCACCATGGTGACCCGCAAACCGCCTGGGGGCCTCGCCGGCGCGCCCTATCTGACGCGGCACGGGATCGATGTCAGCAGCCTCACCGCGCCGTTGCTGGTGTTCCAGGGCAACGCGCTGGACGCGGCCGCGGGCTTCCCGGCCAACGTCAACGTCGCCGCGGCACTGGCGCTGGCCGGTATCGGCCCGGTGCGCACGCGCGTGGAGATCTGGGCCGACCCCGGCGTCACCCGCAACACCCACACCATCCAGGTGGAGGCCGAAGCCGCACGCTTCAGCATGACCATCGAGAACGTGCCAAGCGAGGACAACCCGCGCACCGGCAAGCTGACCGCGTTATCCGTGCTGACCTGCCTGCGCGGCCTGGTATCAACGCTGAAGGTCGGCAGCTAATCATGGATCAACAGACTCCCCCTCTCCTTGTGGGCTTGGGGCGCGAAGCGGACCAAGGTAGGGGGAGGGGTCGATCGGGAGCGCGCAATGCTAGAGGCGACAGCCTACTTCATAACCCTGGCGATGTTCGCCTTTGTCATCTTCAGCACCGTGTACGTGCGGCACGAGACGCTGATCCTGGTCTGCATCCCGCCGATGTTCGTGGCGCTCGTCGTCGGCTTCACCATGTGGATCTACGCGTTCGAGACGTTCGGCCTGCCGATGGCACTGGCGGCGCTGGTGGTGCCGTTCCCAGTGGCATGGCGGCTGGGCCGACGCTATTCCGTGCGCGACCTGCTGATCGTGATCTACCTCGCCTGGGCCGTGGGCATGGTCTGCGCCCTGCTGGCGTTCAGCTTCCCGGATGCTGCTTGATGACCTCTCCGGCGCTCCGCGCGGGCGAGGTTTCCGGTACCCACTGTCGCTGACACGCGAACCGCAGAAGCTGCCCGCCGCAGGGCCAGGCAGCCTGTATCGCCTGAGCGCGCGTTAGGCCGCAGCGACGGCGGTGGCCGAAGCAAGACGCCGGAACCAGCCGTGGATCGGCCCCGTGCATCACGCCTCGATGGTCCGAATCACAGGTTCAGGGTGGCCCGGCGCCGGAAGCCGCGGGCGATGGCGGGCGCGGCGCCCGCCAGCCGCGGCGCATGGGGGGGCACGATGGTGGCAAGCGGATCGGGAACCTGGATGCAAATCCGCTTGGCATACCATCGGCCGACCGTCCCGCTCGGTCTATCGGCGTGCATCTGTGCAAATAATTCTTCCTTCCACATACAGAATATGTTCGTTGCCATGGAAATATGTCGTTGCCGTGGGAACCGGATGTGAGCCAGCGCTCGTTGTAAAGCTCGCGCGCTTTCTTGGGCCGCGGATGCAGACAAATTGAGAACCTGCGCCACTGGTACACCCAACATCCGCAGGACCACCGAACACGGCAGGAACCGGCCGGAGTGCCTCGAATCTGTCGTGGTGCACGAGATGACGCACATAATCGCCCGGCATCGCAACGACCGGTTCACCGGCCGGATCGAGCGGTGCCTGCCGAACTGGAGGCTCGTGCGGCAGGTGCCGCCCTTCCGCCTTGCACCGCCCTGCCCGTCCCAACATGATGCGCGCCAAACCACGAAAGACCTGGCGCAATGCCCCCCCATCCCCTCCCTAACGACCCCACCACAGCCATCCGCGACCTCACCCAGCAGATCGAGCAGCGGCTGATCGAGATCCGCCGGGACATCCACGCGCATCCGGAGCTCGGCTTCGAGGAAGTCCGCACCGCCGGCATCGTCGCCCGCGAGTTGACCCGGCTCGGCATTCCGCACCAGACGCAGATCGGCCAGACGGGGGTGGTCGGGCTGATCGAAGGCGGGCGCCCCGGCCCGGTCCTCGCCATTCGCGCCGACATGGATGCACTGCCGATCCAGGAGACCAGCGGCCTGCCGTGGGCCAGCACCTATCCCGGCCTGATGCACGCCTGCGGCCACGACATCCATACCACCACCCTGCTTGGGGTCGCGGAGGTGCTGCGCGATCTGGCGCCCCAGCTCGCCGGGACGGTGAAGCTGGTGTTCCAGCCGGCCGAGGAAGGCATCGGCGGCATGCGTGCCATGATCGCCGACGGGGTGATGGAAGCGCCGAAGGTCGACCTGGCGTTGGGCTTCCACAACCATCCCGACATACCGGTGGGGACCTTCGGCTTCGTCCGCGGCGCGGCTCTGGCGGCGGCGGACCGGTTCGACATCGTGGTGCACGGTAAGTCCGGCCACGCGGCGTGGCCGCACACCACGGTAGACCCGATCGTCGCGGCCTCGCTGTTGGTGGCGCAGCTACAAACGGTGGTGTCGCGCGAGGTCAATCCGACCATGCCGGTGGTCGTGACCGTTGGCTGCATCCAGGGCGGCACGACCTACAACATCATCCCGGATAGCTGCGCCATCAAAGGCACCGTGCGCACCCTGCACCCCGAAGCGCGCGACGCGGCGGAGGAGGCCATCAAGCGCCTGTCGGCCGGCATGCGCGAGGGCCTGCGCGTCGCTTGCGAGGTGGACTACCGCCGCGGCGTACCTATGCTGCGCAACGACGACCGCGTTCTGGATCCCACAGTCGCTGCGGTGCGCAAGCAGTTCGGTGACGCGATCTCGCAGGGCGAGGCCAGCCTTGGCGGCGAGGACCTTGCGCTGATGTTGGACCTGGTGCCAGGCTTTCAGTTGCGCGTCGGCTCGTCGCAGCCGGGGCGCGAGGACAAGCTGCACAATTCCGCCTACCAGCCGGACGAGCGCTGCATCGGCTATGGCGTGCAGGCGCTATCCCGAGCGGCGTTGGAATTGCTGGGGTGACCGAGGTCCACGCAAGTATTGGGTGCAGGTACAAGTATGGGTGCGGGTAAAGGACTCCCCCCCTTGAGGGGCAGGGTTGGGGAGATGGGTCCGTTCCGCATGGCTGTTGCGGTACCAACTCCCCTCCCCGCCCCTCCCCCACAAGGGGGGAGGGAGTAGCGACCCCCCATGCGGATTTGCGTTTTTGGTGCCGGCTCGGTCGGCGGCTATCTGGCGGGTTTCCTGGCACAAGGCGGCGCCGAGGTGTCGGTGGTGGCACGTGGCGCGCATCTCGCGGCGATCCGTGTCAACGGCCTGCACGTCGAGACCCCCGACGGATCGATCACCGCGCACCTTCCCGCGAGCGACGATCCGCGGGACCTCGGGCCGCAGGACGCCGTGATCGTCACGGTCAAGGCGCCGGCGCTACCCCTGGTCGCCGCCAGGATCGCGCCGCTGCTGGGCGCGGATACCCTGGTTGCGTTCGTGATGAACGGAATCCCCTGGTGGTATTTCCACCGGCACGGCGGCGCGCTGGACGGGCGGCGCCTGCCGCGGCTCGATCCGGACGACGCGCTGTGGCACGCGGTCGGTCCGCAACGCGCCATCGGCGGCATCTTCTGGCCCGCCTGTTCCACACCCTCGCCGGGGGTAGTGCGGCTGCTGACCGGCGCCGGCCGCGGCACCGTGTTCGGCGAACCGGACGGCAGCACCACGCCCCGCATCACCGCGCTGGCCGACGCGTTCCGCGCCGCGCACCTGCCGGTGACGGTCGCCGCCGACATCCGCACGCTGATCTGGCAGAAACTGGCATTCAACCTCAGTGCCGGCCCGATGTGCGTGCTGACCGAGACGCCGGTCGCCGCCACCCACGCCGAGCCCGCGCTGATCGCATGGTCCCGCCGCATGGTGGCGGAGGCCGATGCCGTGGCGCGCGCCATGGGCATCACGCTCGATCTCGACATCCAGCAGATCGCCGCCATCAACACGCATCTGCAGCACCGGCCGAGCATCCTGCAGGACCTGCAGGCCGGGCGGCCGATGGAGATCGACGCGCTGTACAGCGTGCCGCTGGACATGGCGCGGCTGGTGGGCGTGCCGACGCCGACGCTCGACCTGCTGGTGTCGCTGATCAAGGTGAAGGCGCGGGCGAGAGGGCTCTACGCTGCGTGATTATGCCGTGCCGTGCCGCGAGCTTATAGTTTCTTCTAGGTAACCATTATCGAAAAGGGACGAGCATGCCGGAGATCGACGGCTACGAAGTGCTGGGACTGGGCCTGTATTTCGAAGACCTGCCGCTCGGGCGGAAATTCCGCACCATCGGGCGGACTCTGACCGAAGCCGACCTCGTCGCCTTCATCGGCGTCACCGGGATGACCGAGGTGCTGTTCTCCAACCTCGAATTCCTGCAACACGAGAGCGACATCAAGCAGCGCGTGGTGCCGGCGGCGATGGTGTATTCCTTCGCGGAGGGCCTGCTGGTGCACGCCACGATGCAGCACACCGGTTTCGCCTTCCTGCACATGGAGCTGAACGTCGAAGGTCCCACCTTCGCCGGCGATACCATCCATGTCGAATGCGAGGTGGTGGAAAGCCGCCGCAGCAAAAGCCGTCCGACGCGCGGCCTGGTGCGCACGCGCAACCGCGTGGTGCAGCAGGACGGCAGGCTGGTGCTGACCTACACCCCCTTGCGGATGGTCAAGGCACGCGCCGAGGGCTAGAACCCTGCCAGAGGGGAAATGCTATGAAACTGGCAACCTATCAGACAGCCGACGGCCCGAGGCTTGGCATCGTGCTGCCGGACCAAGGGCAGATCGTCAACGCCGCGGCGGCCTGTACCCGATTGCTCGACTCGCATCACCACGCGCCGTCCAGCATGCTGACGCTGATCGAGAGCGGCGACGCGGGCATGGCGCTGCTGCGCCGCCTGCCATTACAGGAACCCGCAATCGCGCCCTTCACCCAGGACCTTGCGACGGTGCGTCTGCTGGCACCGCTGCCGGTGCCGCCGCAGCTTCGTGATTGCTCGGTGTTCGCGCAGCATGTCAGCCACGCGCCGCTCGGCATGCAGCGGCTGAAGGCGGCGCTCGACGGCCAGAGCGTGGGCGCCATGCCGGCGGCGAGCGTGCCGGAGGTGTACCGCGCGCAGCCGATCTGGTACATCAGTAACCGGTTCAGCGTGGTCGGCCACGACGCGGTGGTGCGGTGGCCGGCATATAGCCGAGTGATGGATTTCGAGTTGGAAGTCGCGATCGTCATCGGCAAGGGTGGCACCGATATCCCTGCCGCCAAGGCGCGCGACCACATCTTCGGCTACACGATCATGAACGATTTTTCCGCGCGCGATCAGCAGCGGCGCGAGATGGAAGGCGGACTTGGGCCGACCAAAGGCAAGAGCTTCGACACTGGCAATGCCATCGGTCCCTGGATCGTCACGGCGGACGAGATCGACGATCCCTATGCGCTGGCCGTCGCGGTGCGGGTCAATGGCGAGGAGTGGGTGCGCACCACCACGGCGGGGATGCTGCACAGCTATGAGCAAATCCTAGCGTTCATTTCACGCAATGAGACACTGCATCCGGGGGAGATCATCGCCGGCGGCACGGTCGGCGGTTGCTGCGGCCTGGAGATGGGCCGCTTCCTGGCAGACGGCAGTACGATCGAGCTGGAAGTCGCAGGGATCGGCGTGTTGCGCAACAAGGTCGTGGCAAACGCGCAGGCCGGAGCCCCGCTGACGCGAGTGTAGCGCTCACCGGCGGAGGATCGACGGAAGGCCGCACGTCTCGGAGCCGTTAACGGGACCGGCCGCCCACGACGTTCTTTGATCCGACACAGCAAAGTCGTGGATGGCCGGCCTTC
>JBEKNT010000311.1:0-8231 GCA_049522565.1 Acetobacteraceae bacterium
GCTCGGCGGCCAGCGCGCCGCGCTGCTGATGCAATCCTCCGGCGTCGGCAACTGCATCAACATGCTGTCGCTGCCGGTGAACTGCCGGATGCCGTTCTTCACCCTGGTGACCATGCGGGGCGAATGGGCCGAGTTCAACCCGTGGCAGGTGCCGATGGGCAGCGCGACACCGGCCGTGCTGACCGCCGCCGGCGTGCATGTCCGCCGCGCCGACCGCCCGGAGGACGTGGCGGAACTGGTCGCCGCCTCCGCCGCCCTGGCATTCGACAGCCAGGTTCCGGTGGCGGTGCTGCTGTCGCAACGGCTGATCGGCGCCAAGGTATTCGCGCCCCAGGGGACCGGCCCATGACCCGCCGTAACGACGGAACGCTGGACCGCCGCGCCGCCGTGGCCACGCTGCTGCGCGACCCGGGCGAGCTGCTGGTGGTCACCGGCCTCGGCGCCCCCAGCTACGACGTGGCGGCCGCCGGCGACCGCCCGCTGAACTTCTACCTGTGGGGCGCGATGGGCGGCACCGCGATGGTCGGGCTGGGCATCGCGCTCGCCCAGAAGCACCGGCGCGTGCTGGTGCTGACCGGGGACGGCGACATGCTGATGGGACTGGGCTCGCTCGCCACCATCGCCGCCGCCGGGGCGCCGAACCTGGCGATCGCCGTGCTCGACAACGGACGCTACGGGGAGACCGGCGCGCAGCACAGCCACACCGCCCTTGCCGCCGACCTCGAAGCGGTCGCCGCCGGCTGCGGCTGGTCGGCCACCACCACCGCCCGCAGCATGCCGGAGGTCGAGGCCCTGCGCGAGCGCCTCCGCCGCGAACCGCTGTTCGCCGTCCTGCGCATCGCCCCCGAAGAGCAGCCGCGCCATTTGCCGCCGCGCGACGGCGCCCATCTCACGGACCGCTTCCGCTGGGCGCTGGGCGTCGCCGGACGGTAACCCGCGTGACCCGGCGTGAATGTATCCCCGCGTGAATGTATCATTGTGTTTCGATCGCTTGCGGTTCCCCCGGCACTGATATTTGACGCTGGCGCCCGGTTGCGAATTCGCGGACAATGCGACGCTTGGGGAAATTACGGTCCGGTCATCGGGCCGACATGCTACGGCAAGGCGCGGGAGTTGCATGGTGCAGCGCAGTATAGGCGACAGTAGTCCGGCCCCGGAGGGCCGCGGCGCTGCTGGGGTTATTGGTCACGCTGGTATTTGCTCCGCCCGGCGGCGCGGGCTTTCGTTGGGCGGAACACTGCTTCTGGTGGCCGCCGCCTCCCTGTTCCTGGCGCGGCAGCCCGGCGCGCAGCAGGCACCCCCACCTACCGCGTCGCCTGCGGTTCCGGTCAGCACCGCCAAATCCGAGCGCCAGGACGTGCCGGTCTGGCTGCGCGGCCTCGGCTCCGTGCAGGCGCTCAACACGGTCATGGTGCGCACCCGGGTGGACGGCACGCTCGACAAGTTCCCGGTGACCGAAGGCCAGTTGGTCAAGCAAGGCACGCTGCTCGCGGTGATCGATCCGCGGCCCTACCAGGCGGCGCTCGACCAGGCCATCGCCAAGAAGGCCCAGGACGACGCGCAACTCGCCAATGCCAGGCTCGACCTGCAGCGCTACACCAGCCTGGCGAAGCAGGATTTCGCCTCGCGCCAGCAGGTCGATACCCAGGTCGCGATGGTGAACCAGTTCGTCGCGGCGCTGAAGGGCGACGACGCGGCGATCGAGGCGGCACAGCTCAACTTCAGCTTCTGCTACATCACCGCGCCGTTCGACGGCCGGGTCGGGCTGCGCCTGGTCGATCCCGGCAACCTGGTGCACGCGACCGACCCGGGCGGGATCGTGACGCTGACCGAGGTGCGGCCGATCTCCGTGGTGTTCACCCTGCCGCAGGCCGACCTGCCGGCCATCGTGGACGCCATGGCAAACCGCCAACTGGAGGTGGCCGCCTGGTCGAGCGACGACCAGTCGCCGCTCGCCAGGGGCACGCTGCTGACCCCGGACAACGCGATCGATCCCACCACCGGCACGATCCGGCTGAAGGCGACCTTCCCGAACCAGGACGACAAGCTATGGCCGGGGCAGTTCGTCGAGGCGCGGCTGCTGCTGCGCACCGAGCCGCAGGTGGTCACCGTGCCGGCCCAAGCGGTGCAGCACGGGCCCACCGGGCTTTACGTGTACGTGGTGAAGCCTGATTCGACCGTGCAACGCCAGCCGATCGAGGCGGAGGACCGCGGCCCGGTCATGGTGGTGACCAAGGGGCTGGATGCCGGCCAGCAGATCGTGCTGGACGGCCAGTCGCGGCTGGAGAACGGCACGCGTGTCACCGCGACCGCATCGCCGCCCCAAACCGGCCAGGCAGGCGGCTGATCTTATGAGCATCTCCGCACCCTTCATCAAACGCCCGGTCGCCACCTCGCTGCTGATGGCGGCGCTGGTGCTGGTGGGAATCGCCGCGTACCCGCTGCTGCCGGTCGCGCCGCTGCCGCGCGTCGATTTCCCGACCATCGTCGTCACCGGCCAGTTGCCCGGTGCCAACCCTGAGACCATGGCGAGCACGGTGGCGCAGCCGCTGGAATACCAGATCGCGCAGATCCCCGGCGTCGCGCAGCTCACCTCGGTCAGCGTGCTGGGCACGACGCAGGTGGTGGTGCAGTTCGATCTCGACCGCAACATCGATGGCGCGGCGGGCGACATCATGGCGGCGATCCAGGCCGCCGGCGGGCAATTGCCCAAGACGATGCCGGCGCCGCCGACCTACCGCAAGGTCAACCCTTCCGACTCGCCGATCATGATCCTCACGGCGCAGTCCGACGCGCTGCCGATGATCGAGACGGACGATTACGCCGAGAACGTGCTGTCGCAGCAGATCTCGCAGATCGCCGGCGTGGCGCAGGTGCTGATCGGCGGCCAGCAGAAACGTGCGGTGCGGGTGCAGGTCGATCCGCAAAAGCTGGCGGCGATGGGCATGACGATCGAGGACGTGCGCAACCTGCTGGTGAACGCCACGCTCGACGGCCCCAAGGGCATCATCGACGGCCCGCAGCAGTCGTACACGGTGTTCGACAACGACCAGATGACCAGGGCGCGCGAATACGACAACGTGGTGCTGGCCTATCGCAACGGCGCCGCGGTGCGGGTGCGCGACATCGGGCAGGCGATCGACGCGGCGGAGAACCTGAAGCTCGCCGGCTGGCAGAACGGCAAACGCGGCATCCTGCTGGTCATCTTCAAGCAGCCGGGCGCCAACGTGATCGACACGGTGGACCGCATCAAGGCGGCGCTGCCGCATCTCGAGGCGTCGATCCCGCCATCGATCCATGTCAGCACCATCATGGACCGCACGCTGACCATCCGCGCCTCGGTTGCCGACGTGCAGTTCACCCTGCTGCTGTCGGTCTGCCTGGTGGTGATGGTGATCTTCCTGTTCCTGCGCAATGTCTGGGCCACCATCATTCCCAGCACCACGGTGCCGGTCGCACTGATCTGCACCTTCGCGGCGATGTTCGTGCTCGGTTACAGCCTCGACAATCTGTCGCTGATGGCGCTGACCATCTCGGTCGGGTTCGTCATCGACGACGCGATCGTCATGCTGGAGAACATTTTCCGCCACGTTGAAGACGGGATGAAACCGATGGAGGCCGCCTACAAGGGCGCGTCCGAGATCGGCTTCACCATCGTGTCGATCAGCTTTTCATTGGTGGCGGTGTTCATTCCGCTGCTGCTGATGGGCGGCATCGTCGGGCGGTTGTTCCGCGAATTCGCCGTCACTGTCACCGTCGCCGTGCTGGTTTCCGCGTTCGTCTGCCTGACGCTTACGCCGATGATGTGCTCGCGTTTCCTCCGCCATCATTCAGAGCAACACGGCTGGCTGTATCGCGTGATCGAGGCGATGTTTACCGGGTTGATCGGCGGCTACCGGCGCACCCTGGATATCGCGTTGCGTCACCAGTTCATCACCCTACTGGTATTCCTGAGCACCATGGGCCTCAGCGTCTATCTCTACATCGTCATCCCGAAGGGCTTCTTTCCGCCGCAAGACACCGGCGTGGTGATCGGCATCACCGAGGCGGCGGAGGACATTTCGTTCGCGCACATGGCCGAGGTGCAGCAGCGCCTGGCTGCGATTGTCGGACAGGATCCCGATACCGGCGGCTATGTGTCCTCGATCGGCGCCGGCGTGGCCGGACAAACCGCCAATATCGGCCGGCTGTTCATCACGTTGAAGCCGTGGGATGAACGCGTCGGCGGCTCGGTGCAGAACTATATCGGGCGGTTGCGGTCCAAGCTCTCGGTGGTGCAGGGCGGCAAGCTGTTCTTGCAGGCTGCGGAGGACGTGCGGGTCGGCGCGCGGCTGTCGAAGACCCAGTTCCAGTACACGCTGCAAGACGCCAACCTGGATGAACTTTACCAGTGGGCACCGCGTATCCTGGCGAGCATGCAGTCGCTGCCGATGCTGCGCGACGTGACGACCGACCAGCAGGAGGGCGGCACCACCGCGACGCTGGTGATCGACCGCGACGCCGCCGCGCGCTTCGGCATCCAGCCGCAGGTGATCGACGACACGCTGTACGATGCGTTCGGCCAGCGGCAGATCACCCAGTTCTTTTCCCAGGTGAATTCCTATCACCTGGTCCTGGAGGTGCTGCCTGCCCAGGCCGGCGATCCGGCGACGCTGGACAAGCTGTACGTGCACTCATCGACCGGCCAGGCGGTGCCGATGTCAACGTTCGTGCACTGGAGCACGGCGCCGGTGCAGCCGCTGTCGGTCAGCCACCAGAGCCAGTTCCCGGCGGTGACGATCTCGTTCAACCTGGCGCAGGGCGCGGCGCTGGGCCAGGCGGTGGACGCGATCCAGGCGCAGGTGCGGCAGATGGGCATGCCGGCATCGCTCAGCGGCTCGTTCCAGGGCACCGCCCAGGCGTTCCAATCGTCGCTGGCCAGCCAGCCCTATCTGCTCGCTGCCGCGGTGATCTCGGTCTACATCATCCTCGGCATCCTGTATGAGAGCTACATCCTGCCGCTGACCATTCTGTCCACGCTGCCGTCGGCCGGCGTGGGCGCGCTGCTGATGCTGCTGGCGGTGCACTACGACCTGTCGATCATCGCGATGATCGGCGTGATCCTGCTGATCGGCATCGTGAAGAAGAACGGCATCATGATGGTGGACTTCGCCATCACCGCCGAGCGGCGCGACGGACTGACTCCGTTCGATGCGATCCGCCAGGCGTGCCTGCTGCGCTTCCGGCCGATCCTGATGACCACCATGGCGGCGATGCTGACCGGCTTGCCGCTGATGCTGGGAAGTGGCGCGGGTTCCGAACTGCGCCGGCCGCTGGGCTTCGCGATGGTCGGCGGCCTGGCGCTGAGCCAGTTGCTGACGCTGTACACCACGCCGGTGGTCTATCTGTATCTGGACCGGCTACAGCATTGGCTGGCGCCGAAGCGGCATCGCGTGCCGATCCTGGCGCAGAAGATGGGGTCGGCGGCGGACTGAAGCCCGTACACCCCCCGCCGCTACGCGGCAAAGGTCGACGCGCGAAGCATCGAGGGTGGAGCGATCGGGCCGGCACAACCGGCCATGCGGACGATGCCGCTTCTGCCCCTTTGCCCCCCATAGCGGGCGGCGAGTACGAGACCGGTTGTCGCAGCCGCATGCCTCCCGCACACTGGCGGCTCCAGTTAAGGGGAGGTTCGCATGGAAGTTCGTCTCGACGGCCGCTCGGCCATCATCACCGGCGCGAGCAAGGGGCTCGGCCTGGCCATGGCGAAGGAATTCGCCGCATCCGGTGCCGACGTCGCCATCCTGGCACGCGGGGTGGAGGCGCTGGAGCAAGCCAAGGCCATCGCTTCGAACGGCGCCAGCGGCCGCGTCGCGACGTTCGTCTGCGACGTGTCGAAGGCCGACCAGATCGAAAAGACCTTTGCAGCGGTGGTCTCGACGTTTGGCAAGGTCGATATCCTGATCAACAACGCGGGGATCTCGCGCGCCATGCCGTCGGAGCAAATTACCGATGAGTTGTGGCAGGAGGATCTCGATCTGAAGCTGTTCGCCGCGATCCGGCTGAGCAGGTTGGTGTGGCCCGGGATGAAGCAGCGCAAGTGGGGACGCATCATCAACGTGCTGAACACTGGCGCCAAGGCGCCGCGGGCCAATGGCGCGCCCACCGCGGTATCGCGTGCGGCCGGCATGGCGTTGATGAAGGTGCTCGCCGGCGAGGGCGCGCCGCATGGCATTCTGGTGAACGGCATGCTGGTGGGGCTGATCGATTCCGACCAGCATGTGCGGCGGCACGCGCGCGAAGGCTCCAACGCCACCTACGAGGAGTTCCGCGCAAAGATGGGCGCGAACGTGCCGTTGGGCCGTGTCGGCAAGGCCGAGGAATTCGCCGCGATGGCGTGCTTCCTGTGCTCCGATCTCGCCGGCTTCACCACCGGGACCGCGATCAACATGGATGGCGGCGCCTCGCCTGTGGTGTGAGGTTGTAGGGATCCCCTCGCCGGCTTCGCGGGAGAGGTCAGGTGAGGGTCGTGCGTGCGGCACGCGGCACCCTCACCCTGGCCTCTCCCACTTCGTGGGAGAGGGGTTTTTAGCAGAAGGAGTGCGGCGATGGCGGCGAAAATCATTCCCGTGGCGACGTTCGATTGCGTGGTGTTCGGCGCCACCGGCGACCTGACGCTGCGCAAACTGCTGCCGGCGCTGTACTACCGCTCGCTCGACGGCCAGATCCCGGCCGACTCGCGCATCGTCGGCGCCGCCCGTTCCGACCTCGGTGGCGACGACGGCTTTCGCAAGCGGGCGGCGGAGGCGCTGAACGAGCATGTCGCCGCCGCCGATCTCAATGCCGACGCCGTCGAACGCTTCTGTTCGTGCCTGCACTATGTTCGCCTCGACGCCACCAAATCCGATGCCGACTGGGGCGGATTGCAGCAACTGCTCGATCCGGAGCGGGTGCGCGTGTTCTATCTCGCCACGTCGCCCGATCTCTATGGCCCGGTCTGCCGCAATCTCGGCCGCGCCGGCCTGGTCACGGCAAAGTCGCGCGTGGTGCTGGAAAAGCCGATCGGTCATGACCTTGCCTCGGCGCGCGAGGTCAATGATCGCGTCGGCGAGGTGTTCACGGAAGCGCAAACCTTCCGTATCGACCATTATCTCGGAAAAGAAACTGTCCAGAACCTGCTGGCGCTGCGCTTCGCCAATTCGATCTTCGAGCGGCTGTGGAACACCGACGTGATCGACCACGTGCAGATCACCGTCGCCGAGACGGTCGGCCTGGAAGGCCGGGCCGGCTATTTCGACAGCGCCGGCGTGCTGCGCGACATGGTGCAGAATCACCTGTTGCAGTTGCTGTGCCTGATCGCCATGGAGCCGCCGGTTTCGCTGGAAGCCGATCGGGTGCGCGACGAGAAGCTGAAGGTGCTGCGTGCGCTGCGCCCGTTCGAACCGCACGAGGCTGCCAGCCTGACTGTGCGTGGCCAATACATTCAGGGCGCGATCGATGGGCGGCCGGTGCCGGGCTACCTCGCCGATCTGGCCCGCGACGAACCCAGCGGCACAGAAACGTTTGTCGCGCTGAAGGCAGAGGTGCGCACCTGGCGCTGGGCCAACGTGCCGTTCTACCTGCGCACCGGCAAGCGGCTGCCGAAGAAGGTTTCCGAAATTGTCGTACAGTTCCGCGCGCTGCCATTCTCGATTTTCCCGCCGGACGCGGCGGAGTGGCAGCCGAACCGGCTGATCATCCGGTTGCAGCCCGAGGAGGGCATCCGGCTGGAGATGATGACGAAGGACCCCGGCCCCGGGGGATTGCGGCTGTCACCGACCGGATTGGATATTCGGTTCGATGCCGCGTTCAACATCCGCTTCCCGGACGCCTATGAGCGGCTGCTGATGGACACGGTGCGCGGCGATCCCACGCTGTTCATGCGGCGCGACGAGGTGGAAGCCGCATGGACCTGGGTCGAGCCGATCCTGGAGGCGTGGGGCGCCCGCCCCGATCACCCGCGGCCGTATTCCGCCGGCACCTGGGGCCCGACCGCGTCGATCGCGCTGATCGAGCGCGACGGGCGGACGTGGCATGAAGATGTTGGGTGAGGCGGGGGATGGTCTATCCGGCTCTGGCGGCAATCGCATGATCGATCCGCGCGTCGTGGATAGGCGTGACGCCGCAACACAGGCAGGATTTTAACACGGAGTTGGCGAGTGGCCGAGGCCGCACTGCCGTGGCTGAAAATGCTGGGCGCCGGACCGCCGGTG